>NZER01000370.1 GCA_002690445.1 Candidatus Pacearchaeota archaeon
AATTTAATTATTTCTTTTAATTTCATTTCTGCTTTTTCTTTGCCTTATGCACTCCACGACGTCTACTGCGACCATCGCAAAGAGTGCTACCGATAATATTGGGTAAATCAAAAAGAAAACAATTGATAAATATATACTCACGTAAGCTATTACACAAATTTATTACCGCAAACCATGCGTACTATATTCATATTCCCAACTTGCCTTTCAATTTAATCCAGCTGCGCTTCACGCTATCATCCGTGTTCATCTCTGCGCATGGGGCTCCCTCTTCGAAATCTTCTACATGGTATTTTTTCCTTAATTCTCTATTTGAATGTAACAGGATCTCTACCACTTGTCCTGTGTTGTTTTCTCTTAGCTCGTCTCGCAAATGTTTATAAGGATTCACTAGACTCACAACCACGTGACCATTCGTGGAGTTTCGGCTCTTCTTGTTTAAGTAAGTTGCTACAGCGTTGGCATTTCTAATGTTTTCTTCGCGGCCATCCTTGCCATAATTTGTATTAGTAAACATCTCTCTAAACTCATCACCATCAATGATGAAAGGCGTATCGAGATGGCTGGCTAATAATTTACCTAGCGAGGTCTTGCCTGATCCGGGTTGTCCATATAATAAATAAATCATTTCAAAAAATAATGATATATAAATAAGCCGACAGCCAAACCCTTAAAAAATTCAACAACACAACACCTCACAGGGTGCTTGCGAACGTGATTTATTTTCCAATCAATAAGTTTTTTAATTTTATTATAAATATAAATAATACTTTTAATTACCATCTTTATATTCCTTGGCGTGACCTTCTTTAACCAGCATTTCGTTTATAGACTTGCCGTGGTATTTATCGTTTCTAATATACCTGTTAATAAGCTGTATCTCGCCTAAACATCTCCCGTATTTTCCCACGCCATGAGAAATCAAACGAAATTCATCATCCGTATCGAGGACTTCTTTTAGTCTGGCTTTCGCCGCTAGCCCTTTCTTTTTCTCTTCTTTGTCTCTTGTCCTGCTCTCGTACGCGTCTATACCGGCCAAACGAATACGCTTTTTAACCCAAGTATCAAAACCAAGATCAATCATTGCATCAAGAGTGTCTCCATCAATGACCCTAATAACCTTAGCTTTGTATTTGTACACGGTTGTCCTTCTTGTGCCAACGTTTCCCTTTGCTGTCTACGACCGTTTGACCGCAGCCCTCGCACAAGACATGGACAATTTCGTCGTCCTCACAAAGACCTTTCAAGTCGTTCAATTCGCCTTCTACTCCAAGATGTTCTTCGCAACAATCCCAACAAAAATCAGCCATTTTAAAATATTCCTTTCTCCATTCTAACCACTCTTCGTACTTCACTTATTTTTTAAATTTATCTACTTTATACCCGCCACTTTCAATGGCTTTTGTGATCCGTGACTTATCAAGCGCCTCGCCACCCTTGTCTCGTGATCGCTTTTCGTATATGTGAGTTATGCCAGTATTATAATTGACATGTATAGCTCTAACGAAAGATAACCTCATTAGCGCCTTCTTTAAGCCAACTGCGCAAGATGGACATACTAGCCCCTTCACTCGAACTACGTAAGTCGGCTCGCCCAACGGGTTACGCCATGATGACTCTGGAGCAAGCGGGGTTAAGTCAAGCCCGTGATCGTTGAATCTAATTCTATTCTCGTGAGGCGTCGGGCACCCCATGACAAATATCGCAATAATCAATAATATTTTTTTCATTTACCTTTCTTTTTCTTCTTTTCTTTCTTCTTCCTTTTCTTTTCTGCTGGAGTCAGCTTCGGTTCTTTCTTTTTTTCTTTTTTTCTTTTTTCTTTGTTGGCCATAATTATTCTCCTAACGGGTTGACTAAATTTGAAGGCAATTCATTTACTTCAATTATGTTTCCGTTTTCGTCTGTCTTAAATCGAAACGCTGTTTTCTCATCTCCGACGGCTATAAACTCTCTTTCTTTGACCACTACCTCTTTGAAGGGTTTTATTTTAATTAATTTAATTGTTGCCTTTATCGGCTCTTCGTCGCTTTTCGAGTAGACATGTACAGTAACAATATTCTCTCCCTCTATCACACCCCTAAACGACACTATTTCCTCGTTAAAGTTTGCGACTGTTCCTTGGACGCCAGTTTCTAGGCTATTGTTTCTGGCCTTCCCCAGCGCGTCATGGTCTAGGCTGATTAGGCTACCCTGCCCCCCTTCTCTATTATTAAAGCTTACAACGTGCCCAGAGGCAGCTTGTACATATAAATCCAAATCATCATTACTCTCCCCGCTCCAAGTAAGAACGACTTCATACAGCACATTCGGCGGGCGTGTCTTGGTTTTCACCTCCTCTGTCTTAAGTAGAAAAAGGATTGCTACTAACATCAACAAGCAGCAAAAAAGCACATCAATGAATGGCCTAAACGAAAAGAATTTTCTGTAGCCCTTATTGATCATTCTTCTAACTTGAATCTTAAAATCATTAACTGAACCTGTAAAGGAAGACTAAAAACAATACCACAAATAGTGGTATAGAATGCCGTGTTTAGGCCCGTTTTAAGCCCTGACACAATATCGCTCACTTGCGCTTCGCTATTTAAGTTCGTTGCTGTCGCCACACATAACCCAAAAACGGTGCCTAGTAGACCGAGGGAGAAAAAATGCTCCGCTGCAAACCAGCCTAGTTCTGCTCGTTTTGATAGATGTTTTCTAGCCGCTCTTACTCTACCCCGTTTTATTTTGTCTGATAAATAACATAATTTACCTACGTAACCGGAAACGATTACATACGAAGCCATAATTACAATAGTTAAATAACTAATATCACTGGCCACCATCATAGAAATTGCGCCTTTCGTCTCAGCAAAAAAAACAGCCGTGAGCATCACGGCATTAAGCAAAAACCATTTTGTGAATGTCTTCATCGTTATTTATGCTACTTATCTTCACTAGGTTCATCTAAAAATTCTCTCTCTACTACTTCAATCGGGTAAACCTGCACTTTTGTGTTAAATTTTCTTTTGTAATTCTTGGCGTTTGCCCTAAACAAGAAGCATCCTACGCTAGTCCATCTGCTACCTACCATTTGTCGTACTTCGTAAAATTTATCGTGTTTCATGGCCTACTGGTTTTCTATTTCATTCCTTGCGGGAATGTCAGCTTGTCTGCGTGGTTGACTGTCCAACTCACTTCGTGCGTCACTGCCCTGAATGTTCTTGCCGCGCTTGGAAAACCATTACCAGATTTCTTAACCCCCCCGAAAGCAAGATGAGATTCTGCGGCGATAGAACCCCCATTCCAATAAATCATCCCAGCGTCACACTCGTCACGCATGACGCGAGCTTTCCTGAAATCATTTGTAAGAATTCCTACCGCAAGACCATAGTCCGTATCATTATAAATACGAATTGCATCATTGATTGTATCAAAGGGAATGATGGCAACGTGGGGGCCAAACACTTCGTTTTTGAGATAAGGCGCATTTCTCCATTCAGATTTATAAACCATAGGTGTAGAAAAATAAGTTCCGTTTCCTCCCGTATAAACTGGACTTAACAATACCTCCGCGCCCGAGTCATCTTCCACCATCTTATTATAAGAACGAACCTTATCAAACCCCTGTTCATTAATAAGTGGACCATAGTAAGCTCCTTCGTCTACCTCCCACTGATCCCACGCTATAGCTTCTGGCATCCCGGTAGACTTCGGTGTTTTCTTGAATGGGTTGCCAGTTTTTAGCTTAGAAGCCTTCTCTACAAACCTTTTAGCAAACTCGTCGTAAACGGTCCTCTGCACGATCATTCTTCCAGAAGAAACACATCTTTGTCCCGAAAGTTTAAACGCACTTGCAACTGCGGCGTCAACAGCCAAATCCATCTCAACATCATCAAAGACAACGCAAGCAGACTTGCTGCCCATTTCACATGAGGTAGTCTTGTTCCAGCTTTCTGCTGCTACTTTTCGAATATGCTGACCAACCTCGGCAGAGCCAGTAAAACAAATATGATCCACATCGCCGTGAACCAAGAGATTGCCAGTATCACCGCGACCATGCACCAAATTAATGACCCCGCTAGGGATCCCAGCTTGTTGATAAATTTCAACAGCCAATTGCGTTGACATCGGGGCATCTTCACTTGGTTTGATTATAACTGTATTACCCTCAACGATAGCAGGGGCAGCGCACCAATAAGCTCCTATAGCTAAAGGAAAATTAAACGGTGATACAATAGCTATTACACCTTTCGGCTTCCTAAGCATATAAGAATCCTTATCTTCTATTTCAGACGCCACAGCCTCACCGTGAGAATATCTACCAGAGCCAAACGCAAATTGAGCCATATGCAGGGCTTCGTTTACTTCTGCAATTGATTCGTTGTAATTCTTTCCTGTTTCAAGAGAAATAACCGTGGCTAGTTCTTCTCGTCGTTGTTCAATTATCTGAGCGACTTTGTTCATGTAGTCAGAGCGGACAAAGCGACTAACCTTTTTCCATTTGTGGAAAGTTCTACGGGCAGATTCAATTGCCATTTCGACGTTCATTGGACCACTCAACGGAAATGACCCTAGCGCTACTCCCGTAGAAGGGTTTAGGTTAATGTACGTTTGTTCAGCCGATTGCCACTTACCGTTAATATAGTTTTTCCCTTCCATTTTCATAAAGTGATAATTATTTGGTTGACTCCATAAGCTGCTTAACGCTGTCTTTGCAGAATCCCGCACCTTCTCTATTAATGAACTCATATATTACTCCTGTTAATTCTGATGGCTTGGTAAACACTTGAGTAAGATTGGGGTCTTTGCAAGTAATGGGCTCTTCGCTATAAAACTCCGCATACCCTTTCTCTTTCCACTCGTTCATTATTGCCCCTACATCTTCAACTTGATAAGCTATGTGATGAATCCCACCAACGTCGGCACGTTCTTTGACCCAATCACCGACAATTGAACCTTCAGAACCATCACTCACAAAAATTTCTGGTGATGCATGGTACTCAGTTCTCAACGGGCTATATGGGGCAGCCTGCAAAACGTGATAAGTCCATAATCTTGTTTCTGGGTGCCTTGTCTCTGGCGGGGTTAATGCAAGGCAATCTGCTTTGGATCCGTCATCAAATTCTATTTGAAACTCCGTTCTCAACTTGTACCCAAATGCTTTTTTGAAAAAATCAGCAGATTTGTATCTGTCTTTTACCCGATAAGCTATATGATCCAGTCTCATCTGACGTTCCTTTTGTAAATTTTATCCCAGCAACCTTTGCAAAGTTGTCCTGCCCCCTCAACATAATAGAGCCTGCTATCTATGTGCTCTGTTCTCTTGTAGGGCGTCTCGGTAGAACAGGATACGCAACAATCGTTTTCTTCTTCTATCTTAATTCCTTTTTTAGGAGTCTCCACCTATCACTGTCTATTTCTTTTTCTTCCCTGTCAATCATTTTTATCATATCAACCACGTTTTCTATTGAATCATAAACATAGTGATGAGGCAGCATCCCCATCATCCAGAGAGGGGTCTTCTCTTTACCCCCTTCCATGCTTACAAAAATAGGC
Organism: Candidatus Pacearchaeota archaeon; assembly: GCA_002690445.1. The sequence goes on from NZER01000370.1 coordinate 5,539, forward strand.
TTTTTCATCCTTACGGCGGTAACTATCTCTTCTGCGCTACCCCAGCTTGCTACTTCTGGCAAGAGGTGAGCTATGATGAAGTCGCTTCTGTCAACTAAATTCAAATCATAGCTCCTTATTAGTTTCATCCTCTCTGCTACGTCGTTGAAAAAGCCCTTTTCCATGTCATTTTGCACCTTTTCCCTGACCTGATCGTCTTCGTCTACGTCTCTGACGAAGGGTTTTTTGTAGGGGTTGAAGATTGTAATATCTAGAGGGCTTAGCTCTTTTTCCACATATTCGCGCCAATCTCTTCCGCTGGCGTACTGCATATGCCCCACTAAGTAAGTGCGAGTCTTATATAAAACATTCATATAATTTTATTTTTTTAAATTATATTTCTTTTTCATTAAAGCCGAGGCTTCTCTTTCTACTTTGCGTAAAGCTCCTTTTGCGTATATTGCTACCTTTTTGTGATGTTGGTTCTTCGGGTTTTCCTTTGTAAGGTTATCATAATGCTTCGATACGTTGTGAATTATCTGAACCATTTCGTAAAAGGAAATATACATCAAAAATATTTACACTATTGTCCTTCATTTTTCCTAATCAAAAAGCGTTCCAGATGCCACTAAGCAGGTAAATAACAAAAATAATGACGCCTATCTTCCACGCTAGTATAAGCCAATCGTGACCGTAATCGTCGTTCATCACTACTATCTCGTTCGTTCTATCACAAATCCCCTAACTTTAAGAATCATCACCCTTTCTGATGACTGATTCACCCATTTCGGGTTAAAAGTAAATGTCCCATTATCAAATTTTAGGTCTGGAATTAAATAATTGATTTTCAACTTAAAATTTTCAAACCCTTTCCACGAGAAAAAATCAACAACATCTGAAAGTTTGTCTGCGTTTTCTTTATGAAATTTATAGGTCCTTGCGCTTTTTTTAAGCGATCTTAGCTTTTTTCTTCGTTCTTCTTTCGATAGGTGGAAAAATTTATCGTATAATTTTCTTTTTTCTATCTCTTTCACCACCTCTAAAAGATCTTCCGCCTTCAGCCTAATGAAGCGACGAATATAACCTCCTCCCGAGGGGCGTTTCTTCCTCGTCGGGACATTATAGAAGAATTCCCCAGACTTATTGAGCCAAACACAATCAAATCCGTCAATCTTTTTTCTCATCTTCCCTCCATAAAAGCTCGTTTTTTCTGAAAACATGAAAGCGTTTTTTTACAAGGGCGCAGATATCTTCTGCGATCATTTCTCTCGCGGCTGGAGAAGTCAGATTTGCCACCTCTTGCTCCGCTCCCACGGAGGCGTATTTTCCCAAGATTTCAAGTATTATTTTCTTCATTTTTTTTGACATCCTCTAAAACTTTTTTTTCTACGTCTTCCATAAACTCTCTTAGTTTTCCGGTAGTTACGCTCGAAAGAAGCGGGTCTCTCTCAACTTCTACTAGGTAGATAATTTCCCCACGTGACTCGGTTTCTGGGACACTGAAGGTAACTTTGCTAGTATGCTGAGCACCTTCGGATAAATCTAAGACTCTTTCTGCCTCTTTCATTCTATACATGGTAACAGTTACTTGCGCTTGTGTCAAGCAATAAGAGTGTAATAGTTCTTATGAATCTAATTATTGTCTCTAGCTTATCTTGCGATGAGGGGTTGTATTTTAGATATGTCACAATGATGGCAAAGACTGAACTAAATTACGATATTCTCTTGGAGGCAGAAGAAGAAAAGGTTGATTATTATTTTAAATTATTAAAAAAACATGGATGGTTTGATTTCGTTGATGATTTCGTTCAGCCTGAATGGGCAGAAGAAGGCGTAAGAATTGACAAGGAACTAAACTATCCCAAAACAGTCCAAGTTGGTAGCATAAGGTGCGAGAACACCTTAAGTATTCTGGGGCAAATTAAGTCATTAAGAAATGTCTGAATAATACTCTTCAACTTCTTCGGTTATTATTGTGGCTAAGGCTTCTCTGACCTGCGGATCTTTAAGGCTATCCTCGTTTATGCTAAAAATTTCAATTGTTTGGCGTATTTTCTCTAATAACTCCCCATCTTTTTTGTCGCCTAAGGGGTAAACGCGATCATAATAATCTTCACCGCTGCTTGCATGAAATTCCATAAGTATCCTAGCTCCTCATTTTTTGTTCAAAAGTTCTTTCAGGGCTTTTAGATGAAAAAGCATCCAGCTTTCACCTGCGGTTCGCTCTAGGTCGCCCTCCTCGTAAGCTTCCTGTTTACGGTGTAGGTTTTCTTTCTCTGCTTCCTCTATAATTTGACCTAAAAGATCTAAGACTGTTTCTTTGTTTTTCATTTTCTATATCTTACTAAAATATAGAGTTATTTTTCAATTTTTCTCCAGCTACGCTCGTTGTATAGAAACCTGCTAAGCGCAGAAGCAAATTTTGCTACCACGTTTTCTGGTTTATCCCAGAAAAATGCGTGTGCAAATTCGTGGATTGAGGTGTTTAGCTCGCTCTGCTTGGTAAGATAGGGGCTGATTTGTATCTTAGGAGCATCGTCTTTTGGGTCGGAGCAGAGGCCGTCTGCGCTGTGCCTCCTGTCAGGCTTCCTAAAAGTAACCTCATATTCAATGCCTGAGGCATTTTTGAACTTAAATGGTACTTTTATCTTTTTGTGGGGCATTTTCAGGAACACGCTCCTCATGCAAGATTACACTACAATAAGCTCATCGGCAAATCCTCTACTTTAATTTTTAAAAAAATGTCTCCCCTAAGCTTCTTAACGATGTCATTTCTGGAAAACCCCTCGGATTCTGCCCACATCCACTTGTGAACATCTACAATATAGGCCTCAAATCCGTCTGTTTTTTCCGAAATTGACAACAAAGCAACCGATTCGTCGTTGTGAAAAATTACTGAATTTTCTCTGCCCGTTGATGAAACGCTTGCGTTTCCGCCTAATTCTCGGACTTTTCTAGTGATTTGATAGGCTTTTCGTCTAAGAAGCGAGTTCATTTTAAAATATAATAGATAGCATTAAGGGCTAAGCTGATCCCGAGAAGAGAAGAAAGAATAATTAAGGTTAAGTAACTCCAGTCTAGTGAAAGAGATCTTTGGGGTATAAGTGTCTTTTTCGGCCGTCGTTTGGGCCTATTTATTTTTTTCTCCGGAAATTCTGAGCCCGGAACTAGCCACCAGTCGTCTCCGTTTTTTATGGCCCAAGTAGTTTTTGAGCCTAGCCACCACCTTCCGCTTTTATTTTTTTTGGTGATCTTCATTCTTTTTTAATATTACACCTAAAACAGCATATAATTGGAGGGGAAGAATATGAAGAAAATTTTTAGGAGAAACCTGTGGTTTACTGCAATAATTTTGTTTGTCGTTTGTGTTTTTTTTGGGTTCAAATATAGAACCGCTCATATAAATGGCTCTAGCATGGAACCAACCTTTAAGCACGATGATTGGGTTGTCGTCGAAAAGGATTCGTGGCTGGGCAAAAACTGGACACCAGACAGGTTTGACGTTGTTTTAATTGCTGACAAAAAAAACGAGCTTATATGCAAAAGGGTCATGGGCTTGCCGGGGGAGACTGTAGAAATTAAAAACGGTGAAATTTACTTAGATAACAAAAAATTTATTGATCCGTTCGGGCAGGGTAAAAAAATAATTTATAAATTCGTAGATCTTGACGGTAACCAGTTAGACTCTCTGCTAGCAGGTGAAGATAAAATCGTTGTTCCAGAGCACTGTGTTTGGCTTATCGGCGACAACAGGGAAAGCTCTTGGTATGGGTATCTGCCAATAAAAAACATAAAAGGGCTCGTCATCTTATAAGAGTGTAAATACCTCTGTGGATGAAAGTAAATTATTGTTCTTGAATGGGGTGGCAGTAGAGGTAAAAGAAGACCCCTCAATTCATTACCCTTCCGGCTCTTGGTTAAGGACTGTCGTGTATATATACGATGGCCTCGATGACATAGGCGAAAAAGAAATTCAAAGTATCATGGAATATTTATACAATGAGGGATTCATAATGGACAGAAGAACCGCAATGAAAGTAATAAAAAAAGACGACACCGAATAAATTTACCACAAAATAAAATCGTAATTTTCTTCCTCATCCCAGTCGGCCCAATCTACCTCGTCGTTCCCTTTAGATTTTTTTGCTCTTTTTCGTTGGGAATGACAAACAGCCGCACGCTGTTTCTGGTTTGGAAATTCTTCAATCATTTCGGGATCACTCATGCAGTCAGAAATGAATGATTTCTTTTTCTGCCCCCCGTGTGGTGATGGTAATGGCATGATTTATGAACCGCATTGACAGGGGTTACACTCACAGTCTGGGCATAACCCGCCGCCGCAACGCGTGAGGCTTGTTGTACCTACACGGCGACGGGCGTGTTGTTTTTGGGAAGCTTTTTCTTCCTCTATCTTTACGCATTTTTTGCCGTCTTCGCTTACTTTATAACCGGGGTTGCATTTCGGCGGATAACCGGCTTCTTTATCAGCGCGTAATTGTCTGATTTGCTCAGTAAAGTCAATCTCTATTTCGGCACGGTTCATGGCTAGAAACTATTACACAAAAAAAGCGCAACAGAGGCACTTAAAGTGCATGTTGCGCTTCACTCCACCCCCTTGGCTCAAATACACCTTTCTAGTTCTACAACTTATCGCAGGGGCATCCGCAATCTGATGCAGAGCAACTGCCAGATTTACAACAACCAGCGTCACACTCACAGTCTGGACATCCTGAATTTCCCCAGTTACACGCCGATACAAATGTCATTAGGGCAATGGCAATATATTTTTTCATGTTTTAATCTCCTGTTTTGAATGGGTTAAATTGTTTTTCAACTTTCGTTCGGAAAATAGTAATTTTACGTATCATGAATGGAAATTCTTTTTTAGTGGCTTCCTTCTTTTCCTCCTCTTCGCTCTCTTTCTTTTCTTTTGGCGTGTTTTCGATTGGCATCTTTTTTAAATCTTCTTCGCTGGGCATAGCTACTTTTTCATCTATAGCCCACATGATTTTGTGTTTTTCGCAGTATTCAACCATTCTACGTACGGGCACTATAAGATTAAACCCCTCTCCAGCTCCTCTTACAAGCATCCCTACGTATCTGGCGTTATCCTCGCCCTTTAAGAATACCCCTCCCCCACTAGAGCCGGGAAAAGCAACACAAGTTGTCTGGTCAAAAATTCTCTTATTTAAACTCTTAATAACCCTACCGTGTTGTGAATAAATTCCATCCGTCATGCTATTTGCGCCAAATTGACCAAGTAGAGAACCAACATGAAGCAAGTCTGTTCCTAAGGCGGGAATTTCTTTGTCAAGATAAAACCTCACACTACCAGTTACAAAATTATATTTGCGGACTCGAAGCAGCGCTAAGTCATGCCCGTCTTCACTTTCTGAATATTTTAACACCTCCGCATCCATCTGGAGACGACCAACTGTTCTCCCGTCTTGTCTAATTTCTTTGATAATTACAGGATCTTTAAATTCTACCAAGGTTTTCGGTGTACCTCGCACTAATATTTTTCTTTCTGACCGAAGATTATCTATGACATGTGCAGCGGTCCATACGAAATTTACTAGATTTCCTTTAGAGTCCTTCCTAGTGAAGATCACCCCCGAGCCCTCGCCCGCGGAGTAACCGCTTTCTGACCTAATTGTAACGGACACGTTCTGGAGATGTTCTGCCGTGCTCTGTTTCTTTTCGGCTGCAAACAACGAAGTTGTAAGAGTGAAACCAAGAATTAATGACATTAATGCTTTCATTGTTCACTTATAATATGGCTGAGGTTGCAGAATCAACAAAAAAATTAATTAATTTTAAAAAACTTTGATATTCTATAGTCTCTTTCTGTATTAATGTCAATTGACTCTGCTTCTGGCGTTACAAATAAATAGGGCTTCTTCCCGAAGAAGTATCTGTTCTCTTTCATTTGTTTGTGTTTTTGGATAAAAATCGCCCCATTTTGCTTGTACATCTTTGGTAGTTCTTTCGCAAGCGGGTGCCTTCCTTGCCACGGGTTGTAGTTTAGGGGCTTGCTCTCTTCGCTCCAAATGTGTTCTTGTAAAATATCTACAGATAAAAGTGAATCGTTGTGGCCTCTAGTCAAAAAGCATTCTACTGCGTTGTCGTACGTCCTTGGCTTTATTAAGGGGTTGGTGCAGTGTGCCCACACGACAACATCTGTCTCAATAAGACAACACATGTTCCAAATCATACTGTTGGCTGAGCAGTTATCCTCGTCGCAATATTCATCGGGGCGTCTCGCTGTTCTCGCCCCGAGACTATCTGAATAATTTAAAATTTCTTCGCAGTTAGAACCAACTACCACTTCATCAATTTTTTTACACTTAGAGAGTTGGAGAATTTTGTGACCGAGGATCGTTGAGTTGCCGAATGGTAGCATGTTTTTGTTCGGCAGTCTTTTGCTTTCTTTTTTTGCCACTATGACTGCTGAAATTTTCATAGATTTTTGAGCCTGTCTTGTATTACTTTGTACCACCCATCCTCATAGATCTGGGGCACGTAGTTTGTGGAGCCTTGCTTCTTTCTCTCTCGCTCAATATTTTCGCCAAAAAATAACTCCCCCTCTTTTAGGCACCTCGCTTGGCTTTTCTTTAGGGCTTCGTTAAGCGGAACATATTCCATGTATTGATTAATTTTTGAATCAGGGGTACAAGAACGAAGGTTGACCCCGTTTCGGTGACCCGCCGAAACAAACCATTTATAGAAAAGATTTGTTTTGTCGTGGGCGTTCTGGGCGTATTCCCTGTTTTCTTTAGAAAGCCCTCTTTGGTAATGGTAATCTCCGTCCTTGGTGCTTAGGTCCGAGCCCAACAAATAAATATTTTTTGCGCCCATCCATAGCAAGATATGGAGCGCTATACCTGTGACTGAGCCATTCCAAATAAAAATAGTTTCATCATCTTTTCTCTTAAAAATTTCATTTTGATCACCCCACACACAATCCGCATAAAAAAGATTGGGGCAACAATGGCTTATCTTGACGCTCTCGCAAGTCCTGTTTTGATAGCCACCCCTCATTATTTTCATAAACGGTTCAAAATAGATTTTTCTAGAGTAACAGTGAGGATCGTCCATTCCAAACCAAATGTCTGGTTTAATGTAAGGATAACTATTATTCAATCCGACCGTCAGCACCCCCGGAACTTGTAAATCGAAGGGGTTAACTTTCTTTAGGGATGGGCCAGACCCGCAAACATATACGTCAGTATTTATATTTTTTTTGGCCAATGAGAATTTTCTCATGCCTTCCCCTGTCTCGTACCAAAGAGGCATTACTCAGTGTTCCTCCATTTTTCTTCGTTGTAAAGAAATCTACTTAGTGCGTCTGCTAATTTTTTTATATCTTTCTCTGGCTTATCCCAAAAAAATGCATGTGCAAATTCGTGAATCGCTGTGTTGAGGGTCGTTTGGTCTGAATTATGTGGGTTAATATAAATTCTGGGTGCTTTGCCTTCTGGGTTCGTGCAATATCCATCACAATCCTCACCAAAATGGGCAGAATTTGGCTTTCTCAGTACCACTTTGTATTCCGTTCCTCCTGCGTTTTTAAATTTAAATTGTTTCTTTTTCATGCTTTCTTGCCCCAAGACCTTGAACCCACCGCCCGCACCTTGGGCACTGAAATTTAGTGTCTATAAAAATATACCCACATTTTGAGCATTTTCTAGTTTTTGTTGATATTAAAAATCTTTTACCCATGTAATATAAATTGCCTTCTCTTTATGACCTTTTTTAGGCTCATTTTTTCTGCAAATTCATCTACCGCTTTCTTCGGCCCCTTTTTGCAGTGCCGATCCGTCCAGCCGTAGTCGTCTCCACATAAAAAGCCCCCTTTCATTATAAGTGGGTAATAATGATTTAAGTCTTTTAAAACAAATTCATAACTGTGATTTCCGTCTATGTAGACCCAGTTAAAATAAGCCTTTGGAAAATTTACATTTGTTGAAAAATCTTTATGAATCTCCACTCTGCCGTCATCCTTAAATTTTTCTTGAACATCTTCAAAAATTGTATCCATTCTTTGCTGTTCTATCGAGTACCATCTCCCCTCGTGCTGTCTGCATGCCCTACCCGCAGAAACGCACCTGCTGCACCGAGGCCCGTATTTACCTTTATAATGGGGCTGACTTACCCAAGGATCAATTAAATGAAGTCTCGCAGGTTCTTTTTTTAAAATTTCAGAAGAAAAGCCCCCCTTCCAGACCCCAACCTCCGCGCAAATATCTCCTTCGTTTATGTATCTTACCGGTTCTCTCATAAATTTTGGTATCCCTGCGGGGAATTGAACCCCGATTACCAGCTTGAAAGGCTGGTGTCCTAACCTTTAGACGACAGGGACATAATTGGAGCCAACAACCGGACTCGAACCGATAACCTGCGGTTTACAAAACCGCTGCTCTGCCAATTAAAGCTATGTTGGCTTTGGTCGGACGGCAAGATTCAAACTTGCGACATCCTGCTCCCAAAGCAGGCGCGCTACCAGACTGCGCTACGCCCCGACATGGAGCGAGCGAAGGGAATCGAACCCTCATCAAGAACTTGGAAGGCTCCCGCACTACCGTTGTGCTACGCTCGCCCAAATTGGTGCGAGTAGAAGGATTTGAACCTCCGACTAACACGGTGTAAACGTGCCGCTCTGCCGCTGAGCTATACTCGCCAAATTTTTGGGTCCTTCTCTCTTTTGCGTCGCATGTACTGTCTTTTTTGTTTACGTCTGCGCTCTCGGTCTTTTTCGTCATACTTTTTCCTAGCTCTGCTCAGTGCCTTTTTTCCTTTTCTTGTCTTAAAGTATTTCTTCTGCCTTTCGTGCCTACGTATATCGTCCACCCATAGACAATTTTTGTCGTCGGTTTCGTTTTGGTTTTTCTTTGTCCTTTTGTTCATTCTGGCGATTGCGTTCGTTTTATTTGTACCAATATATTTGTACCAAGTTAAATTATTGTGTATTTATAATTTGTAGAAAATATGATTACCAATGATTTTTGTAGCCTTTTTGTTTCTAGCCCAATACGGTTTTCTTTTTAAGCTCTTACTATAATAATGATTCGCATCACCTGTATGATTTTGTGCGAGTCGATAGCCTTTGCAAATATAACGAGCAAGTTTTCTTGCGTAAGGAGCAGATGGTGATTTCCATAAGTAATATAACTCACTTTCTTTTTTAATACCATTCCAAACGCTAAACTGTTTTGGTTGGCGGCATACTTGAGCGGGAGTTAATTTACGTTCGTCTGCGCGTTTTTGGATTACGCAACCAACCGCATACATACCTGTGGATTTTTCGCCTCTAGCTTCACCAAGGATTGTCAACGCAACGACCCTTTCGTTTTGTGTCAAGGCTTCGTCAGCCATAGCGTTAGATGCTAACACGCATAACAAAGCGTGAGCAGCGAGGACGACAAGGATTAACGTAAGGGTAACGTCTACAATTAAGTTACCTACGTCTTTTAGTGTATCTTTCATTCTTCTAATTATGCTGAGAGTTAAGATTTTAACAAGGAAAAAAATCTCTACGTATATCGTCCACCCCCAAGTCTGACACGCCCCGGCGGAAAAAAATTCATTTTACCCACAAAAAAAACACAAGGGAAATTTAGTTCCCTTGCACTTGTGATTGGGGGCTACCTCGCCAGTCTTAAGAAAAAACTTCTTCCTTGACGGTTCCTTCCTTGACGGTTCCTTCCTTGACGGTTCCTTCCTTGACGGTTCCTTCCTTGACGGTTCCTTCCTTGACGGTTCC
>NZER01000371.1 GCA_002690445.1 Candidatus Pacearchaeota archaeon
AGCAACTTTAGCCTCAAAAGTTTTATAAAAATAGACAAAAGTTTGTTTTTATGTTATATTAAATAAAGGAATAACATTATGACTGAAGAAAACACAATCACAGAAGAAGAACTACATACTAATGAAGTTTTAGCGATGCCTGTATTCCCAGATTCAGAGCTAAAAGAATATCTCATAGAATATGTTGGAAAAAAGTTTGATCAAGAGGAAGTAACAGTTCACATGGTTGCAGAAGCTTTGGCCGTTGATTTTCCCGAGTTTCTATTTGCCTTTGCGGAAGAAAACTTTCTCAGAGGATATCAACAAGGGCTAGACGATGCTACAACATTACATACTTCAACGCCACAAACAACTTCTTGAACAAAGAATGGATTTTTATACTTCTACAGGTATTCATGTATATTTTAAAGATCCCATTGAAAATGGAATAGATTTAGAACAAATTATATCAAAAATTGAAAGTACTTTACCAGAGCACTTGTTGGGTGAAGTTGAAATGATCATCGTCGGCCATTTTGATGAGTTTGAAGAGCGACATCTTGATGCGTTTTATGATGGTGGAACTTTATATATTTCACAAGAGCAAGACGATGAAAAAGATATGTATGATAATATTGTACACGAAATAGCACACTCTCTTGAACAGCCATATGGCCCCACGCTTTATCAAGATGGCAAAATAGAACGAGAGTTCTTAGAGAAAAGAAGACATTTACATAAAATTTTATGGCAGATGGGATATAAATTACCTGAAGCTGCATTTTTAAATCCTGAATATGATGAAGAATTTGATATGTTTTTATATGAAAAAATTGGATACGATAAACTTGGACACTTTATTCAAGGGCTTTTTATAACTCCCTATGCTGTCACATCTTTGCGAGAATACTTCGCCACCGGATTTGTCGAATATTATTTGGATCCAAATCATTCATTTTTGAAAACAACAAGTCCAAAGCTTTTTAACAAACTTTTTCAGCTTCAAGACCCGGAAGTACTTGACAACAGCTACTAAAGTGGTTATAATAGTATATTGAGGAGGGGTTTATGCCTCATATTTCATATTCTGAATTAAAAGATTGGGCGTTTTGCGCTTTTTATCACAAACTTACACGTATTGATAAGATTGAAGGTTTTACAGGAAATGTTTTTACTGCGTTTGGAAGCGCTATTCACAATGTTTGCGAGAAGAAGTTACTTCAAGAAACTGTCGATGAAGAATTTTTTATCAAACAATTTGAAGAATGTTTAGAAAAACTTGATGATGATGTAAAAATAGACGAAAAACTAGTCTCCGATATGCAAGAACAGGGTAAATTAATCTTGCCAGAGATCGAGGATGCTCTTAATGATTATTTTGAAGAGTATGAAGTTCTTGCCGCCGAGCTACCTTTAATGGAGCCGATTGAGGGCGAAGATTATAGATTTAAAGGATTTATTGATGCAGTGGTCGCCACCCCGGATGGCAAAGTACACATTTTTGATTGGAAGACTTGTTCGTGGGGATGGGATGCTAGACGCCGTTCAGAACCAATGACAACATACCAATTAACACTTTACAAACACTTCTTTGCACAAAAAATGAATGTAAATCCAAAAGACATAGAAACACATTTTGCACTACTTAAGAGAACAGCGAAGAAAAATAGAGTTGAATTTTTCCGGGTGACGAGTGGCCCGAAAAAAACACAAAACGCTTTAAAATTAATGACAACAGCCCTATACAACATTAAAAAACAGCGTTATATTAAGAATCGCTTATCTTGCACAGGTGGCTATGGGTGCAAATTTTATAATACAAAACATTGTCCATGAGGAATAAATGACAAAAAAGAAAATCTTAGTGTTGTCTGATCATCCCCTTTCTCCCTCGGGTGTCGGAACACAAACAAAATACGTTATTGAAGCTTTATTAAAAACCGGTAGATATTGCTTCGTATGCTTGGGAGGAGCCGTAGAACATCACGATTATCAACCACAAAGAGTTGAGCCATACGGTGAGGATTGGCTTATCTATCCTGTTGATGGTTATGGAAGTCACGAAATTGTAAGGTCGGTCTTGCAAAAAGAACACCCAGACGTTGTTTGGTTTATGACTGATCCTAGGTTTTATGGCTGGTTATGGGAAATAGAAAATGAAGTCAGAGCTTCGGTGCCAATGATATATTATCATGTGTGGGATAATTTTCCGCCACCACACTTTAACGGTCAATATTATCGATCAACTGATGAGGTTGTTTGCATTTCAAAAGTAACTCATGAAATTTTAAAAACGGTTGCGCCGGCCGTCAAGAGTTCTTATTTGTCGCATGCTGTTAATAATAATGTTTTCAAAAAGTTTAAAACAAAAGAAGAATTAGAACACTGCAGTAAACTTAGGAAGGATATTATCGATATGAGCCTACCAGAGTTTAGAGATTATGATAAGAAACTCTTTTTCTGGAACAATCGTAATGCCCGTCGAAAACAATCAGGCACATTGATTTACTGGTTTAAAGAATGGCTTGATAAAGTCGGCCACGACAAAGCAACATTATTGATGCATACTGACGCGCGAGATCCACATGGCCAAGATCTCCCGCACATCATTGAGCATATTGGAGCCAATAGAGGCCAGGTGCTCATATCAACCAATAAAGTACCACCAGAGGAATTGGCTGCTATGTATAATGCGGCTGATTTTACAATTAATATTTCCGATGCTGAAGGTTTTGGTTTGGCAACGTTAGAATCATTATCCTGCGGCACACCTATTATAGTTAATATGACCGGAGGACTTCAAGAGCAAGTTACTGATGGTAAAAATTGGTTTGGTTATGGTATTCATCCCGTATCAAGAACTGTAATCGGCTCTCTCACAGTACCTTATATTTATGAAGATCGTATTTCACAAGATGATTTTGAAAAGTATATGACAAAAGCACTGAATATGTCCGATAAAATGTATAATAAAGTATCTGACCAAGGTCGAGAACATGTAGCTAAAAACTATAATTTTGATAATTTCGAAAAAGAGTGGGTTAAAGTTATGGATGATTTTATAGAACGAAACGGTTCTTGGGAAACACGAAAAGGTTATGATCGGTGGCATCTTATGGAGGTGGCATAATGCAAAAGAAAATTATTCTAAAAGCCCCATTACTAACTCGAAGTGGTTATGGGGAGCAATCTAGATATGCTCTTCGAGCCCTTCGTTCCCGTGAAGATTTGTTTGATATTTATATCCAACCTCTTCAGTGGGGTCAAACTTCATGGATATCAACCATGAACGAAGAGCGCGCTTGGATAGATCAAGCAATTGAAAAAACAATTGGCTTTGTTCAACAAGGTGGTCAGTTTGATATGTCCTTGCAAGTTACAATTCCAAACGAATTCGAAAGAATAGCTCCAGTAAATATTGGTTATACTGCCGGAATAGAAACAACAAGAGTAGCTCACCAGTGGATTTCCAAGGGAAACGAAATGGACAAGATTCTTGTTATTTCAAACCATTCTAAAAACACTTTCGAACAAACAGTATATGAAGGAGTGAATGAACAAACCGGAGAATCGGTTTACTTGCGTCTTAACACACCAATAGAAGTGATCAATTATCCTGTTAAGTTTCACGATGATTTACCAGATTTGCAACTTAAATTTGATTATGATTGTAACTTTTTGACTATTGCACAGTTTGGTCCTCGAAAGAACCTTCCAAACACAATTAAATGGTTTGTTGAAGAATTTGAAAATGAAGAAGTTGGCTTGATTGTAAAATCTAATATTGCTAAAAATTGTTTAATGGATAGAGAAAAGCTGTATAACGATTTGCAAGGTTTCCTTAAAAACTTTCCAAATAGAAAATGCAAAGTATATTTGCTCCACGGCGATATGACAGACGAAGAAATACATAGTTTATATGTACATCCTCAAATTAAAGCACTTGTGGCACTCCCTCACGGTGAAGGGTTTGGTTTGCCTATTTTCGAGGCGGCTTACAGCGGTCTTCCTGTGGTTGCAACCGGCTGGTCTGGTCAACTAGATTATTTGGTCGATGAACAAGGAAAAGAGCATTTTTATAATGTAGCGTTTGATTTACAACAAGTTCAAGATCAAGTAGTGTGGGATGGTGTTATTATTAAGGAATCGATGTGGGCTTTCCCTCGCGAACAATCCGCAAAGGAACAGCTTCGCGCAGCTTATAATGATCGCGATTCTGAACCACGTACACCTCCTTGTATCCGCGAAAGATTTGAACCTACAAAAATGTATGACAAATTTGTTAATTTTTTGGTATCTGATACCACCACCGCCGACGATCCTGACGCTTGGATGAGAGAAATAGATTCGATAGTCAAGGAATATGAATGAAACAAATAGTTTTTATAGCTGATTATTTTGTTGAACAAATTATTGGTGGTGGAGAGTTAAACAACAAAGAACTGGCAACTATTTTTAAAAACAAAGATTACGATATTAAAGAAATACAATCTCGTTTTGTAACATTGGAATTTTTGGAATCTTGCAAAGAAAGTTTTATTATACTTTCAAACTTTGTTGAATTGTCATTTGACTGTAGGGAGGCGTTGTGTGATCTAAATTACATAATTTATGAGCACGACCACAAGTATCTAAAGTCAAGAAATCCAGCCACATATGAGAACTTCAAAGCGCCCGATAGTGAGATAATCAATTACAATCTTTATAAAAGCGCAATAGCTGTTCTATGTCAGTCAAATCTTCATAAAAAGATATTGCAGAGCAATTTAGATATTGATAATGTAATTAATTTAGGTGGTAATCTGTGGTCAGAAGAAAGTCTCAATATAATTGAGGAGATGTCAAAACTAGAAAAAAAGGATTGTTGTTCAATCATGCAATCAGATATACCACACAAGAATACAAGTGGCGCCCTTAGATATTGCAACTATAAAGATCTTAAATATGAATTAATATCTGATCGCGATTATAAACAATTTTTAAGAAAGCTCGGCTCCAACTCTAAATTCCTTTTCCTTCCTCAAACGCCAGAAACCTTATCAAGAGTTGTCGTTGAGGCGAGAATGATGGGTTGTTCTGTGATGACAAATAACTTGGTCGGCGCCACCAGCGAAGAATGGTTTGAGATGAAGGGGGTTGAGCTAATCAATTTCCTTCGCAATAAGAAACAAGAGATCGCCGCGACAATTGAGAACTTGATAGACAATTGTGTTTTTCAAGATAAACAGAAGCCTTTGGTTTCAATATTAGCCACTTTTTGTGAAGGTAAGACATTTTTGCCCCATTTTATGGAGAATATGGTAAATCAAACTTTTTTTGATAAGTGTGAATTGGTGATTGTTGATGCTGACTCACAAGATTATGAACAAGATTTGATCAATGATTATATGCAGAAATACGATAATATTGTTTATTGTCGTTTAGATGAGAAATTGAAACCGACACCTTGTTTTAACAAGACGATACAACTATCAAGTGGAAAATATCTAACGTTTGCATTCATTGATGATGTTAAAAGAAAGGATTGTATTGAAATGTTATATAACGAAATAGAAAAAGATGATACAATCAACTTAGTATATGGCAATGTAGTCGAAACCGGCCTTGAGAATCAAATATTTGAAAATCACGATTTCAAAGAAATGAAATTGTTCGAGCACTCAAATTTTGATTTCTCAAAAGAAAATATGATAAAATGCCTCCCAGGCCCGATGCCGTTGTGGAGAAGAAAGATGCACGAACAGAATGGATTTTTTGATACAAAAAATTGTAATTATGCTGATGATTGGGAGATGTGGTTGCGAGCAGTTGAAAGTGGATCTAAATTTAAGAAAATAGATGAGATTGTCGGCTTGTATTTAACAGGCGGCAGATCGCAACAAGATGATTTGGAACAGAGACGAGAAGAAGCCAAATTGTTTTACAAATACTCACATTTATTTGGCCCTAACTTCCATAAATATAAGCCATATTTTGACCAATTTATAGGACCCCGTTAATGAAAGAAAGAAAATATCTACCTACGTTATCTGAACTTATCGACAGATTGTCGATCGTTCAATTGAAAGAGGTTTTCATCTCAGAACATAAAGCAGAATACGCCCAGGAAATAAAAGATATATGCCACGATATTGATATGTGTCTTGCAGAGACCAAGACCGTTGATGCAGATTTTATCAGATCTGTTGTTGTATTGTCACAAATGAACTTACACATCTGGCACAATGAATCCAACTATAGAAAAGGGATTCGAGACGGAAACAATTTAGAACTTACTCATGGCTTAAATGGAATTAGAAATACAGCCAAGAACAAGATTCAGGAAATTGCCGGCGGAAGAAAAGACTACAAGATTGATTGTCTTGCTGCTGATTTTAAGGATTGGGAGATTAGTTGGAAATTAGGGAGACCCGACAAAGAAGCATCTTAAAGACTGTCATATGGAGAATAATTGCGATTCTCAATAGTTTTGTTATTTTAGTGAGTACTACAACTGATGATGCT
>NZER01000372.1 GCA_002690445.1 Candidatus Pacearchaeota archaeon
AAACAAAAGTCATGGTATTTTGGTAAATATATTGAAGAAGGTGCTGGACTAGGGGCAGCAGCTGGTTGGTTACGGTCAGGTGGATAATAGGAGTATGTTTAATTAATGGCAAATGAAGCTGACGTCTTAAGGTCTGTAACCGCTATACTACAAAGTGGTGAGCGCAAAGAGCAAACTAGACTTGATACTGCTCTTACTATGATGGCTTTTCAACAGCAGAAAAGAGCTGCTGACGTTGATATATTGACTAAAAAGTTACAAGTAGCTTCATCTGCTACCAAAGAAATGCAACATGGTATTGCGTCTTCCTTAATAACTGCTTCTGGTCTTGGTACATATTATCAACAAACTGAAGATGCTGATGAGAGACATAAATTTCAAAAAAATGCAATGGATGAACTTGTAGAAGATATGGGTCTTGCTCCTGAAGTAGCTAGAGGAGCAGTCCAAGGTTTATGGTCTTGGTATGAAGCTCAAAACCCAGATGAACTTATATCATTAGCATCTAATTTAGGAAGGTCTGTACAATCTTTAGAACAACAAGCGCTAGAGGATCCTACTCAAATAGACCCAAATAGTGGCGAAGCAAGACTTGTTCGTTCATTTTTAAACCTTCAAAAAGAATCAAAAGGAGTAGGCGATATAAAGACAATAGCTTTACAAGCTGTAAAGAGTTTGGAGAATGAGGTTAATATTAGAAAAGAATCATTTGAAATGCTTAGGGGTGATTACGAAATACAGAGTGATATAGGTGTATATGAAGATATAAGAGAACCAACGAAACAACTTACTGGGGCACAAGATTTTTGGACTTCTGAACAAGGTATGAAGCTTACTGGATTAGCTATAGATGCATCTGAATCAGATGATGATTGGGATGGTGAATATCAGGTTTTAGCTGCGGTTGGTCTTACTGCTGGGCCTCTTATCACACGAGCAGTACAGTCTGAGGTATCAAGCGCAGTTTCTGGAAGATGGGATTTCTTGAGACAACTTTCTAAAGATTTAAAAGACCCAAGGTCAGGTGGTTTGAAATGGGGTAAAGATTGGAAAGAGAGATACCCTGGCACTGATAAAGGTCAAGTAAAAAATAGAGCCGCAAAACAGATGCAAAAAATTAATGATATGGCTTCAAAGGCTGCTAGAGCAAATACTACTTCAGCTATAAAGATGAAAGCAGCTCTTGAAGCTGTAAGTAAAAGTAAATACTTATCAGCTGCTGGAACTGGTCTTAGGTATGCAGGGAAAGGTGTAGCTGCGGGTAAATTTTTTGCTCCTATGGCTCTTGCTGAGTTAGGTGAATATATTGGTGATGAAGAAGGAAGAGCTGTAGGTCGAGGCGTAGGTGGTGCTGGCATTGTAGCTAATGTAGCTTATAAGAAGGGTAAGCAATCTTTTACAAGTTTTATGGCAAGGAGAGCAGCTAAGACTGGTGTTAAGATGGGAGCATTAGCTATGGCTGATTCACCATTTATACCTGTTGGAGACTTTCTTGCTTTAGGGTTTGGAGCCCTTGAAGTATACCATGCCTATAAAGACTGGCAAGCATATATTGAGGAATAAATTTAATGGCTAATGGTCAGGATAATCTTACTGTACAGTTTCAAAGAAGATTAGAACAACAACATGGCATAGCAGCAAGTTTAACAGAACTTGAGAACATTCTTCGTGATCAAGGTCTAGACCCTGAAGCCCCATCTCCCCCAGCTCCAGCACCTACCGCTCCCGCTGCCCCTGATCAAGGAGATTTATGGAGTGCTTTACAAACTGGAACTGGACTTCCTGATTGGTTTGAAGAAGGAGAAGACTTTAGGTATCAAACTAGTGCGACTGCTTTAATTGGTAAGTCGATATGGTCATTTTTAGAAACTGCTGGGTTTGGTCTTCCCGGTCTTGCAGCTAGAGCTATAGACAAAGAATGGGAAAAAGGTACTCGACCAGTGTCCACTGCTGAAAGATGGCTGACAGCAATTACTGGAGTTGGTGGATTTATGGTTCCATTTGGGATGGCGAGAGGAGCTGCATCTGCAGCTTTAAAGGGTGCAAGAGTAGCAAAAGGTGGAAAGGTAGTTGGTTATGGAGCTGAAGCTGCTAGTGCTAAGTATGTAGACAACACTGTACGGATATTAAAAGCTGACAAAGAGTTCTTAAAGTGGGCTGGTAGTAGAGGTATGGGGCCTGACGATATTGAGAAGTTTATAAGAGAGTCTGATTTTGTATCTCATGGAGTACAATCTATTACAAAGACTGGTAGTAGAAAAGGTGCAAAGATATTTAGTAACCATTCTATAAGGACACAGTATGCAAAAGATATAGAACAAAATATTCCAAAGATTATTAATTCTAAGATTGATGAGATAGCAAGTGTATTGAAACCTTCTGCTGCAGCTATTAAAGCAGGAGCTCAGCCTCTTGTGATTCAAGATAAAGCCAGAAAATTAATTGCTGATGAAGTAAGTAAATATGTAGGTGGTAAGTATAATTTTCCCGTAACTAATATGCATCAGTACTTAGCTTTAAAGTGGGGTAATTCTAAGTTGGCGAGTATAGGTGCATCAGCGATTGAGGAAGCTATATTGTTTACTGCTGTTGAAATTCCTATGAACTTCTTTAACAGTTTGAATAACGAAGATATTGACTTTAATATATTTTCTACTATTGGTCATTCCGTAGCTCTTGGAAGTGCTCTTGGTGTAGTAAGGCTAATACCGGGAGGTTCTGATGCTGGTATATTAAAAACTGGATTCAAACGGATGAATCAGTATTTGTCAAGAAGAAAAAGATGGGGCTCGTATAATGTAAATAACCCTGAAGAAAGAATGCTACTTGTTAGACAAGCCGAACATTTATGGGAATCTCAAGATGATATATTTTCTATATTAACTAGGAAAGATGCAAAAGGTATAAGAAAACTGTTAAGCGATAGAAAAGATATTTCTTCATTTATAAGTGGCACAGAGGCTGAAGCTAGGGCTGGAGCAACAGAACTAAAGAAGTGGATGACTTCATTGGAAGGTGCTTTTATGAATAAGTGGTGGCCTGGATTCATAAAGGAGGCTGGTCAGGATATATGGGGTTCATCAGGTAGAATGATAGCTGGTTCTATGGCATTTAATGTCGGTACTCTTTTAGCATATCAGAAAGATGAGCTACCATTTGAAGACTTAGTATTTCATACGCTGCTAGGAGCAGTCCTATCAAAGAAAGGTAGGGATATAGAATATAGAAATGAAAATGGTGACATGGTTTTAATACCGGGTTCACGAAGACCAATGTACCATGAAGCAAAGTTTGAAAAAGTAAATAAGTATTTAGATATGTTAGGTATGAATGTAGACCATGCTGCTTTTAGAAATCTAATGAATACTATGGAAGTAGTTAAAAAGTATGGGACTCCTGACTTGGCTCATGATGATATAGTATTACTAAAAGATATTGCAGAAAAGTCAGGGTTAATTGTTAATGCAGATAAAAAGCCTGAACTAAAAAATGAATCTACACAGACTAACCCATTGTATGAATCAATAAAGATGATACTCGAGTCTACTATTAAAGACCCTGATACTAAAAGGGTAAAGACTATTGAAGAACTGTCAAATAAAGACCTTTTAAAATTAACTGATAAGCTAAGAAAAGCTGAGTTTAAATCATTAGCTGAGTACAGAACAAATAAAAGTACAAGTAAAGGTATAAGAACTCCATTTGATGTGTTCGATATTCTTTTAAGCACATCTAAGGTTTCTACTAAAGAAACTTTAAAGGTATTTGAGAGTGCTGTTGAGGAAGCATATAATACAATATATGAAATGGAGCATGTAGCTCATGGAGGAGAAGCTGCGGAAGCTCCTATGGTTCGGAGAGAAAAAGATACAGGTAAGATGATACTAAGGCCTCTCACTTTTGATACTAGTAGTGTTGCAGAAAATGCATTGAGAATGAGAGGATTATTTGGAGGAGGTAGTGGAGAAGATAAGAACAGTGCTGTTGGTATATTAAGTAATCGGTCTGTTATATCTGGTCAACCTCTTATGTTTACAGGAGAGATGGCCACAAGATTGTTTGGTAGTAGAGAGACAGGCAGTCGAGGTGATATGGATAAATATGACAGAGATTATCACAACACAATTCTTGGAGAATTACCAGTAGCTGACACTGATTTAATAACTATTGGAGAAAAAGTATTTAATGACAAGCTAAGAAACCACATGTTTGCTGAATCTGTTGTTACAACGTGGAAAGAGCTTTCTTATATAAGAGATATAGATCATGAGTCCAGTTTATTTAAAAAGGAGACACTAGATGTAAAAGAATTAATGCAGAAGATATATGGTCAGAAACCTTTTTTACCAAGTGTTTTAGCTGTCACTGATTCTAGTGGAAAAAGGGTTGGCTCGGAAAGTACTGAACAAAAGTTTGCTACTAACTTATTATCTGTATTGTCAAGTGATGTTAAGCAGAATGTTGAGAGGAAAGAATTAGCACAACAAATTGGGGTTGATCCTGAATTAAGAACAGCTTACGAAACTGACGTTGCTAAGCTGATGACTTACTTTGATAAAGGTGGCATATTAGATGGATTTAAAGGTGATGATCAGATGGTAGAAACTTTTATAAAAAGGCTTACTGATTACACATTTGAGAAATCACTTGGCAATGCTACAAGAAATGATGGTACTCCACTTCGTGAATCAGATTATGCTTTACTTCAAGTACTTCAAGAGTCTCGTATAGCAGGTAAGAATTTTGAGATGGCTGAGATGAGTAATTATCTTGAACATGTTTCATCTGCTTTAAGAAGGTCTGACGTTATTTCTAAAGCTGATGCTGAAGCTATAAAGAAAGATATTTCTTTTTGGGTAAAGAGCAACTATGACAAAGTAGATAAAGTATTTGATGAATTATCAAAATCAACTGATCCAAAAGATAAAGGATTGTATGAAGTCTTTGAAGAGCTGTCTCAACTTTCAAGAGAAGAAGGTACTGATGGTGAAACATTAGCTAGAATAGTAGATAACTATACTTTTTTATATGACAAGAGTTTAAAACATTTATGGAGAAATAATAGGGGTGATGGTATTCTTCAAGAATCCAGTTTTAATGTAAAGCCTACTAAGTGGTTTATGCATAAGCTTATTTCACAGTTTGATGCTATACATAGTGGTGCTATAACTGGTAGTTATAACAGACTTCTATCTTCTATACAAGATATTCATACTAACACTAAGAGTGCAGCATATAAAGATTTTATGACTACAGTTCATAACGCATTATTTCAGAGGAAGCCTAACACGACAAAGATGTTAGAAGTATTAAAAAGATATGACTTATATAGTGATGAAACCGGAGCATGGCTTGTAGACCCTAAAGATAAGAGTTTTGAAGATATTATAAAGAAGGCTTCTGAAGATGTTTACTTACTTACACAGCCTATCACTACTGAGCGTTCAATAGAGATGATGCAAGAAAGAGATAAGTTAGACTTTCTACCTAAGCATGATTCAGATTTAACTGTGTCCATGTCATTTGATAAGCTTATGACTGATTGGGGAATATTAATACCTGAAATAGGTGATAAAAAGCCACACGATTATGTTATGGAAGATGTCTATTCTGTGCATGGTGATTTTAGTTTAGATAATTTCTTTGATTATATGATGTCTAAGATGGTTGTTAGAGAAATAGGTGGTGTAAGCTATGACAAGAGCAACTGGAAGGATATGCCTCAAGAAAACCAGAAAAAATTAACAAGTGATATGCATAAAGTATGGGTTGGATTGACTCAGACAAGAGAAGTCATGCAGTTAAAGGTCGCTCAAGGAGCAATTCCATTAGCAAGCCCAGAAACAGTTAGAAGAAATCATGTTACTGATATACTTGAAGACTTGTTTGGTGAAATAGTATTTACTGATTTGAATTATAGGCTTGCAGATAGTGATAATGTATATAACATAACAAATGTCAGTGGTAATATATTATCAGGTTATTTAAAAGATGTTTCTCGTGTTGCTCAGAAGCTTGAAGCTAGAAAAGCATTAGAATCAGAACCATTGCCTCATGATTCAGTCCAATCTAGTGGTTATTTAACAGCTTTTATAGGTGATTTAGATTATGGGATAGGAATACCAATTCATCCATACCAAGAAGGTGTATTAACAGGTCAAAACAAACTTGCTAATAGGTTTGTTGAGAGGTTAAATAGTGTCAAAGAAAGGTTTGAAGATAAAGAAATACTCAGAGCTGCAGAGAGTTTAAGAAAGAAGTATGTAGAAAATGAAGACACAAGTATTGTCGAAAAGGTTGAACTGGAAGATGGTAAAGTACAATATATATTTAAAAGACCAACTCCTGAAGACATAAGAGCTTCTGATGAAGCTTCATTGATGCTTAGTGTAGTAATAGG
>NZER01000373.1 GCA_002690445.1 Candidatus Pacearchaeota archaeon
GAAATACGCAAGACAGGCTAGGCTCGATGTTGTGAGCAAGCTTATTGAGCGTATGTCTCAAGAGGTCCTGCTTAAGCAGGAGAGAAACGCTTGGGCCGTTGCTTTACGAGCCCTTGCGACAGCAAACACTAGCTCTGTAACACCGGCTTCCGTTGGAATCGCTAATCTAAAGGCTGGTTCTCATGTTATTCCCGCTTTCGAGCATAACAAGTTCCAGTTGGCCGATCTTAACAAGCTGATGACCCTCAATAAGAGAATTAACTCTTCTTGGGCGAATGGTACAGTTGACGCTTCTTATAGCGCAGGTGTTACTGATTTGTATGTCAGCCCTGAGATCAAAGAGCAGATCCGTGCGTTTGCTTATCAACCGATGAACACAGCGCAGGCTCCGAGCGGAACAAGTTCCGTGCCTCTGCCAGATAATATCAGAACTGATATTTTCAACGCAGCTGGTATGCAGGAGATCTACGGTGTGAATATCGTGGAGCTCAACGAGCTTGGTCTTAGCCAGAAATACAACACTCTCTTCAAAGAGTTTGCTGGTACTGGTGTTGTTGGTCCTATGGCCTTAGCCAGTGGAGCTACTCAAGGTGCTGAAGCCCTTGGTACTACTGCTGTTGATGAAGTCTTGGTCGGTGTTGACAACAGTAAGGGCGCGTTTGTGCGAGCTCTTGCTCAGGACTCCGACACAGGTGATACCTTCACTACTGCTCCGGATGACCAGTTCACCCAGAGAAACGAGAGAATCGGTTTTTACGGTTCCTTGGAGGAAGGTCGCGTTTGTATCGATTCCAGAGCCATTGTTGGCTTGGTGGTCTAATATACCTCGACAAATATTATCAGAGCCCCCTTTTCGGAGGGGGCTTTTTTATTCTTTTGTTGGGGGCTTTTGTGTATACTATGTATAACGGATAAAGGATTAAATATCATGGCAGCAAAAAAGAAAACAAGCTCGGCTAAGAGGAAAACGGTAAAAAAGACCCCCAAAAAGGAAGTTAAAGCTAAGAAGAAAATGGTCCAAACTCACGCAATGGAAGAGAAGGAATCTTTTCAAAAGACTACTTTGGATCAAGTGTGGGGCGATACGGGGTCTTCTAGATATGGCACCTTAGAAGAATCAGCTTACCTTGGTAGGATAAAGAGTATGAATCGCAGCGACCTTCATTCTCACGCAGTTTCGGTAGGTATTTTACCTGTAGATAATAGGGAATTGCTAACCGCTAGATTAACTAGAGAATTTAAAAAGCATATTCTATCTTTTCAAAAGCCTCACGAAAAAAAAGACAAAAAATCTATTGTATCGGAAAAAATTAGGTCTATTTTAGCGGAAGGTAAATAAACACACGAGATGCCTTTATGCCATATAATATTCAGACAGGGCAATTAGATCTTGGTGGATTAAAAGAATACCTCCTAAGACCAGCCTCTACGAGTTTATCTGGCAGCGCTTTAAATACTACAGGTTTTTATCCCTACACGGGAAACCCCTCTGATTTCGCTCACTCAGGTTATGTTGAGGCTATAAGTGGCGACATTTCTGGTTATATAAGAACTGTTAGCGGAGTAATAAGGGATGACCTTGTCGAATCTGGGACAAACCTAAGCGGTTACACTACCAAAGTAAAGGATCAGCTAAAATCTGATATAACTCAGCTTAGTGGGGATAAGGTTCAAATTAGCGGAGACCTAAGGGATCTTAGCGGTGTTGTTTATACAAACCAAGGTAATATAGGCGGTCTTGAAACTAGTCTAGTTACTTCTGGACAGAATTTAGAAGAATTAATAATAAGTACAAGTGGTGACATTTCTGGTTATGTAGATGGTGTTAGCGGGGTACTAAATACAAAGGTATCAAATTTAGATACTTCACTAAGGGGCCATGTTTATTCAGACTACCTTAGCAAGAAAGATATTGGGGCGGGTAATTTGGGTGTTTCTGGACAAACGACATTTCATAAAAACCCTCATTTCAATAAAGGTATTTATTTAGATAAAGTCTCTAATCATAGTAATTTTTCCACTATTCAAACTGGCGTGGGTTCATATAGTATAGTTGAGGACTATGGCCCAGTGGGTGGACAAAATTATCAAACTATGACTAATTACATGAGGTTCCCGAGTCCGGAGTTAGGAACAACATATAACGTAATAGTAGGTTCTGCTATGTATACGGGTAGTATCCCCCTTTAAGATTATGGCTACTTATAACGGAACAAGAAGAAAGTTGACTGAGGGATTGGTCTTATACACCAACGAACTAAGTCATAAAAGTTATCCGGGAGAGCCTACTATAAATTTTATAGAAACAGCAGTAAAGGATGAAGTTAATACTTTGGGGGGTTTTGACGTCTCTACTGGTTGGGATTTTTACAGAATATACAGAGATAAAGACCCCAATCAGCAGGGCATGTACAAATCTTTAGCTCCCGGATACATGAAGGCCACCGACGTAGTCTACAAGCATAATTTTCCGACTGGGACGTCATATAATCCAGTTTTAGGAAAACATGGTTTTACGGGAATATTTTTAAATATAAATTCAGAATATACTTTGTCGGTCGAAGTATTCGTTTCAGAAGGCCACCAAAGAACCGGAATCAAAAATAGAGGAGTCATACAAGCCAGCCCCTTAAGCCAAGCGTCTCAATATGGTACTTATGATTTTTCTAAAAAGGGAACTTGGCAGACGGTGTCTATATTAATAAAACCTAGCCTGTTAACTGGCACAGACGCTACCTCTGGAACAGGAGGAACCTCTGGTTCTTCTGGGACGTCTGGCACGACTGGTGTTATACAGACCTCTATTCGTTATTCTGTATACATGCACCCTAGAGTTAATTATCCTTATCAATCTTCACAAAACAATCAGAGTGAGAACGCTCTTCACGGATATATACTTTACAAAAACTTTCAGTTAGAAAAAAACAAGCCAGAGCATGCGGGCAGCACCCACAGAACACAATTTATAAAAGGTAGGCCCGGAAATAGTGCTAGTAGTGTTTCTCATTCAGCTAGACTAGCCTCTTCAGGGCTGACTGATCTAAGCGGAAATAATAATTCTTTTAATATTAAAGTTATGAATTTCGATTCAAACGCTAGGCCTGTTTTTTCGCAAAAGGGCAGTTTTGGTTCGTATCAAGATATTGGTATTACCACTACTAAATCTGGATCTTCTTCTTCTCTGTTATTGAATACCTCTAATAAGAAAACTTATGATTTTTGGGTAAATTTAGATTCTGTTGATAACGAATATTCTACTTTGTTCTATTCCGATATAACCCAATCCGGCTCTTTCACTTCTGACGAAGGTATATCGAAAAAACAGCAAATCTATATTTATAATGGCAAGGTATATTGTAACTTTTATAACACGAATGGTCTTTCTACTAGCTACTTCACTAAGGATAGCGTAATTACCGCTGGAGCAACGCACAACATAACAGTAGTGGTAGATACGACCTCCGCTATAAAAAAAATAAAAATATATATAGATGGCCGTATTAAAGATGTTATTAAAGTCAGTAACATTAAGCCCCCCTCCAACATAACACTAAGGAATTTCAACGCGCAAACAGGTTCAAACTTATTCGACAAAGGCCAAACAGTAAATTATAAAATATCTTCTTATGACGAAAAAGGAGAATCTACAGCCAGCTTATTAAAAACAATTTTAATTAAAAACAATTTAAGTATTATTAATTTAACTTGGTCGAATGTTCCAGAAGCTTTGGGTTTTTTCGTTTATAGATCTTTGAATAATTTAGGTAGGTTTGATAGCAATTCTCTATTAACCAAAGTCTCTAATCCATATTTCGGCGGGAAGACTTCGGATTCAATAATGTTTTCCGATGACAATTCCGCTATTGTAACCAATGGAATGCCCAAAGGTGTAAATGATTACGATAAATATTCTTTGATAAATAATAGTTTTCATGACTCTTCAGATCTTAAAGCTTCTATAGGATCGTTCCCTAGGGCAAACGAAATAGGTAACAAAAATTACTCAGAAGGTAAAATATATAAAGTTTCAATTTATAAAAAAGCTTTAAGCGAAAAAGAAGTCCTACATAACTACATACAAGGTTCAGAAGACTTCACATCAAATAGCGCGAAGTATGGTTTTTCAGCTGTAGTTAGTAGTTCATCGGGAGGATATTAAAATGTCAAGTAAAGTAAATTATGGTAAATATAGAGTAAACACAGATGGATTAGTGTTTAGGGTAGATGGTTATAGTCAAAGAAGTTACAGCGACGGTACGCAATCTTGGAAGGATTTAGCCCCTAGTGGTTTGGATGCGACGTTGACTAATACTGATTTGTATGACGAGACAAGCGGTTACTATAAATTCAGGAAAGGCGCTAGCGAGAACGATTTCGCCGCTATATCTGGCCAGAACTTTACCGACCTGAAGTCTTTGGGGGTCTTAAAAGACAAAGATTCAAGTTTTTCTATAGAGATTTTCTTTGGGCTAAAAAGAGATCTCTCAACCTACCCTGATGATGGAGCTGTGCTTTTTGGCAACACCGACCACAACAAGAGCGGCTATTCCTATGGGTTAGTTACTATGACAGGAAACGGAAACGGAACTACAAATCAAGTTAGCGGCCTTAAGGCTTTTATCGCTTCTAATAAAGTTAACTCAGCTGCGCCTTCTTATATTGGGAATAGCCCTTGGACTGGTGTGGAAGTCATATTATCCGAGGTTACCAACCCGTCTATTTCGGGCTCTAGTTTTCGTCACGCGGCTATGACATATAACGGAAATGACGGAAAAATGATAGGCTATCTAGATGGAAAAGTAAAAGGTACAGGAACTTTCACTTTATCAAATACTAGCGGTTTTCATGATGCAGACGCTAGCCCATATGAGCAGTTTTACATAGGGGGTAACGATAGCTCTGGTATAAACGTTAACATAGGTATGGTTTCATGCTACAATAGAGCTCTCTCCAGTGGGGAAGTGTATGGTAATTGCAAAGCTGTAAAGCATAGATATGGCGGCGGATATTAGTTTTGAAAAAGCCCTCTTTATTCATTAAAACTTATTAATGAACGACGTATCGTTTTACGATAAATTAGCCCCCCTTTTTGATAGGACTCAACGCAGAGGGCAAGAAAATTCCAAAGAGGTCGTATTGCGAGTAAATTGTTCTGGCCTTGGGGATACTTTATGCTGCACACCAACACTAAGAAAGCTAGCTAAAGCTTACGCTAAAAAGATAATAGTCTGCTCATTTCATTATGATGTTTTTAAACATAACCCTTTTGTAAAAAACCACATAAGCCATGATGAATTAGCGGAAGATAATCAACAATATGAAATATTTGATACTTATAAATTCTTAAGAAAAAACGAAAAAAATGACATATGGAATACCGCCAGATTTGATCTAAGGAGAATACATGCTTCAGAAATAGGGCTTGATTTACTACCGGAAGAAATGCAATGTGATTATTACCCCGGACCAGTAGAATTTGATAAGGAAGATCTACAATTCATAAAAAACAATAAATACATAGCTATTCATGTAGCTAAGACTTGGCCTAGTAGGACTTGGCCTAAGGAAGAATATAAAAAATTAATCAAAGGTTTAAATGAAGTTGGGCACCCCGTTGTTTTAATAGGTCTCGATCTACCACCAGAACCCGGAACTTACAAGACAGACAAGACATGCTATGACACTAGAGATTGGGATTTCGAGGGGCTGAATTTTATAAATAAAAATTCATTAGACGAAAGTTATTGTATAATTAAGAATTCAGAAGCTTTTATAACTTTAGATTCAGGAGCGCTTCATCTTGCGGGTTGCACGGACACACATATAATAAATATAGGCTCCTCTATAAACCCAAGATTCAGAATTCCGTATAGACATAGCTCTCAAGACTATAAGGTTACATTTGTAGCGGGTAGCTGTGATCTTTTTTGCGCTTCTGACCCAAAGTATTCTGTTGTAGAGCATGGTTCTTTAAGCAGTGTGCCTCCCGTTCCTTTTTGCTTAGAAGAAAAACCGACTTTTGAATGTCAGCCTAATGCAGAAAAAGTTATTAACGCGACATTGGAGACTTTAGGAACATGAAGAGGAGAATTTTATATGTAGCCATGCATTTATCTACCGGGGGCTCTCCTCAGTGGCTTCTCGAACTGATAAAAGAATCCATGCTTCAAAGTGAGGTTTTTGTTGTTGAGTTTAGTAGCTATAGCGCTCGGTATACGGTTCAAAGGGACAAAATTTTAGATTTGATTGGTAAGAAAAATTTTACTTCTTTAGGGTATTATAATTCTGAGGACTACGATCAAGAAAAGGGGCGCTTGCTAGACGTAATAAAGAGTTTCAATCCAGACATCGTTCACTTCAACGAGGTTCCTGAAAATTTTGAATATAAAGGTTTCAGTTTAAAATTATTACAGGAGATTTATAAACAAGAAAGAAATTACAAAATATTAGAAACATGCCACGATAACTCATTTGATTTCTCAAGAAAGGAGGTTTGGCCTGATGCGTTTGTTGCCGTATCAGAGTTCCAAAAAATAAATTTAGAATCACTGGGCAAAACGTGCTACCTTTGGGACTACGAGATACAAAAAAAAGAAAGACCAGATAGGGGGGAGGCGCTAAGAGCCTTAGGATTGGACCCAAATAAAAAACATATTTTGAATATAGGGTTATTCCACGCTAATAAAAATCAAAAATACATATACGACATGGCTTCCAAACTGATCGACTTGGTCGGTTTATCTATCGAGTTTCATTTTGTGGGCAACGAATGCTTTAAAGATTCCTGTGGCATAAGTAATCTTGACCTACCAAACTGCAGAATTTGGGGAGAAAGGAATGATGTGGAAGCTTTCTATTCCTGTATGGATCTTTTTCTTTTTCCGTCAATAAGGGAGCTAAACCCCCTGTCTGTTAAGGAGGCTTTGTCTTGGGGTATGCCAGTAATAATGAATAAAATTGAAGCCTGTGATCTTTATAAAAAATATGAGAATAACCCATCTGTGAAATTTATACAAGATATAGATGTGGAAAGGGAAATAACCTCCTTAGTTGAGTCTGTAGAGGAGAAAAAGAAAGTCTTAGTTAAGTTTGATAGCCGTTCTCTTGGTGATAGTTTGGCTTGGATTCCATATGTTGAGGAGTTCAGGAAACAGAACGACTATGATGTATACTGCTTCACATTTAACAACGACTTATACAAAAAGACCTATCCTCAAATAAAGTTTCTTTCAGACCCTGAGGAATGTCATGGTTTCGATAATGTTTACGATATTGGCTGGTTTCAAAATACTCCGTCAGAAGTGAAACGTAAAAGTCTTCAATGTACGGCTTCCCATTATCTAAATCTCGAGCACAGGGAAATAAAACCCAAAATATATATAGAAAACAAAGAGAAAGTTATTGAGGGCAAATATGTCTGTATAGCTACTCAATCCACCGCCCAAGCCAAATACTGGAATAACCCAAAAGGGTGGGAGCAAACAATAAAATATTTAAATGATCTAGGGTACTCTGTAGTTTGCATAGATAAGCATAGCTTTTTTGGAAAAGATAAAAAAATGAACTCTATACCCGAAGGAGTAATTGATAAAACCGGAGACTTACCGCTACAAGAGAGGATAACTGATATATATAATTGTGAGTTTTTTATAGGCTTAAGCTCTGGGTTGTCTTGGGTAGCTTGGGCCTTGGGCAAGGAGGTAATATTAATTAGCGGTTTCACTAAGCCTGATAATGAGTTCAACACACCTTACAGAGTGATTAATAAGGACGTTTGTAATTCTTGCTGGAATGAGGAAGAGTTTGATAGAGCTAATTGGAATTGGTGCCCCTATCATGAAGGCACAGAAAGAG
Organism: Candidatus Pacearchaeota archaeon; assembly: GCA_002690445.1. The sequence goes on from NZER01000373.1 coordinate 7,855, forward strand.
AATTTGAATGTTCGAAAGAAATAACTTTCGAGATGGTTATGCAAAAAATAGACACCGTTCGTTTCAAGAACCTTACTGACAAAGAAGGGTTTCGGGGTGCATTTAAAGAGGTTTTTGAAAAAAACACTTACCATAAACATGTTTCTGTGGAAGACGGAGATTACGTTGTAGATTTAGGCTGTTCTTTAGGTCATACCTATTTTAAAAATAAACATAAGAATATTAGATACGTTGGCGTAGACGGCGTCAAAGAAAACTTGGATAATTTTTCTTCGCTTCTTGCTCTCAGTGATAAAGCAGTATTAATAAACAGACATGTCTCCGAGAAATATAAAGGTTTAGTTAAGGTAAAAAATAATTCCTTTTGCTCTGGCAAAGATACAGAGTCTGAAGCTATATCTTTCAGGGAAATATTAGAGCTTAAAGCTATCCATTACCCCCTTAATGATAGAAAGATAGATTTTTTAAAGTTTGATATAGAAGGCGCGGAAGTAAAAATTTTTAATAATAATGAAACTTACGAGCTTTTTATAAAAAGCGTTTCTAAATTCGCGGGGGAACTCCATAAACTTGGCGGGAACAAAGAGAGACATGATCCAAATTGTATAAAAGTATTAACAAAACTTAAAGATGACAAAAGAGTTGATTTAAAAATACATTCTGTAGATGGGGTAGATATTACAAAAGGGTTTTGGGTAGGCGTAAAGGAAAACAGACACAACTATTATAAAGAAGTTATAATTTCAGGAAAAATATCATGAAAGTAGAAGTATCAAATGGAGAAATATTAGATAAACTATCTATACTAGAAATTAAAATAGATAACATAACAGATAAACTTAAGCTAAATAATGTAAAAAAAGAGTATTCTGTTTTAAAGGAAACCCTTGGGGACCCACCTTGGGCTTCTCATGTTTTCAGAGACTATGGTTTTTACGACCAGCTCAAAGAGATAAACGAACAGCTTTGGGTCATAGAAGACAATATAAGGATAAAAGAAAGAAACCAAGAATTTGATAAAGAGTTTGTGGACTTAGCTCGCTCAGTATACCAGATCAATGACGAAAGAGCTGAAATAAAGAAAGAGATTAACACCCACACAGGTTCAGAACTGGTTGAAGAGAAATCTTATGAAAAGAACTAGAATAGTTTTTGGGGGAAAAGGACTGGGGGATACCATAGCATGGATGGGTCAAGTTGAACGTTATCAGGAGTTAACGAATAATCAGGTTGATGTTATTTGTAGTTTTAGTGATATTTTTAAAAAGCAGAACATCAAAACATATCCTCGCAACCAAAAAACTGACGCTTCTGATTATGATTATGATTTTTTAATAAACACTTATGATTACAAAAGACCTTCGGGTATCGATATTCCTGTACAAAATATGAAAGTTAATAGCCTTATAGGAAGAGCTTCTCAGGTCTTGGGTCTGCCTGATGCGGAAGAAAGAAAACCTACGTTAGGATTAAAGCTTAAAAAAATTAAATTAAAGCGCCGCGCCGTTTCTCTCGCTTCTTTATCCACTTTTCAGAAAAAGTTGTGGAATTACAAAGGGGGGTGGAATGAGGTTAACTCTTATTTGAAAAAGAAAAATATAGATGTTATTAGTTTAGATAAACACTCTCAATTTGGAGCTGGATACGCCTATAGAGATAGCCCAGCTTACAACCCTATACCTTCCAATTCCATTGACAAGACGGGGCAATCTTTGAGGGTCGTAGCTAGCTATATTGACAAATCTTTATTTTTTATGGGTTTGAGTAGTGGGATAGCTTGGCTTGCTTGGGCTTTAAATAAGCCGGTAATAATGGTTGCTGGGTTTTTAAGAGAGAATTATCATTTTTCTACCCCATATTATGTTCAGGATACTAGCGTATGTCATAATTGTTGGTCTCATCACAATTTACCTATAGGAGAGTTCAAGGAAAAATGGGAAGGTGGATGGTATTGGTGTCCTGAAAACAAAAACTTTGAATGTAGTCGTAAAATAACCCCCGAGATGGTTATTGAAAAAATAGATGAGTTGCTTGTCTAAAATGTGTAATTTAATTAGAGTATGGCGGTTAAAAGGTATGTTGGAGACAAGCTTGTCGGTCCGGAATCAGAGAGAAACGATGTTCTGCACACGGTTTCTGAGGGAGCCACCTATTACTCAACAGATTCTTCTTATAGCGTATATATAAGACAAGATAACGCTTGGCAGCAAATTAGCGCTGCTTCAGGTTCTGGCACATCTGGTACTGACGGCAGCTCTGGCGTTGATGGTGTCTCTGGTACATCCGGCACTTCTGGCACTTCTGGCACCGATGGTACATCCGGTACTTCTGGTACTGATGGCTCTTCCGGTACTGATGGAACCTCTGGTACGTCAGGCACCTCTGGTACTTCTGGTACTGATGGTACTTCTGGTACCGATGGTTCTTCCGGTACTGATGGAACCTCTGGTACGTCAGGCACCTCTGGTGATGATGGTTCAGACGGAGATTTATATTCAACTACTTCATCAGAAACAGAAAGTATCCCAACCGAATCAGGTGGTAACTGGGATAGAGAGTTTGGTGATGTAGATTCTGGATTAAGCTGGACAGGTGGACAAGACGCATTAGTAACGGCTACTGCAGACGTGTCAAAAAAATGGACAGGTACTGTTTACTCTTACAGCGGGACGGTGATTAGAATTAAGTGGTCTAGTAATACGGCCCCGGGGAGCCCCAATAGTTTTGATAGTTGGACTATAACCCAAAATGGAGCTCCCGGTGCTACTGGTACATCGGGTACTGACGGTAGCTCTGGTACTGATGGAACCTCTGGTACGTCAGGCACCTCTGGTACTTCTGGTACCGATGGTACTTCTGGTACCGATGGCTCTTCCGGTACTGATGGAACCTCTGGTACGTCAGGCACCTCTGGTACTTCTGGTACTGATGGTACTTCTGGTACC
>NZER01000374.1 GCA_002690445.1 Candidatus Pacearchaeota archaeon
CCCACATTCTCTTTATCATTCGCATCTGTATTTACTCTCACCGCATGATCTATATCGGGGTAAAGATAAACAGGAAGGCCACCATATTCTAAAACCCAGCCGCTTGTTATAAACCATCCTTGACCATCAGGCATAAGAATATTATTATCTTCATCTATCATATTATAAAACTCTAGAGGTTCAGTGGTATTGGGAATCGTCGCGTTTGCGCTGGGCCGCGGCCATTGGCCTGTTATTTTAGAAACACCACTAAGTTCGGGATCATACTCTAATCCAAATAAATCTAAAAACTCACCATAATTAGCTACATTGGTACCACCGGTTTTGCCTTCAGCATCTAATTTAAAAGCAGGCCCGAGCTTAAAACCATATTCATTTCTACCTTCTTCGTCAGGAGTTCCAGGAGTACCGAACGCCCCCCAGTGCATCCAACGCGGGTGGCCACCAAAAGATGCATCATATGTTCCGGCAGCTAAACCATTCTCCACATATCTTTCACCGGTTTCCGCACCTTTGTCTAAATCAGATAGGAGATTACGGGCATGGGGTAACAGCAGTTGCTCAGGATCAAGAATCATTTTAGGAAGTGAGGTTACAGTATCACCAACTCTCTCTGGTCGGAATATAAATTGTCTTATATTAGATGGTCTATAATATTTTAATCCTCCGGCCGGAGGCCCATAGTTCATTACATCCATACAGCCATACTTAAACATCTCAGGTGTTTCTCTAAATCTGTTATAAAATTGCCATGCAACTTTAGTAGTTAACACCATAGGCTTGTCGCGGCCCATATCAATTGATATAGGAGTGTCAATATCCGATGTATCAGCATAGGGGCTTAGGGCCCGCATATTGCCATCTCTCTGAAGGTTAGAATATTCTCTTTCTTGGTTTTCAACCTCATTAATAGTATTATTAACGTTTTCTATAGCTTTTACATAACCCTGATATTCTATATAAAGACTATTCAGTTTTTTTTCTTGCACGGACTCTAAACCAAGTTGAATTAAGAGTTCAGCTTCACGTTCATCTTTTAATTTTTTTGCTTCTTCATATTCCGCTGGATTTTGTTCTATCCACAATGATTGAAGATTATCGCGATCGACCGGCTGGCCAACTCTCGTGGGATCGTGGCTTGTGCCATCTTCTTCGCCGTATCTTCTATTAGAAGCAACATCTGCATAATCTGCCCAATTAAAATTATTAGTTGGTATTTTTGTTGATCCTAAAGGTACAGCCTCAGAAAAATTAAAGTTATTCCAAAGGATGAAGTCCATCGAAACTTTTGGATTGCCAGCCTTATAAAATACCAAAGGGTACCAAACATCAATGTCATACATTGGGCTCATGCCCCTATCACCCACTCCTGGCAGTCGCTGCATCCCGCTTGCACCATTATTTTTCCGTCCATGTATAACATATTCCCAGTTTTTAAAATTAGACAATACAAGGTTGCCAAGAATATCTACAGGTCCGGCTGGATCACCTTTCATTCCCGAGAATCGCGGCATTTCTCTTTCATACTTTCCACCACAAATACCTTCAATTCGGTCCCTTATATTATTTAATACTGGAACAATTTCTCTACTTCTTTCTTCAAGCTTGCCCAGTTCAAGATTTAACAACTCTTCTCTAGCATTTAATTCGCTAATTCTAGCCGGAAACTTACTTATGAAATCTATTAACTCTTGATCTGGTTTCGGATCCCAATTCGCTAATCTCCCCGCCCAGAGCGCTCGCGTGCCCTTCGTCCAGATGGTGCCCTCTATGCTCTGGCGCATGGGATCCTCCAGAGGCTGAAATATATTATTATTAAAAATTTTACCTGTAAGATAATCTAGATCTACAGGTTCATCATATATTTCTTCTACAGTTCTTCCTTCTGACTCTAATTCTTTTATTCTTGCTCTAATAAGTCTCTCAAAATAAACATGCAAATATCTTATATAAAGATTATGCCATCTTCTTTGAGTCATTTCCCATATTTCTTCATTACTTGATCTATATTCATTAACCGTCATAAGAATATTTACAGCATGTTGTTTCAACACGGTACTTATAGCACTATCGGATCGTACGAAACGCTTGATGTCGCTAGGTAGACCATGTTGTACTAAATAATAAAATCTGCCGCCACGCGTTGAGGACCGATACTCTTCCGGATTATTGGGATCATATCCTTTCGGTGAACCGCCTGCAGGAACTGCCTCCTGAGGCCGTCCCACTCTGCCTAGATCTTCCTTAACAAGTTCAGTTACATCTATCTGATCGACAGGTGCATTTTCTAAAAACCAGTCCGGCTTAAAAAGAGTAATACGGCGCGCATCAATCGACGAGACAGCCGGCCAAGAACCTAACTCCGGTTTGCCCTGGTTCACATCTGATCTCCATCCACTATCAAGTTCTCCAGCCTCAACAGCTTCAGCTAAAACATTACTATACGTACCATCTAAAGGATCAATTGTTATAAGAAAACCTCGAAAAGGAACATCCGCCATTTCTTTAGCAGCCGGAGGTATTGGAAATATAGCTTTAACTATATCTTGTTTTAGTTTGGATGCTTTACCAGAAATAACTGGCACCCCACCACATGGTAATACCACTTGATCTGGAAAGTTTCTGAGATCTATGTGGTCGCGGTCGTGCACTTCTGCTATATGCCGGTTTGCTTGAACAGACAAACCGCGTAGCCGCGGTTCTGGCGGCATGCATTTTTCTTTTAATCTCATAATAGCTTCTTGTATTCTTTCTTCCATTGAACCAGCCCGATTTGAAGGAGGAATTGTTTTTTGAAAAGCAGTAGTTAATTGAGAATCATTACTGTTATCAGTATAAAAAAACTTAGGGTTAAATATAGGCTCTCCTTCAGCGGTTCGGCCTCTATTTGAATCACTTAAGCATAATCGTATTCCCTCCATAACCCAACCAAGATAATAGTATACAGTTTTTACTTTGTAATCATCAATAGTAACATGAGCAATGTTATCTTCTTCCGGTTCTACGTCTACTCCGTCGTCGCCCACTTCATCAACATAATTAACTGGTTCTCCCGTTTTTGGATCAATCGAACCTGCAGGAAGGGTAATGCGCTTCTTAACTTTTTCATAAGTAGAAATACCCAATGCATTGGGAAAACCCATCGATTCTGATTGCCTTTTTTGTTCATAAGCCGAAAGATTTGATCCCGCAGCGGCATTCTCATAGTAAGATTCCCCTTCATCCGGCCAGTTCTCTAATACGGTACTTAATGGTTCATTGTTTGCACCTAAAGAAGTAATCTCTACCTGGGTACCAAATGCTCCTTGAAGGGCATTAGCGTTGGCGAGCTGCTGCGGGTTGTTCAGGTCGATGTCGTTCAAAAGTCTTTGTTGTTCCTCTAAAACTTTATCTTTAATAGTAATAGTATTGCCATCAGAATTAGTAATAAGCATATTAATAAAATTTCTATCTTCAGTAGTTTCGCCAGTACCCATAAGTTTGTTAAATAAAGGAGCTATTGAGCTTAGCCTAGTAGATAGTAAACCAATAGTAGCGGTATCTCTTAAAGTTACTGAAATTTCTAGCTGTCCCATCTGATTAAAAGAAAAATCATAAGTATTAATATTAACTCTGCCAGCCGACCAATAACCACCATTTCCTAAATTTTTCATTGGCACCACTAACATCTTACGCGGCTGAGTCAAATCCTCGCGAGGATCTTGTTCTAATATAGGAGGCGCAACAGCTGCAGAATATCCAGGAATAGTATTAGGGTTAGCCCATCCATATATTATTAAAAAATCAGATTGCATAGTAGCAAGTTTAGCATATTCTGGATGAGTATCTAAATAAGTAGGGTCATTAACCGTCATTCTTATGACAAACTTACGTGAACCCATTATATTACTTTTACCATAATCTACTTGTAAATCAGTTAATCCAACTCCGCCAGATGGATCATGCACTTGCGACTGCCCGCCTGCGCCAAGCTGGTCAGGTGCGTTTGGTAGGCCGCCGGAACTAGCCATTACAATACCATCCATAGGTGATACACTTAATCCTGATTCCAATTGATCAACCATATAAATGCTAATAAATCGATCTTGTAATTTGTCTTTTATCCACTGCGCAAGATTAACATTGTTTTCGCTATAAGGCAGTTGAGTATATGGTGTATTTACTTCAATGCCGCTACCGCCGACATCAGTATGGCCGCCTGTATCAGTAAAAGTAATTTCTCTTGTTTTCAATGCATTTGTTGAAAACAGCCTCTCATACTCAGATTCATTAAATAAACCTATTAACTGTACAAAAGGAACTAATCCACTAATAACTTGATTATTAGATTTTCTTCTGTCGTTCCAACCCTTTATAGTATCAGGCGCAGTCTTGCCAGTATATTCCTTAGCTGAAGAAGGATCATCAAGTATTGCCTGTTGAACTTCCGCATTAGTAAGTTGATTTTCGTCAGCCATTATTTACCCGCTCTACTCCGTTGTATCATATTTATAATCGTTTCTGCATTATTAGGTATTTTTAATAAAAAACCCGGCAATAATTTATAAGAAAAAGGATTTTCTAAACCATTCATCATACAAATAATCCACCAATAAGTTGCGCTTCCTAAAAATCTTTGTGCAAGATAATCCAACCTATCTGTTTCTTTAAATTTTATAATTGTATGTGGTACATTCTCTAAATCCTCCATTCTAATAGAAGGAAACGTTTCTAATGTCCGCGGAGATTTAGAACTAGTTTTTACTGCTTTAAAATTAGTATATCTAGATGTAGCCATTTATTATTCCTTATTTTAAGTAGACCACGTCAAGCCGGTGGAATGATCCTCATCAATTCCCGTTGGAACCCTAAGATCTACTTGTTTCATAGCAGAAAGATCAGCGGCTTCAACACCCGCATAATTACGAGCTTTTACATCATCAAGAAAACTCCTAGAATCATACGCGCCGCCGGTTTCGCCTTCAGGAATAAGTCTTTGGCCATATCCAGCTGCACCTATACTTAGATCCTCAAAAGAATCAAATGCCGTGGTCTGGCCTGCAAGTTCTCTGTATCTTTCAGTAGATGCATTTAATCCACCCGCAGGACCACCATAAAAATCGGTATCTCTTGACGGTACTGTATTATGAATTATTTCATAGCTCATTGTAACTGTAACTCCTTGTGGCATTCTCATTCCCGCAGTCATTTCCCATTTGCCGCCAGCGAACATCCAATCATAAGACAAACTTCTAATTATACCAGCCTTATATTGAAATATATCTCCTACTCTTAAAGCTACCAACGGACCTTCAGAAACTCTACCAGTAATATCAAAATCCGGATAACATTGCTGTGCTAACCATAATACTCGTTCATATACGTTTTGTAATTGTCGCATTTCATTAGCAAAAATAGTAAAACTCAAATCTATCGTTCTACTAGTAAAAGTATAGGTGTGCACCTGTTCTGTTCTACCAAAAAAATGTTTAGATGCCCAAGTCGGAGCATAAGATTCACCAAGCGAATTAATAATAGCCTGAAGATAACATACTTGATGCCTTCCCACACCTCCACCAACTCCAGGATCTTTTTTATTAATAGTAGAAAATGTAAAAGGAAAAAATTGTCCTTGTCCAACTCTAATAGTTTCTCTTGCTAAAGCTGATTGACTAACGCCCTCACCGGCTTCATTCAGTACAGAAACATCATCTACGGCGGGTTCCATTTTAGAGGGTTGTGAATTAGTATTAGGGCCGTTGGATGTAAAACCTGTTTCCTTTTTGTCGTAAGTTAAATATTGAGCATCATCTCTTACAAAACTAAAAGGAGTTGTAGTTGTAGAAGGCACTGGTGCTGTTGGATCAGCCTTTATCATAGCAGCTGATCTATCCATAGGCTCTTGTAACATATTAATAGCAGTTCCGCCAAGAATCCCATTATTAAAAAGAGGATTATGTACATTAACACCACCAACTTTACCCGCTCTATTACGAGTATATAAAGATTGAAAAGTTGCTTCAGTAAGTCCTTGGCCCGGAGGTCCAGTTCCATTATCATTGGTGTTTCCTGGCATACTCAACGGACTCGTTATTCCAGAATTACGAATCGGTGGCGGCAGCAATAAATTCTGATTAAGATTTTCTGACAACGGTTTACGCGTTAAATAATTTTCTGCCGGCCGGCCCCATCCAGGCACATATAGCTGAGAAATTCTATCTAGTGGTGCAACTACGCCGGCTAAAGTTTCATAAAACTCTTTTAATGAATCATCTTCAGCATTAGCAGCCGATTGCAAAAAATAATCATGGGTTATATTCTGAGCCTCTCTTCTAATTCTTGCTTGTACAGTTGGGTCTTGGCCTCCATAGATTTGTCCCAAAACAAAACCTTGCATTGCTTGACTTTGAACATCAGCTGCAGAAGGCGGATCAACG
>NZER01000375.1 GCA_002690445.1 Candidatus Pacearchaeota archaeon
GCCTTCGCTGCAGCACCAAGGGGCAGAAAGCCTACGCCCGGCAGTATGTTAAAAGGATCGCCCAGGATATTCTCAAGGAACCCTTTAACTCCAAGGTCGGCCCTAAATCGCACGGGCCCAACATGAAGGATTGGAACCCGTTTGGCCGAGGGGAGGTCAACAGACCTATACGCCTCTAGACCGGCTGCCACTGGGGGGGCCCCTGCTTGGCGTCGTTCCCTTGCCACTCTCTCTAGTTCCTGCTCCCCAGGGATAAGCCGCTGCGCCCCCAATGCAATTTGAGATGCGGCTAACTTTGGCAGCTCTGCAAATGTATATGCTAATGCCTTTCCAAAGGTTTCAGGAGGCGCGTCTGATATGTAACGCTCTTCGCCTATACGCCAAGGGGTGGACTCAGGCACACGGGCGAAGGGGCCTTCAGGTGCTTGCAGCACAGGCCGCTGGGGTTGTTGGCGCTGCCTCTTTATCTTCTCCTCAAGGCGGCGTAGGCGCTCTTCCTTTGCTTGCAGCACAGGCCGCTGGGGTTGTACCTGTACCTGCTGCCGCTCTTGTTGGCGCTGCCTCTTTATCTTCTCCTCAAGGCGGCGTAGGCGCTCTTCCTTTTCATCACGAGGCGTGGCCATCAGAAGTCGCGGATGAACCTAAACTGGGGATTGAACCGGCGGCCAGGGGAGCCTCCACGCATATCAGGCGGTATCGACCCAAACCGCCGTGTGAACGGGTCAAGGCCGTTAGTCGGGGTGAACTGACCGCTGAGGTAGTCCGTAAAGGTGGTCGTAGGCAGCACTCCAGACCGCAAGGTGGAGCCAAGGTTGCCCAGATACCTGTTGTACGTCGGGGTGAACTGAGTATTGAAATACTGTTGCTGTAGAGGAGAGCGGCCCGAAAAGAGGTTCTGGAAGCTCTGGTACGTCGTTCTCGGCTGCTGCTCTAGAATATCGGACAACATGCTGTAATGGCTGGGCATCCTATATCCCTCGTTTGGTGGTCGCCCTGTGTATAGCCCCCGCGATCATCGCCTTGAACTGTTCCTCGGTCAACTCGTTCCTCTTCATTAGCCTCAAACCCGTCTCTAGCATCTCCGCGATGTCAAACTCGTTCGCCAGTCCAGGCCACTTCTGGGCCTGAATCCACTCGCCCAGGCTGGTCAGAGACCGGGACATCCCCAGGTACTCTCGGCACACCTCAAAGACGCTGAGAGCCAACTAGAAGAAGCCCCGCTGTTGAGCGTAATCAAGGAATGACCGCCCTGGAAACTGCGACCTAAATCGGTCGAACACCATATTGGCGCCCCTAACAAATGGCGCCCTAGCTGCTGGCGCTGCCGTCAGAAGAGTCGGCGCTAATGAAGCAAGGAAAGCCGCTCTACCAGGGATCTCCTCGTCTTCACTGGCGTACCTGCCAAGTGCCTGCAGTTCCCCCTCGGAACGTCCGACACCTTCACCCAAGACACCGATCTCACCACCAAGATTCACGCCTGTGCGGAAATTACTAAGGACTTGCTGAACACGCGATAGCATATCTCTTAGGCCCCCTGCATCTAGTCGAGGCCCCCTTAGATAGTCTGCAAAGCTGAGATCTGGGTCAAACGCACTGGCTAAACGGTACTGCTCGTAGACATCGTTATATCTACTCTTCAGGCCCCCTCTAACAAAAGGCGACGTCTCCCTAAAGCCAGGGCGCTCTAGAAGGTAACGCTGAAACACGTCGCTAGGTATGAACTCCTGTCTCGTTAGTTCATCCTCTCGGCTAACGGGTGGTGGCGGGAGATTGCCAATAGTGAGGTCAGGCCCAGCAAGCCCAGGCCCAGGCAAGCCACCATCATAGCCACCTGGATCCCCGCCGTCCTTTGAGCCTGCGCCAAATAGATCCCCGGGCACGGTATCAGATATGCCTCCAATCCCGCGGCCAGCACCGAACTCTGGCTCCCCATACTGGTCTACAGTACTATGCTGCTGGGCTCCAATAGCACCACTAGGCGGTATCGTATCCTCAGACCCACTGATTTGAGGTAGTCCGTAGTTGTACGTCGGATGGCTGGGCACCCTATATCCCTCGTCTTGACCTGCCCCGGGGCGAACTGACCGCTGTGGTGTAGCAAACATGGAAGCAGGGGGTGTCCAACCCCCTGGGGTACCGTGCAAACGTGGTAGGGGTTCAGGTGGCAATCTCCCGCCACCACCCGACAAGTCAACGCCGGAGTCGATATTGCCTAGTAGTTCCGCCCCCATCAATGTTCCCCGAAGTGCCTGCGCAACCATCGCATCGGGGGCGGCAACTCCAGCGTCCAGTAGCGCTGACCTAGCGGCCCCACGAGTAATCCGGCCTAGGCGCAGAAGCTCCAGAATGTCCTGGATTTCTGTTGACTGCCCCTGCGGTGCGGTACCTGATCCTGGCGGTATCTGCTGTGTCGTCATGTCTTTCCTCCTATGGGAAGAATCCTTGAACGGCATCTTCTTAATCATCAGCTTATGGGAAGAATCCTTTCTGTCTAGCGTAGGTTAGCCACCTGTCCTCTGGCCTCTCGGCACGGAACTGCGAGAACCTGTCGGCAGCGCCTGTGCTGAAGGCACCCCGCAGCGCAGGTGCAACGTCAAAAAGCGTCGGCTGTAGCGCGGCGCGGAACGCCTCCTCCTGGTCCTCGGTGTCGTACGTAGCACGAGTTGCCAACTGATAGGGCGACAGCGTTGACGGGTCTGCCGTCACGATGTCCTCTACCTGACCCAACGCGGCTCCAAGCCCTGACCCCCCAAGGCGGTCTCCGCCGAGGTAATCGAAGAAGTTCTGCTCCGGCTGCCCAATGGTATTCAGAAGATACCGGCTGAACTGGTCGGAGGCCTGCGCTTCTAGAGCATTTCTCACGAACGGCCCGGTCTCATTAAACCCAGGTAGGCCGCCAAGATACCGGCGATACACGTCGAACGGACGACGCTCCTCTTGCCGCTCGAACGCTGTCTCCTGAAAGTCGGGCGATGTTGCCGCCGCCGCTTGCTGTTGAAGAGCAGGCCCCACCGGTGGCACGATGGACTGTAGAAGCTCAAAGCTGCCGTCGGAACTGGATGAGCCGGTGGGCAGGGTAGGCTGAGTCACCCCGAAAGTAGGGTCGCCCTCTCGGGGGTCAAGGACAATAGTGCCGGGTTCCCGAGACGGGAATGTTGGAACCGGAGCGGGCGTAGGCGCAGGTGTCGGTGTCGGTGTGGGTTGCGCAGCGCCTAGTTGCACAACGCCCAGATGAGGAGGCTGCGGACCGGAAGAGGTCGGCAGTAAGGCGCCAGGGTTGGCCAGATAGTTGCTGTTGTGCATCTGGGTAATCAACGGGTCTTCGCCCACCACCCCCGTAGTCGTCTGGTTACGTTCGTACAGGTGGTCTGCCATGAACGCCGACGCCAGGTTCTCCTTGTCGGCGGCGCCGACGCTAGCGTAGTACGCCTCAATCTCAGATCGTGCCTGATCCCAAGTTATCGCCCCTGCCTCGTACCGTGCGTAAATCTGTTGTGGTGTCATCTATTACGCTCCTAATGGGGGCTGTTGCGCCCCTGGTCTTGGCGTTCCTGGGGGCACGAACGGCCCTACGATTCTCGGGTCGGGCGGCGGCGGCGATGCCCCCAGCGCCGCCTCTGGCAGCACCTGTGGGTTCAAGGTTGGCCCAGCCCCTCCCGCCGAAGGACCTACGCCGTTACCCCCGCCTAGTTCGTCACCACCTACATTACCTACCGGAGCGCCCGATGTCAATGTCGCCATCTGCTGCTGCGCCATTATCTGTAGGTCTCTCAGATAGATGTAAGCTATCTTATACTGGCCCTGCACCATGGCGTTCTCGAACAGGTTCCACAGCACCGCCACCGGCGAGGCCCGTTCCGCCTTCTGCTCCCAGAGCTCCTTCTCGATATTGTCGTTGTTCTGCCATTTCATGTGCTCGGTGCGAATGTATCGGTCAGACGCCAACGGCACACCGTCCGGGCCCTCCCTCATCATCTGCGCCGCCACGATCTTCGCGTTCATGTCCTCCGGCAGGTCTCCTATTAACTCGACCTGGGGCTGACACCCAGCCTTAACCACCTCTGGGGTGATCTCCATGCTAAAGTATTTCCGGTCGTTACCAAACCCGCTCAGGGACACGGTATCGAACGCTCCGGTAGCGTACTGGTCGGACAGCAGAGTGCATATCTGCTTTATGGCCTTGGCGACGTGGGTCATTCGCGGCCCAATTTGTGTGTCGATGCCCTTCCTAAGCTGAGTAATGGCGAAGCCGGAAAGCGCCTGCGCTAGCTCGCCGTAGGCGGTGTGAGGCAGAGAGGCACGTTGAATTTCCCCCACGATGATCCCGATGTACTCCATCGTGTTGCCCACCATCTCCATGTTGGGCAGAACCTCAATCTTCTCCCCACCAGCGAGCTGAATCTCTTGACGGTTGATCCACGGGTTGACCCCCACCTGCTTTTCGCCGTGCTCTGAAGTGGTCGTAAACGAGGAGTCTCGCGCTCGACTCACCAGCTCGGTGAATATGCTCATGGCAAAGTTGAACATCCTGTACCCGTCACGTATGGACTTCAGGGCGCTTTCGGAGAAAGAGTCCATAAACGACGACTGGCCCGTGTTCCGGGACTTTATCGCAGGCATAGACCCCGACGCCTGGAAGAACGCGGGCACCCCTGGGCTGCCGTGCGGGGTCGCTTTCTTCAGCGTCTTCCCATCAACAACAACCTTGTTAATTTCAGTATCGTAAAAGTCATAAACATCAATTGGCTCTTTATCGTCGTCAGGATTCTTCCCGTCAATGTTTACGCCCCAGTTGGCCTTGATCTCAGCCTTGGTGTAGCTGGTCTTATGGCAGACCCACTCTAGCCCCTTCTTGCCAAAGCCCCAGTAGACGTGTAGTGGGTCCCACGGTGAGATGTCAACGTACTGAGGAGCGCCCTTGGGCTTCATAAACATGGCCCGACCGCATATGGGGCCGCGCACCGTGCTGAAGGCGAAAAGCTGCTCCTGTAGCTTCGGCTGACCCAGGTTCGTCAAACGCTCGTCGTTGGCCTCAATCATGCCGTAGTAGAAGTTCTCTTTGGAGTTGTCCACGTCCCTCTGATGGGGCAGTTCCCCGTGCTCTGGGATGTGCATGAACAGCTTGGCCGAGGCTCCCCATGCAATGAGCTTGTCCACGAACACCTGTGGGCCAGATGAGGTGTATATCTTGAATCCCACGTTCTCGTCAGGCCGGTTCGGGTCCACCGGCAGGTGCTCCTCTAGCTGATAGAAGGCCCAGTCGTTCTCAAACCGCTGCCGAAGCCCGTCCGTGGCATTCTCATGGGCCTCAACCTTCTTGATGATGTCCTCTTTACTGATTCTCGCCATTGTTAATGCCTTCGCATCCTGCCCTTATACAGTTCATTTAGAACAAATCCAGAAAGTTGATATTCGGCCGACCACAACTTATTATCCCACTTAGCAAGCATGGGGCATCCCCTAATCCAACGCATCATCCTTTTCGCAAATTGATTTTTCATATCACACCGGGTTCACCGATATCTTTGTACCAGAGGAAAGGGCGTGCTTCCTCATCTGCCACGCCATGCCCACGGCCATCGGGTAGTCGTCGTGCGCTCCGACCATCGCCTCTATTCGCCCTCCCTTATCCTCTCTCCGAATGACCTTATAGAACTGCTGTAGACCAGCCATATTGGGGATACCTATCTGTCCCGCGTTCACCGCCTGAATCAGCTCTCCCCACAGGAGGACGCGAGTTCCTGCATCGGTGCGCCACCCTGGTTTCTTTTCCTTCTTTCCCGTGAGCCTATGGTAAATCTTGGGGTACTTCCCGTCCCGAGCGACCTTCAGCGTCTCCCGGCCCCAGTCGTTGTCTTCAATGGCCCAGACGGGCTGCTGATACATCCCCAGCATCCTCATCGTCTCCATCGCCAGCTTCTCTGGATCAAGCATCTTGTCCATGATGTCCGCAACGACGGTGCCGGTCTGCGCGTCCATAACGACAGAGCAAGAGAAGTCGTACCCGGTGCCGTGCGAGGTATCAGTCGCAGCCATGTATTTCCTGCCCACTCTATAGCCCTGGAAGACTTTAATCGGCCCCGTTATCATCTTCGGCCTACGGCAGTCTTCCTCCATGACCTTTAGAACCTCTAAATCAAACGCGGCAGAGGCCTGCGCCGGAGCAAGAGCCTCCGCAATGGAACGCGGATAGTTGGCCGCCATGTAAAGCTCAGGCGACATCTCGGCTAGGTCGGGCACGTTGTCCTGTGTATATTCGTACCACTCCTCGTCCCTACCTGGGCGGGCGTCCCATAATATAAAGATGGGGTGCCAGTGGTTTTCTGGAGCCTCCTGGAAAACGCGCTTAAACAGGGACACCGCCTTCTTTTTATTAACAGTGCTGCCCAGTATCATTTGGCCGCCGTTGCTGTCTAAAGTCGGCTTAACGGCTGCGTAATTAGACTCTGCGAATTCATGGAATTCCGCTTCGTCTTGGACTACTAACGTGGTGGTCTCACCACGGCCCGCGTCCTCTGTGGCAGCCAGCGCAATCATCTTGGAGCCAATGGATGGAACGGTAATCTCAGTTTGAGAGTCGGTGCCAAAGCTAAGTTGCCACTCTTTAGGCATGTTTACCCAGATGTCTCTGGCCTTTTTCAACAGCACCTTAGCCTCGTACTCCCCCTTAGAGAGAAAGAGAATAACGGCTCCAGGCTGAAATCGCGCCACCCAGACGGCGTAGGCCGCCGCAGTCCAAGAGAAGCCAATCTGCCTCGGCTTCAGGACAACCGTGAACCGATTGGCAATAAAAGAGGCCGCCAACTCCAGCAGATGCGGCCACTTCTGAAACTTAATGCGGCCCCCGCCGGGCGGCGGCACCATGATGTAAACGTAATCCAGGAAGGTAAGGAACCCGTTGGGTATCTGCCGGACCTGCTCGAATCCAGCAGACTGGCCCGCAACGGCCTTCTCCTGTAGCTCCTGCTTGAGGCTAGCTGTCGTCAATCCTGTCCGTCACTTCTTCCTCCTTCTATTTCTTGCGCCTTGCGGGTTTCTTGGCGAAGTCCCGAAGCTGCCGCTCGGACATCCCCGTCTTCGTGGACTCTCCGCGCCTCTTGCGGGCCAAGTCCGCGCCCATCATCTTCCGCTGTCTCTCACTCTTTGCTGGCATCTCCCTCTTCCTTATATATCTACCACCTCGGACACTCAGTTGTCAAAGTTCTCCAGTGCGCTCATTGCTCCCCCTTATATTATTCTCCCTCCAGTAGTTTCATGCACAGCGCTGTTAGACCAGCCACGCAGCCTGTCGCCACCTCCACGTTGCCCAGACTCAGCGCGTACAGAGCCACCAAACCCAGCAGCGTCATCCCAGCGAATATCTGCGGCCTAATCTTCATGCCCGACCTCTAATGACTCTTTTTGCAACTGGACGATGTGGTACAGTCCTTCCGTGGAAGGATTAGTAGGAATCTCCCCAGCGGAATCATACGGGGCGCCTACAAGCGATTCAATCTCCTCCAGGGTCGCAGGAACACGCAGCGGGTAGTCCTCGTGCCAGACGTTAATCCGGTCCGCAGCCTCCTCCACAATGCCCGTCCAACGGAACGTGGGATTCCACTCGGCCTCTCTCAGGTGCTCAAAGATAGGCTTAGGCTCCGATGGCATGAAGGTGTTAACCTGCTTGGCGGTTTTCATCTTACTGCCGACCCTTTCCGTAGTCCACACAGGGATGCTCCGGGCTCCGATGGGGATATCATAGCGGCCAACCATGTCACATCCTCTCTGGGCAGACCTCGGCGCCCCAGGAGTCGTTTACTGGCTCAACCTTAGTGTTGCTCTCAGGATTATGCGGCCCATGCCCATCAAACCCCACTGATTCCACATCGTACATCTGTACACGCTTAGAACCACAGTAACAGCAAACGTACACACAGGCGCTCTTAGACTGTTCCATCCCCAAAATGCAGGAGAAGTGAGGGCAGTGCCGCTCCTTCTCCGCCTCCAATGCCCTAAACAAGAGTTCGTCGCTAGACAATGTTGCCTATTCTCTCCTCGTCTCTGAGCTCCCCGACCTCCGGAGCGCCCGCCAAACGTGACCGAAGCGACGATGCCAAAGGCTCCTCCAGGTTACTAAAAGTTGTCTACCGCCTCTGCCACCCATAAACACACCTCATCTCCCTAAGCCATACCCCATCAATCTAACCTCGTAGCCCCAAACTGAAGACGAGAAGCCCAGAAGCCAGAAAGCGCACCCACAGACCGCTGTAGCCGAATCCACGTCACAGAATCAACCACAGCACCAATGCCAAGAAAGCAATCGTTACCACCGCCATCTCAGCCAGCAGCCATCTCTCACTCACGGCGCCTCAGCTCCCAGTACCCGCAGCCATCACACTCGTACCACCAATCCTCCCACACACGGCCATCTGCCCACACACACCTGCATGGAGCCTTCCACCGGTTCATTGTGCAGGCAGGACAGATTATCTCGGTCGCGGCCTTAGCCTCGATCCAGACACCCGGTAGGTCTATATCTGTTGTAGATTCGAGAAGGCGGAGGTGGTCAATTACTTCAGGCTTGTGCCTCCGGAGTTCTTCAACGAACTCTGGGGGAGCTTTGGACTTCGGGCTATACGCTATGAAGTCCCCCTCGACTGTCAGCGTTATGCCCAGCTCGTTTGCTTTTCGAAAAACGGTTTCTGCCGCGGCCACTTACACAAGCCCTTTCTCTTCTTCTTTTCTTTCTTTCGCATATAGGGTGGAGGTCCCGGAAGAAAGAATCTTAGCGCCGTCTCTGTCCTCTAGGCTGCGTATTGCGTCGTCTAGCACCTCATCAAGCCACGTATGGTAAAACCGCACAAGAGTCTTAGCTTTAGACTTCGTGGGCTTCGCCATCAATCACCGGGCCTTCTAAGGCTCTGAGCTGCGCTTCCGCCTCCAGGCCCCGTTGCTTTAGAACCTCCAGGGCCTCAGGGCTTAGGTCTGCGTAGGGGTTGAAGGAATGTTGCATGGAGCCCTTGATTTCCTTCTTGTCGACGATGAGGCCCAGGATCTTGGCGATGCCCATCCAGGCTGCTACCCGCCCCGCGATGGAGGTATCGGGGCTATCACCGGTAGCCTCGGCGCCAAGGCCTTTAAGAACAGTTTCTTGATTGAGATCTACCTTAGCCTGGAGAGACTGCTGGCGAGCGGCGATGGCACGCTGTATTTCAACCTTTCGCAACTTAGTTGAGCCTATTTGGTGAGCGGAGGGCTGAGAATAGCCAGCAGCTACAGCGGAATCTGTAATGTGATTTGTGGCGACATAGGCGTTAACGAAGGCCTGCTCTTTGGGTGTGAGCTGGCCGTTACGACGTTTGGGCATAGATCCCCCTCATTGTGTAACCTTCGGGTCGCACGGGTGCGTATGTTAGCGTCTTCGGCTTACCCATCGCCGTTGTGCCTCACACACTTTTGGGAAAACGGGGTTTCATCCTTCTACGGGAAGGATGCCCCACCCCCGTATCCAGGGGCGTAGCTTCCCCTCTGGTTTGCTGAATTTCCGCGCTTAGCCCCATTCGGCGCTAGCCTATGAGAGCCCTCAGAGTAGGCGAACCCTACCTTAGTGTTCGGGTCCCCGCCCATTCTCAGTTCAGAGCTGATTATTCGCCCCCGTAGCTCTGAGACGCACTCCTCAGTATATCTGAGGTCCCGGGGATGAGAACCCCAGGCACCAGCCCACCAGTTGATAACCCAGTTAGTGGTGCCACCTGGGGCCACCTAGCTTGGGCTTTCGGCCCCGGGGATCACCCAGGGCCAATTGCCCGCTGGCGACATCTCGCTATGGACGAGACACCCCAACCCTACCACACACCCAAAATCCCTGTCAACCCTCTAACCAATCCCACCCAGGGGGCTTGACAAATACCCCAAAGTGTGCTAGTATCAGTCTAAATCCACACAAATAGGAGGGCTATAATGAAGCACCAGTTTGAGGAATATGGAAGTTTGGCTAGCCCTTGCCTACGTTGCAACATCCCGTTTGCGTATGCGGGCACATACCGGGGGTGGGTCGGTATCCCATGCCGGCAGGAGCGCTACACACCTAGCGAGGAACTGCGGATTACCAATCGATACCTTGCGCATTGGGAGCCCTGGCGCCGTGAGTTCACCAACATGACTACAGGACAAACTTTCGCAAGGCCGAAGACGACTTACGAGCGGATAGCAATCGCACAATAGGAGGGTCATAGCATGGTTACAAAAGCAGAGGGATCCACTTATCTAGTAGGCCACTACCAGTATTGGGACATTGCAGATGAGCTCAAGGAGGCAGCGGGCGGCTATGCGTGTGGGAAGGCATCTCTCGCCCAAGCTACCCAAGCCCTAGAGCAGCGCCAGCAATTTTTAGAGGAGAAATTACGGGAGCTTTACGAGGAGGTGATTCATGACGCTCACGAGCATTTCGCAAGAGGCTAAACGTGGACGCCCTACCCCCGACGATGCTAGAGGTTATCCACATTGCAGCTGTCAGCAAAAAGGACGCAACGCGAAGCTTCAGGCAATCATCACGATGGCTATGTAGCCACAAGTAGAAAAGGAGAGCATGATGATCTTCGTTGACGATCGCACAGAGGAAGAGAAGAAAACCCACCGGTTAGCCGTGGTGGGAACCGACACATTCATGTCCGGCTGGGGCCAGGCCGAGGGTGGCGTATCCTATGCAGGGTGGGCGTTCACGCCGGCTCAAGAGTCCAAGGCCATAACTAGGATTGAGAGCCGCGGCGACATGAAACGGGTGCGAGTGGTTATGCTGGACGGATACCGCCCCAGCGGGGTAGGGCACTGCCACATCTACGTCTACAGGGATTAGGAGATACCCGAATGAGCCAGCAAGACACGTTGTACACCACCGCAGAGGTCGCCGACAGGCTCAGAGTCAGCGTGAAGACGGTGCTGTATTGGGTCAGCATCGGCCGGCTGAAGGGCCGGAAGATTGGCCCAGCCCGCAACAGCCAGCACCGGTTTACCGAGCAGGACGTCCAGGAGTTTCTAACCGAAGGGAGCAGAGCATGACCAACACCAAGACGCAGCACACACCAACGGGCTGGGAGTATCGACCGAACAAAGGTGTAAATCTAGGTAGTGATAAAAAGCCGGCCTATGTCGTCTTTGACGACGCGTGTTGGATTGTTGAGGTCGAGCTAGAGGACGACGGCGTTTATGTAAACGGAGTGCTGATTCAAAACTTCTAGGAGGTTATCATGTCCGACGAGCTTACATATTCAACGTACCGAGACGCAATCAAGAGCATAGCGCAGGACATTATGGAGGAACACCCAAGCCCCGACGAAGACAGCGACGGCAGGCGAGAAAAGGTGTGGGAGTGGGTAGACGGCCACCATTACGTCATATACTACGCCTACCATGAAGAGGTGCTACGCGCCACCGAGAACGAACCCGACGGAGCCGAGGTTGCGGGGTTCGCAGGCGAGAAGTCTGATTGGCGGGACATGAGGCAAGTGGCGGTGTTCCTGGCAATGGAGGCCGACGTCCACGAAGAACTACGCAGGCTTGAGGAAGAAAAGGAAGAAGCCGAGGAACTAGCGGAGGTCGAAGCATGAGTTTCTGAATCAAGAAGGAGGAACAACATGGAACAGACTCACACAGCCCCTAGATTCAGCGCTAAGGTTGAGCGCAACAGCCGCGGAGTCACCTGGTCCGTCCACGCCTACGGGGACACCACAGACGAGTGTCAGAGGCTACTGGACGAGATGGTGGCTGACATGGAGGCCAAATACGGCAAGCCGATTCTTGAGAAGGAGGCAACAGCATGAGCATCAAGATGGTTGAACAACGAGTATGCGACTTCCCAGGATGCGTTGGCGAATCGAATAGCTTAGATTGCGTTGAGTGTGGGCGCGACTTTTGCAACGCCCATTACCAACGGCTTCCTGGCCCCAATAATCTCCAATTGTACCTCTGCGGCAACTGCGTCATCGAGAAGCTGCCCAACGTGGCCAACAACCTCGGCTTCAAAACCAAGTCCTGAGTTTATCGAAGGATTAAGTCATAGGAGGACAAAATGGAAGACAAACAGATAGCAATAGCCCACCCCACCGGCCTAGAACTACCGGACCGGAACACCGTACAGCAGCAACTCCGAGCCGTTCACGCCTTTCAGTTATTGGTCAAAGAGACCTTGATTGAAGGACATGATTTCGGGACCATCCCAGGCACCAATAAGCCCACACTGCTGAAGCCAGGGGCGGAGAAGATAAACAAGCTGCTGGGACTAGAGGAGCACTACGACATCCTGGAATCTACCGAGGACTGGGACAAACCTAGATTCGCTTACACTGTCCGTAGCCGCCTTGTCCACTCAGCTAGCGGCCAGACCGTCGTAGAGGGGCTAGGCGAGTGCAACAGCTACGAGTCCAAGTACCGATGGCGCTACCTCAATCGTAGCTGCCCCTCGTGCGGTCAGGAATCTATCATCCAGGGCAAGGCCGAGTACGGCGGCGGCTGGGTCTGCTTCAAGAAAAAAGGCGGTTGCGGCGCCAAGTTCAACGACCAGGACACCAGCATCACCGGCCAGAAAATAGGCCGAGTAGAGAACGACGACATATTCAGCCAAGTAAACACAATACTCAAGATGGCGAAGAAACGAGCCCTGGTTGACGCCTCCCTATCCGCAGGCCGACTGTCTGACATCTTCACCCAAGACATGGAAGACCTCGGCAACGACAAAACCGAACCAACAGCCTCTAAAGAATCCCCTGTGGAGGTCCCTGAGAGGCCCAGAGACGAACGGAAGCACGAAGAGAGCAGTAACCCCACCGAAGGGCCTGGGGACGGACAGACGGCGTTCTGGACATGGGTGCGGAGTCAGGGCAAGGCGCCGAAGGACGTGACGGCGGTGCTGGGTGCGCCGCTGGTCAACTGGCTCAGGGAGGACGATAGCCGGAGCTATGCGCAGGCCAAGGGCGTCTGTCGGGCTCAGTGGCAGAAATCGGATTAGCGATGCCAATGCGTGCCTCGACTGCCCACGGCGCTCCATCTCAAGACTCGCCTCTACAAAGCGGCCTAATGGCCCACGACGAGCCTTGCCCTGTCGAACCATCACCAAACACACCGCCCTACGAGCCTTGCCCTGTCGAATCCGACCCGAACCGTGCGTCTAATCGGGTCAGTACGTGGCAAACCGCGCCATAGCATCCTAGAAAGGAGGACACAATGACTTGACACACCGAGTTTTAACCTGCCTCGCCCGAACATTTCAGTTCTTAACCAAATGGTTCAAAAGAAGGAGGAAACACATGGATACCAAGGACGAATTTTTGTATCGTAGGTACAGCATCAGCCTAGACTTCGCCAACGGGCTAGCTGGTGGCACACCCCTAACCAGCAACCTCATCAGTGAGCACATCCAGCTCTTCGCTCAGGGGGTGTCCAACCCCCTGAAGTACGCCAAGCAGGTCGAGGGCGAGGTGACGGAGGAGGCAATGCAGGCCCACCTAGCCCGCTGCTCGTCGGGGTTTCCCGCCGACGAGGACGGGATATACCTTCGGGGCTTTCAGTTCAACGCCATGCTAAAGGATGCGGCGCAGCGCATGAAGGCCACGGTTTCCAAGAAGGGGCTAGGCAACACCATTCGAGACGGCGGGCTACTGTTCCCGCACCGGATATACCTGGATGCGGAGCCGCTGATTATCGAAAGGCCGGTCAAGCCTGACAACGCGCCGTCCAACATCAAGGTGTTCCAAGTAGCAGAGGACGTGCATCTGACAATACCCTGTGCGGTGCTAGAGAACGGGGACCTGCCCGACAAGCTGTTCAGGCAGATGTGGATCGTGGCGCAGGGGATCGGCCTCGGTGCCAACCGGCACCTTGGGTATGGCCAGTTCAAGGTCACAGGACTCCAAGAAACGGGCAACTGGGACATCACGGAACTGTGGCAGGACGGCAATGAGCCGCTAGAGACATCGCCAGTGCCGGAGGTGGTGCCAGCGGGCAAGAAGTAGGGTTGACCCTTCCGTGGAAGGGTTGACAGGTCGAGAAGATAGATATACCCTACCGCGCGGGCGGCGGCGTTCCTGTTCACGGGTGAGAGAGCATATGACCCTCCTTCACCTACGGAGCCTCAGTACCAACGCCAGGAACCACTGCTAACGCCGCCGCCCGCCACTTCAGGAGAGACGATGTGTCCTCGGTGCGATAGGCTCCTGTACCGGTGCTACGACGAGACGAAGTGCCTCATGTGCGGCTACGTGAACTACGCAAGCTACACGGGCACAAGCCGTCCTAGCCCCAACCCCAGCGACGAGTGGATTCCCATCATCACGTCAGGCGCCAGGGTCCCGCCTCGCGTCACCCGACTTCCAGGGGATGCAGCCCATTACAAAACAAAGAGTCGGCCAAAGATACGCGCCTGGATCTACCAGCAAACGATGAAGAATCCAACGGAACTCATCAGGCTACGAATTGAGTGGCTAGCTGAGCGCCGTGTCGGGCGCAATGGGTACAACGGCCTACACAAGGCGGTGGTGCAGGACGTGTCCGGCTGGCCCTGGCACCGGTGGGCGCCGGACAATATGTCGCGCATCGGCGATGTCAACGCCGGATTCAGGGCGGCGACCGGAATGCAGCTGGTCGACCTACGTGAGTGTCTGCTCCTAGAGGCAGACACCAGAGCCGCCAAGAAGGAGCAAGCCCATGCTAGATAAGACCTGCAAGTGGGTGCCAACGGGATTCACCTGCGTCGTCCACGGCGAGTCGGCAATCAGGATCCTGAACCCAGGAGACTATCGAGATGGAGCAGCTCGTAATGAACAGCACAGCAAAGGACATCCGGAAGAATCGACTACTTTCAAAAGAAGAAGTGCGGGCTTGGATACTCGAAGCACAAGCACTCCTCGCCCACCTGGAGCAGGAGTTTGAGGCCCTTCGACAAATAGAGGCCGGCCTACAGGGCTGGCTAGAGCAACAAGACGAGGCGATAAAACGCATCGCTGGGACACCTTGACACCCATGTCCCGTTATGGTAGATTAGGAACTGTGAATGATTCGTGAAGCTGTATACACCATCACTGAGGCAGCGGGCGAACTTGGTGTCGAGCGCCACACGATACGCCGGTGGATTGACTCAGGCAAGTTACCCGCTGAGACAGTCGGGAGGGTTGTATTGATACCTCGCTGGGCGGTCAAGAACCTTCAAGAGCAGCGTAAAGCACCCCGTTGACCGTAACGGCAGTTGAAGCTGTCGGGGCCAATACTCATTTCACCGCCTCTGAGAAGTCGGTGCTCGGATACCTTGCGTGGCGATCCAACGAGTCAGGGCTTTGCTGGCCGAGTGTTCCCAACATTGCATCCTGGACCGGTCTATCACTGAACACGGTTCGCCCTGTCCTGAAGAGGCTTGAACAACGCAACTGTTTCACCCGCAATGAAAGGCATGGACAGTCTACCTTCTACCACCTGAATGTCAACGCCATAACTGAGTACACCCCTACCAAAACCGTTGGTGCTACCCCTCCCAAATCTGGGAGTACCAGTTTTGGTACCCCTACCAATATTGGGGGTACCGCCCCTACCAAATCTGGGGGGGTACCCCTCCCAAAATTGGGGGGGAGAAAGACAATAGATAGACAAGTTGAAAGACAAGTATATACGGGGGAAAATCCAGAATGGTATTCGATTTTGTACACCCTCTCAGATCAGGTGCCGAGTTATGAGCATTGCCAGGGCTGGTTGGATTCCAAGAGCATATCGACGGAACACGCTGAGAACACTGCCCTGGCCATGAAGTCGAAGCTCCGGTACGAGAAGGACAAGTGGTGGATGGACAGCACTAAGGGTAAGGTCAGTTTCGTCACCATTTGGGGGGTGTTCCAGGTCTGGGCAAAGCGAGAGTCGTTTAGCCGCAATGGTCGGAGGCCAAAAGAGAATGACGTTCAAACCTACATTGACGCCGAGCGAGAGCACAAGCAGAAAGTTGCGCGGGCTGAGCGACGACGTGCTATGCCCAAAGTGTTCATGCATGATACCTGATTTCCACGGTGCGGACGAGGCTATTGCGGAGCGGGGCATTGTGCGGGATGCATATCTGTGTAGGTGTCCTGAGAGAGAATCCACCGCTGTAAGTGAAGCGCAGCTCCGGTGGGGCGACTCGAATGTTCCGCACCGCGCTCCAGGCCAGACGCCACTTACATTCAAGAACTTTGAGAGGAAAAAGGGCGTTGAGAGAGCATACCTAGCGGTCGGAGAGTTCGTTCGTAAGGTAGCGGAGAACCACATCGTGGTCATTTCTGGCGAAAGAGGCACAGGCAAGACCCACCTGCTAGAGGCCATCGCCCGGGAGTGCCTGAACCAGGGCGGCAAGGTGCGGTACGAGTTGGTGTCGGAGATGGTGGACCGGATGCGCGGCACCTATAGCGAGAACGCCACGGTGGATCTACACAGCCTCATGGAGTGGTATCGCGGCCAGGGGGTGCTACTGCTGGACGACCTAGGGCTAGAGAAGGCTACCGACTGGACGGCTGAGAAGGTGACTGCGCTGGTGGACGATCGGTACCGGAACGGGGGCAGGCTTGTGGTGGCTACCAACCTGAGCAACCGAGAGCAAATGGCGGAGCACATTGGGGACAGGCTAGCAGACAGATTGTGGGACACCAACACCGGCGCCGTGAAGCAGGTGTATCTCACCTGCGAAAGCTACCGCACAGGAGGATGATTGAATGCCCCCCCTACCACGAACAGAAGATAGAGTGGTTACATTGCCCTTGTCAGCATCTAGGTGGGCTTACATCCGAAGCCCCTTCCCTATGACAGAGGAAGAGTGGTCACAGATGGAAAGCTTGTTAAAGACGATGAAGCCTGGTCTGGTTATTAAAACGGAGGACTCCACCCTAGCTAGATAGGAACCTCACCTGCGACAGCTACCGGACAGGAGGATGAGCATGACCGCGTCACTCAATCGGTGGGACATCATGACTAAGCAATGCAAGTGTGGGCATCATCTGAGGTGTCATATGCGAAAGGGCAACCATGGGCCTTGTCGGTCTGGGAAGTTTTGCTTATGTCTTAAATTCAGTCAGGAGGCCGAAGCCCTTCCCAGGAAGGGCGAAGCCTGATGCAGCCGTGGTGGGATAACGGGATCGTCAAGCTCCTACACGGAGATAGCCGAGAGGTCCTGCGGCAGATGCCCGACGAGTCGGTTCACATGGCGGTGACCAGCCCGCCTTATTGGGCGCTTCGGGATTATCAACTAGAGCCGCTGACGTGGGGTGATGGATGGCGCGGCTCCCTGGGCCTTGAGCCAACGCCGCAACTCTACATCGCGCACCTGGTGGAGATATTCGAGCAGGTGCGCAGAGTGCTTAGGCGCGACGGTACCCTTTGGTGCAACATTGGCGACTCCTATGCCGGTTCAGGCCAACCAGGCTATCAACGGAGTGCTGATTCAAAACTTCAAGGTCGTGCGCATAGAGAACGACGGCGTTTATGTAAGCAGCTAGACAAGTTGGGGGAGCGGCTAGGTACGGGTGGCGGCAAGAAGCATTCTAGTCAACTGTCTGGCCGAGCACCGACTCCGTTGGGCCTCAAGCCCAAGGACTTGGTGGGTGTCCCGTGGATGCTGGCCTTCGCGCTACGGGATGCGGGCTGGTATCTACGCAGCGACATAATATGGTCAAAGCCCAATCCTATGCCTGAATCCGTCACCGACCGGCCCACAAAGGCGCACGAGTACCTGTTCCTGTTGAGTAAGTCGGAGCGGTACTACTACGACCAGGATGCTATTCGGGAACCCGCAATCCATGAGGGTCGTGTTGTTAAAGCGTATCCACCAGATGCGAAGAACCTAGATGGCGTGAGTGAAGTCAACGACAGAAGAACAGCAAGTGGATTTGCCAACCACGATACGCTAGTCAACGGCCGCAACAAGCGCTCGGTGTGGGAGATAGCCACTCAAGCCTTTAGTGGCGCACAGCTACAAAGCGACCATCAGGGCCATGAGGGACAGGATGCTGTCGTCGGTGGCAAGGAACGCATAACGTCTCCAGATTGTCCAACGCATGGGGGTCAGCCTGGCCAGCCTTCCAAGGGCGACGGTGATGGACATGCAGCCGAGTGCCGCCAGACCCGCACCGAACGCAGCGCGACGAGTCGCGCTGCAGGGCACGTTGGCGATTTCGGCTCCATTCAGATGCACCGCGAGCCGCTGAGTGAGGGCGATAATTCGGGTTTGCCTCTCTTTGAGTATGGATACTCTGCCAGCGCCCATAACATTGAAAGCCACAAAACGGGCCCCGCTCCTGAGACCAGTCCTTCATATATGCCTTTCGGTGGAACAGGCAGTCACATTGACGGCACACCAGGGCCACCAGCGTCCGACGCTTCTCATCACGGCAGGCCCGGGAGCACATCTTCGGAGGGCTGCGGCGAAGATGCGACGGAGATAGAGGTCGGCGAAACTGAGTGGAACAGACTTCGCAGGTGTACGTGCTCATACTCTAATTATACCACAAAAACAGACCACTTCGCCGTGTACCCAGAGAAGTTAGTCGAACCCTGCATCCTGGCGGGAACCAGCGAGCGGGGTTGCTGCCCTGGCTGTGGCGCACCGTGGCAGCGGATTGTAGATTATCACCGCGATGGCAAGGATTGGCGTTCTGGCGACATGCTGGTGAAAGGAAGAGGTGCCGAGGTTCGCCAGCCAGATATACCGCGTAATACCATAGGCTGGGAGCCAACCTGCAAGTGCGGGCATGAGGACACGGTGCCAGGTACGGTTTTGGATTGCTTTGCAGGAACTTCTACTACTGGGGTAGTTGCCCAAAAACTTGGCCGGCGGGGAATAATGATAGAAGCGTCGCTAGATTATCTAGCATTGAGCAAGAAGCGCCTTGCCACTGTGTCGCTACCTATGTATGGAGTTGAATCCTTCCGCCGAAGGATGAAAGCATGACCGCCACCATCACCATAGAGCTGGGGTTCCTGCCGCCGAGGGAGCTCTGGGGTAAGGCCGGAGGTCGGGACTGGCCCTATCTGAAGGCAAAGAAGAAGATGAAGCGGAGCGGCTTTGATCATGGCGTCTTCGAGCTCAGGGACTTTTACCTGGTGCCTAAAATCTCGCTGAAGTATTTCTTCCACCACAATTACGTGCTGGACCTGGACAACATGATTATCGCCATGAAGCCTTGGCAAGATGGGCTGGTTCAAGCAGAGGTGGTGATTGACGACAACGCTAACCGGGTCCAGTTGGAGAGACCGGAGTTCGTGCGGTGTAAAGAGGGGGAATCCAAGACTGTGGTGGAGGTGCGAGAGATATGAACCGGAACCTTATGCTGCCCGAACACTTACCTCAACACTTCCCAATAGGGGTTAAGCTACGGTTCTTTAACTACAACCTTGACCGGGCAATACGTGCTAAGGGGTGGACCCGTGAGGAGGCAGCCAAGGCTCTGAAGATTGCACTCAACACGCTATATCAGTGGCTCCGCTTTGCATTCTATCCTAGCGAGGAGGCCCGCTTACGGGCGTCTATTGCGTTGGAGGTTCCTGAGGAACATATCTTCCCTGTGGGGCTGAGTGGGTTCCGCCTAAAGCGGCAACCTGAGGCTTTTGCAATCACCAGCGACGACGTTGACCAAATGCGTATTATCAGCGACGACGGTGACCTTTCGCAGCTGTTCCTGCGGGAGGCCATCTCCAGGGGTCTTGAAAGTTTAACCCCACGTGAAGCACTTGTGCTAAGACACCGCTTCGGCCTTGAGGCCGAAGAAGCGCAGAGCCTTCGAGCTGTGGGGGACATGATGGGAGTTACGCCAGAGAGGGTGCGGCAGATAGAGGCCAAGGGCTTGAGGAAACTACGGCACCCATATCGGGCCGGCCCACTCCGGGGATTTCTTAAAGGGGAGAATATCGAGGATGAACGGCTGGCTGTTTGCTGCCCGATTTATAGCCATGGAGAAAAAGGCGTCTTGCAAGAGTTCCACACCTACCATGAAGCAGAGAAGGCGATGGGAGAGATTGCAGAGGGCCACCTAGAGAACTATAAGTACTACGGGCGCCCCCGAAAGTGTGAGCAGCCCCTATACATCAAGAGCACCTTAACCAGCATAAAGTGGGAGGACGGAAAGCCCCAAGTAGATGAATCAGGTCCGTGGCCTTTGGGCCCAAGAGAACAGAAGGAGGAGCCATGAAAACTTCCCAGGGAAGGATGAAGCTAGACCTTGAGGCCATGCTGTTGACGGATAAAGAGGTCGCTGCAACCGTAGACGCCGTTAGCGAGAGTCATGAGCATTAAGATACAGAGCTTTGCTTAATATCAGATGTTGTCCTCACACAGAAGATGTGCTGCAAGGCCCAGCGGGACAAGGTGCTGTGGGAGTTGGCGCTAGATATCCTGTACACAGATGCGATGTACCAGCAGATTTCCGAGTTGCCAGAGAACGATGTGTACCGTGAAGGCGTGGTTAATGGGGTGCAACTCGTTGGGAACTGGATTCAGACAGCACTTGAGGAGGCTGGCATCGAGCCCTTCGCAAGGAAGGGCGAGCGGCCTAGCACCTAGCTCCCAGTCCTTCTTAGGAAGGGCCAGCGTTGTACTTCCGAACCGCCTTTAGCCCCTCTTTAAGCAGGTCCTCCAGGTACTCCGGCACGTTCACGTCTATGGTGATCTCGAACACGTACTGCGCCGGCGGGGACATGGCCGCCAGATACAGGCCCACCAACGCTATCGCCACCCCAGCAACGTTCAGAACGGTATCAGCCACTCGCAAAGAGGCGTGTTTCACCCCCGTGAGTAGCAAACTACCTAAGAATCCCAAACTTCGCTGTACGTGGCGCTGGGGGTGCCTTCAGGTGGATTCCTATGTCCTGCCATGTCTTAGTTTAGCCACCTCTAGTTGGGCGGCTAGCCTGTCCTCCTCGGCTCGGCGACGAAGGGTGCTTTCTCTCTCCAGGTTCTTGTTGCATTCCCTCAGCTTAGTCTCTAGCAGGGACACCCTAGTGCGCAGGGCGGCCAGGGACAGTTCAACCTCCGTCCCGTCGGCCTTAGACCGCAGCGTTAGGGCAGCAAAGAGCAGGGTGCCTGCGGTAAGCAGTAGTGCGGCTAGGGAGACCGCAAGTGCTTCCATCTTCTCTCCAAGTAGGGCTTTATGATCGCCAGTTCGTGGATAACCGCTGCGGCCCCAGCCACTGGCAGCACCATTAGAACGCGAGAGCCCGCGAACGTGTTGTCGAACAGGTGGAACACAGCCCCAGCGAATCCAACGAGCAGGACGAACTGCTGAAGGGCCAGGAGCCCAACGTGCCATCCGTCTCGTCGCCTTAGATATAGAGCCCCTGCTGCCATCACAGCACCCAGCACCATGAGCCAGCCCCTCTCAACGTAGATGTTCCAAGCGACACCGCCGTGGGCGTCCGCTCCGGTTGGCGGGTCAACCAAAACGTGGATGCCCCACCAGAGGACAGAAACAGAACGCGCCCCAGCAATATCGCCATCATCGGTTATTCATTAGTAGATTATCGCCTTTGGGGTGTTACAGGGCTGGTCGCGGCAGTCCAGTAGGCCAAGCAGCTTTTAGTGCTGTTGGGTTAGTGTGGATCGACAGGTCGAAGGTCTGCGGGATGTCCCGTAGCACCTGCTTCTCGGCGGCTATCTGTGCCTGAAGCGCTGCATCTCTCGCCTCAAAGGCTTTCATAAACTCTGTGTCCTTCTCCTTGAGCTTGTCGTTTCTGACGGCTCTTATGCGATCCATGTGAATACCGCGAGCCTTGGGCATGTTGACCTCTATCTTGTTCTTCCACTCCCACGCGTTGCGGTAGGTGCGATCCGTTGGCACAGCGGGCTCGTCCACGATCTCAAACGGCGTTCCCGTAGGGATGCTACGGGCTGCCACCCGCGTTAGTAGCTCATCCTCAGTCTCGCCTTTAGGCCGTAGCCTGTCGCCATAGGCAGGGTGAACGACGCACATTTCGCCATTGGCATCGGTGTAGATAATCTTCTTAGTCATTACTGGTCTCCGTATATCGCTGTAGCTGTGGCTCTATCCGCCATGTTCGTCTCTGTGTCCGTAATGCGCAACCTCACAGACCCTACGGCGGCGTCGCTGGTATTCGTTGCATGCGTGCCAGAGAATTCGTCAACC
Source organism: Candidatus Pacearchaeota archaeon (assembly GCA_002690445.1). Next base: position 22,116 of record NZER01000375.1, read on the forward strand.
GCTGTAACAGGGGAGTAGTTGGTGCTGCTGAAATTTGTGGTGAAATTAATGGTTCTGTCCCCCGTGTCTGTATCCGTCACAGAGGCTACGTTATAGCTGCCCGCGTCAAGGGAACCGGAGTTTGCTATTCGGCAGAACACCTTTGCCACGCCGGGGGAGTGCTTGATGAGGTCAGGGGGTAGATAGGTGTTCTCATTAGTCTCCGCCTCTATGGCCGCCTGGGTGGCCTGTGAGACCCCACCCCCTGTCTGGAACGTAGGCGCTGCGCCAACGCCGTTGCTTGTCAACACCTGCCCCGCCGTGCCCACCGCGACTGCTGCGGGCGCAGCGTTAGCGTCCCACGTGATAAGCTCCCCGTCCGTCCCGTTGGCGAGGTCGGCTACGTCCACGTTAGAGAGTGAGTTGCCCGTCCCGTTGGCGTCGAAGGTCTTGTTGGTGAGAGTGGCAGTAGCAGCGTCGTAATAAGCGGTTAGATTATCGACAGTGATTTTCTTACCAACGCCCCCATCATTGATGAACACTTCATCTGTGCTTGCGGGGGTTGCAGATAATGCGGTGAAGTTCTCAGGGTTGAGAAGCTCGACGGCGTTGATCTTCTTGAATGTCCCCGCATCGCTGATGAGTAGCTCATCCGTCTCGGCAGGCCCAGCGCTTAGCTCGGAATGCCCCGTGATGATGCCGATTTCAATCTCGGATGCGCCCACGTTGGACAGGGAGTTGCCCGTGCCGCTGGCGTCATAGGTCTTGTTGGTAAACGTGTCGGTCGTCGCCTTGCCAACAAGCGTGTCAGTGCCCGCAGGAACGGTGTGGGTGTTCAGGGTCCCAAGGTTCACGATGTTATTGGAGTTGAAGTCCGCCTGAGTGGCATTTAGCGCGTACTCCGCAGTATCGTTCACCGACAACTCAAATGCCGCGCCTGTCGGTACGTTCAGGTGCAGCTGGTTCGTGCCGTCGGCGTCTCGACCGATGGAGTAGTCGCCTGCTGTAACTGCAACGCCCGTGCCCCACACTAGCTGGCTATGAGTCACCAGGTCGCCGGTGCCCACCACGCGGGTGTTTATCACCATGTCGGTCCCGTCGTAGTCTATGTCGGCATCGCCACCTGTGCCCAGCGTGAGATTTACGCTGTCGTTCAGGGTAATGTCCGCGGTGAACGTCTGGGCCAGACCCAGCACGGCTAGGGTGTCCGTGCCGGTAATGAGAGGCAGGGTGAGAGTCCGGTTGGCCGTAATCGCTGCGGGGAGGATGTCGTAGACGAAGGTGTCAGCGGGGTTCCGAATCTTCAGGGTCGCCGTCTCTATCTCTCGCAGCTGCACGTCAGTCTGATACCGTGCCCACAGAATCGTGGTGCCGGAGGTTATGCGGACGTCGTACACGCCTTCAGCAACAGAGGCCGTGGCCCAGTAGCCGCTGGCGTTGGTGGTAGTCGTGGCCGTTGCAGAGCCGGTTCCAGTTGTTTCGTCGGCTCCAGTGGCGACGGTGAACACCGCGACGTCGGCGGCGTTGATGCCCACCCCAGCGGCGGTGTGTAGGTATCCTGATAGGTTTGGCATTGGCTACTCCTGCATCTGGCTATGGTCTCGGTACTGCAACGCCTCCTCGACGTAGTGCCGTGGGTTTCTCATCAGGTCGTCCTCGTCAATGAATATCAGCGTGAGCCCCTGACCCGCTAGTTGGGCCCGTGCGATTCTGTCTCTAGCGATTACCTCTGGCCCAAGACCGTAATGCCAGTAGACTCCCTGGACATTGATGGCCAGGTCCGGCGGATCGTAGAATAGGAAGTCGATAATGACGCCACCCCTCTGTATCCGGCCTCCCATGAGCGGCGACTGGTACGTGAAGTGCTCCCCGTCCCGTTTGCCCAATCGGGCAAGCTCTCGGTACACCAGCCACTCCGGTAGAGAGCCAAGCCACCAGTCGGGAACATGTAAGTTACTTGCAACCTGAGTCGTCATCTCAGCAACATCACCCAGTCCACTTTGTCATTGTTACTTGCGGCGTCCACGTAGAGCACTGTTCGGGAGATGCTGCCGCCCTCAGAGGCAAATGGAAGGGCCTTCCCCACGTCAGTCTTGCTCAGGCTGAGGCCAACGGTGGAGGACACATCGCTGAGACCAAAGTAGACATCGCCGTTGTTGCCCTCATGCGGCTTTATCATCATCCAGGCCACGTCGCCCGCTGTGGAGTCAATCTGAACAGCGGTTCCCGCCGACGGTACGTTCGTCGTCCCAATCGCTAGGGTAGCCATTAGACTTCCACGAACACCAGGCGTATGTCGCCCTTCCACTCGTTGCCCGACCATTCCAGGCCCTCGGCGCCCTTAACCTTCACGTAATAGTTGTAAGGGTTACTGGTTCCAGCATCGTCGGCGTCCCTGCTCCGGTGCGTGTACTCCACGCTTGTCGGGCTCTCCACCGCGCTGCGCAGGTTCTCGAACTGCTCCTCCATGCTGGCACCGCCATAGCCCTCCTCCAGTCGTATGGTGACAAAGTGTATCCACTTCGCCGGGTCGGTCTTGTCGTACTCCAGCGCCACCTCTCTGACGTCAGCCTTGTTCGTCGTGGTGCTGCCCCGGGCATGGTCAACCCTGACCTGAAAGTCTCGAAAGGCTGTACCTGTTGGGGTAGTGCTATCGGGGAAGTCGTAACTGGTGACCCCGTCGCTGGTGATAGCGGTGAGTGCAGTCCAGCCGCCGCTGTTGATTTGGTAATACGGAGTAATCGTCTCATCGGAACTCGCGCCCGCTACGTCAACCAGAAGGCGATAGGCCGTCTTGTTCACCTCCGACTGCCCCGCATTGAAGATGGGGTAGTCCGTTCGTGCCGAGGCCGCATATGCGTAGTCGCTGACCTGGTCAGGGTTGGTGATGTCCCGCTGTAGCTGAATCCAGTGAATCCGCATGTTCTGACCAAACCAAAGCCGGTACTCTCCGTAGGCGTTGGACACGAACATGAAGTCAATTGACCAGTCGGTAGACCCCGAAATCCACGGGGCCATCCATCCCATTCCGTCCCAGGCCAGAATCGAACTGTACCCAGTAGAGTTAGGAACGGCGGCGGTCAGGTGCCCACCACCGGCCAGGTCACCGAAGGCCGAGCCACTATAGACGGTACGGGCCACCGCAGAGGTGCCGTCAACAGCGGCCAAAAGGTCGTTGTGGCTTGCCGCTAGCTCAATAATGACACCGCGGTAATCTGACGGTAGGCCGTGATCTCGGTCAGGCCCCATGGTAGTAACAATAGTGGTCTCGCCCGCTCTACGCCGATAGATACCGAGACCCGCAGGGATAAACAGGCTATCCCACCATCGGACTGAGCCAACCCCGTTATCTGGATGTGTTGGCAACTCCGGCTGGGTCTTCACCCACTTGGCATTGGCCGCATCGTGAGCGTATAGACCAACGGTGGTCATGCAGTGCAGGATTTCCTCTCCCGCTGCGTCTCGGTCTATAAGCAGGTCTGTTACCGAATCGTCTGGCAGCGGCAACTGAGCGTCGTCCGTCCAGGTGGGCGTCCCCCCAATGGTGAGGTCGGTTGCGAACTTCAGTTGGCCCGTGTTGTCGATACCCCAAAGGCGCCCGTCCCAGGACTCTAGATACTGGATGTCGTCGGTCTCGTCCTCAAAGGTGGAGCCGTCTGCGGTACGGGTATAGTGGGTCTTACAGGCCCAGACAGCGTAGACTGTGCCACCGACCCTGGCGGTAATGGCGTCGGTCGCCGCAGCGGGCAACGCCGCTAGGGACGACCCCCAGTCGTCGCTAGTGTTGGTGTAGCCGTAGATATTGACGCCGTGCGGCACGTACAGGACACTACTGAGTTCGGCAGGAGGGCCGAGATTGTAGACCCCCGCTACGGCGGAGGCCGTTGTGGTCGCCAAGGGTGCAGGAACCAGGTGTTTCTTGCCGCGTAGATTCGCGGTAGACCACCAGACGCGGTTGATGTCGGTGGACTCGTCCATCCTCTCAATGCCCATGCCGCCGCGCAGGTCAGACCAGGACACGATGGAGCGGTTCGGATGGCTGTCCTTGGTCGTGTCGCCAATAACCACCTTCCCCGGAGGCCTGGTTAGGCTAGCCCGAATCGGCGGCAGAATCTTATATCGCAGCCCATTCAGCCAGATTTCATCCGGCTCTAGCTCTACTCGTCCTGGCATCTACTCTACCATCCTAGCGCCCACCAGCAGGGGCATACGCCTTTTGGCCCTATGAGCCTCATCGAACCAGAACCCCGCCTTGGGGTCCCCCTGGGACGCAAGGGCCAACGCCGTTGCATAGGCAATCACGAAGTCGTCGGGAACCTCTGTGGTGCTGGTGTCCGCTGTCAGTAGCGCAGGCTTGTCCCCGCCGCGTATCTTCAGCATCTTGTAGCCAATGGAGCTCTTGGCGCCACCGGTGAGGATCAGGTCTCTTGCGTTCCGATCCACGCTCCAAAGGTGCCCCGGAATCTGCTGCCACACAAAGCTGTCGTTGTTGACCACCCTCATGTCATCTAGCCAGACGGTGCAGGCTCCTACGTCCTGGGTGTACCGATACCCCACCGAGATGATGGCTGTAAGGCTCTCACGCGCCGATAGAGCGACGGAAACGTGCGCCCAGGTGTCTGCGGTCAGGGCAGGGAAGGCCAGCGTCTCTAACGCGCTGGCACAGGCCGCTGTATCGTCCAGAAGGATGTGGAAGTCCGCCGCAGAGGTGGTGATGGAGGACTTGGCCCAGAACTCCAGGTGGGTGTACTTGCTGATGTCGATGGAGGTAATGGAGTCGGTTATCAGGTCGTTGGCCGACGCCCCCGCTGCGATGGTCAGTTTGAGGGACTGGCCCCCCTGCTTCCTGTCCTCGGTGTCCAACGCCTGGGTGATGTTAGCCACCGTGGTCTCATCGAAGGTCGCGCCAAAGGCGTGAATCCGCTTGGAGGCGTAGGACTCCCTATAGGACAGCTCGTAGATAACAGAGATGTTGGATGGAATAGCGAGGCGGGTGCTGCCACCATCGGCAAACAGCGAGGTGTCCTCCACGGGGTCGTAGACCCTGCGCGTTGCCGCGCTGATGGACTGGTTAATGAAGTCGTTGATGCGGGTTGGGTGGTACTTCGCCTCCCACATCTCGTAGGTGTCGTTGGCACTGGTTCCATTGGAGATGGCAGGAGCGAGGGTGCAGTCCGTGCCGATCTGGGCGTAGTCGTCAACAGCGGTGACCTCGCCGTCGTTGTTGCCGGAGGTGAGGAGAATCCACTTCCCGTTGTGGACGTCGTTACCGCCGCGCAGCGTGTTGTCTATAAGGGAGGTGGTATCGCCGTTGGAGGATGCGGAGGAGACGTAAAGGACGTTCGGCCCAAGGTTATACCCTATGTGTGCGCGAAGAGATTCGCGGGTTTCCGCCTGGAGTACCATCTGTCCTCACTATCCCTATTCCTTGTGCTCGGTGTCCAGAACCTCTTTGAGTTCGGGAACCTCACATTCCTGTTTGCCGTTACGCAGAGCCGCCAACTGTTGCTCAAGGTCGCGGATGTGCCGCGCCTGCGCCACACTAATGAGCTTCGCGGCCACCAAAGGGTCGCTCTGCATGAGTGCTATTACGTCCTCCATGCTGACCTGGGTGTTCTGCATCATGCGCTCCTCCTATACCGTGGTATCTAGTAGCGCTCTATAGTGAGCTTAATAATTAGGTCGTCGCCAGCTGACTCACCCGTAATCAGGTGAAGTCCAGTGGCAGGTTCCCCGTGGCCAACGACGGAGTAACGATCGCCTCTGAGTCGCCCGTCCCTAGGTCTGCCATCGCAGGGAAGGTAATGCGCCCAATGAACTGCGACTCGTCGGCGTGCAGAACAGCGGTGTTCGCCACGTTGTCGTTCAGGGCCGACGTCGGGGCCGTGTTGAATAGAAACAGGGTTAGCCCCGGCGTTAGAGCGGTCGTCTCGAAGAGGGCTATGGCCTTGGTGATACGCCCGGAGCCGCCAGGCTTGGACACCACCGGTCGTAGAACGCATGGGCGGCCTCACTGAACTGCCCGAATTGGATTATCTCGCCGTCTCCCTCTACGTATTGGACGCTATAAGTTGGGCCTGGCATAGTTCACCTCACCACCATCTAGCATGGTTATTCTCTTTACGGTACGCCAGTGAAGAGCTGATGTCTTGTAGAGACCCTCCAAGGTCTCGTCGCTGTTCAGGCGTGTGCGGCACGGGCTTCTCGCGTTTCCATCCACGCACCACGCTCTCGCGGGCTAAGTGCTCAAGCTCCTGGATGTACACGGGATCTACCATCTCGTCGTCTGTACCCATGATGAAGGCGGTCTCCGACTTACCAGAGTCGCTGTCTGTGACCTGATAGCCGTACTTGGACACCCAGAGCCCGGTTAATACCATCTCTCGGCGACCGCCTTCTCTCGGCCCTCAATCATGGTCAGCCGCCGTGCGATGTTGACCCGACGTGCCTTTTTGTCCGGCTTCGGGTCTGCCAACGACTTGAGGGCCTTCCGTTCTTGGTCTCGGATTATCCGAGTCAAGTCCTCCGGATCGTGGCGCTCAGGGTGCTCAAAGTACAAGTCCTGAGTGCGCCGTGTTACCGGATGCGTGAGCCTATATTGGGACGGTGATAGCCAGACACCCATTAGGGGCGTTCGCCCTGGTAAGTCACGGATACGCGGTATCCGGCGTTCCCACCAGCCCACTAGATGCCCACCCAGTAGACCGCAGACGACTCGTCCTCAACACCGACCGCATCGCCCATCCAGGCGATAATGCCGTAGTCGATGGTGCCGCTCTGGTCAAGCAGTTCAAGCTCGCCCGCAGTCCCTTGGGTAGTCGGCCCAAGAGGGTTGCCAGCCAGGACAGCCGTCCCCTCATGTAACGTCGCCACGCCGGGGCCGCGAGTCTGTAGCCAGCCGTGTTGGTTGTCGGCCCAGTCCACGCAGGTGGCACCAACGGGAGGTCCGAGCGATGTGGTCGGGTAAACCACCACGTCAAAGCCCATGCTGTGAACAAGCCCCATCTGCTGAGAGGTGGTGAGCGCGGCCACGAAGCCGTCCTCTTCGTCGATAGTCACTGTGCATGTCGCGGAGGTGCCCGCTGTATTGCCCTTGATGAGGTAGTAATGCCCCTCTTCCTCAACGTCGTTCAAGATGAGCATACCGTCGGCGTACTCGTTTAGGGTGGTGGTCAAGCTGGCAATTGTGATGGTGGTGTCGCCTGCCGACACCGCCGCAGCAGGAACCAGGTCAAGGTCGTGCGCGTCGGTGGCGCTAATGTGCGTATGCAGGTTCGCCACTGTCAACGCCTCGCCCGCAATGGCGTACCTAAACCACCGGCCAGGGAACATATAGGCATCCTCCCCCCACCTGGCCCGCTTACCCGTGGTTGTCACCTTCTCCCAGCCGGGCTTTAGTTGCTTGAATCCTGGAAAAGCCATGCCTCTCTCTCCTTTATTTACGGGTTCTTACGCCCCGCGATTAGCCGATACTTTACGGCAGCCTCGGCTATCGTTACGGCTGCACTGCCTTCTTCTGTCGCTTCTTGTACTCCGTCGTGCGAGCGGCGTCGCACCCGTTCTGTTTACAGACGCTACCCATTTTTCTGTTGTAGCGATGAACGTGAGAGCCGTTCGCCCCATTCGGATGCAACTTTGAATACAGCTTAACCGCCTCTGTCACCTGCGGCTCCGTCATTGACCAGCCCCGCCCAAGATACTTGGTTACGTGGTAGGCGTCTGCGGGCAACTTATTAGGCAACGGGGTGCCGTCTTCCTTCCACCACTGCGCCCAGGGCTGCTTATTGCGTATCAGGCCAACCTGAACTCCGGTTGACTTGAATATCTTCTGCTCTTCGTCTTTGAGCACTCTTAGCTCTTCAGCCGTTGGCATCAACTACCTACCTAGGCACTCGTGGAGGGGTCAGCCGCATCGTATGTAAGTCCGGCACCGAGTGAGTCATCTATCTCGAAGACAGCGTAGTCAGAGGTTATGACGACTTCCCATGCTCTCAGGGAGATGTCTTTCTCCCTCTCTACCCTCGGAGCCAGTGACTCAAGTGTGCCCAATGCGGCCTGATTGTCCATGATGACGCCTATCGCATCGTCTGAGGAGTCACGGGTGATGTTCCCAGTCTCGAAGACAGGCACGTCCCATATCTGGTAGCCACGCCACGCCTTACCCATCATACGGGCCGAGAAGCCGTCTGGCAGTGGGCGTATCGTACCGGAGCCAACGGTGGAGAGGTCTCGGGCAAGACGCATTACCGCATTGGGGTGCTGAATGATTATCATGTCCTCACCCATCTTGTCGGTCTTAGCGACGCTGACGCAGCTTGTCGCGTTAGCTGCCGAGAACGCCGCCCCCGCCGCGCCGAAGTTAGTCCCGCCGTTAAGTGACGTGAACAGCGCGATGAGGTCGGTCTCACGTATGCGCTTCATGCCGTCCCCAAGCTGCTTGCCGATCATCTGGAAGCTGGCCGCCATGTTCTGGCGAAGCAGCTTATACGTCAGTATGACCTTGGCACCCACCTCGCCCGGAGTGACCGAGGAGGTGGTCATGCCAATCTCTTCCTCGTCCACGATGTCCACGCCCTCGGTTAGGTTACTGATGGTCATCTGCCCGACCTTCACGTTGATAAAGGTATCGTGACCCTTCTTCAACGTGAAATGTTTGGCGGCGGCCCAGACGGGGGCGTTATGCTCCGCCGTATATCGGGCGCTGTCAATCATCTCCGCCGAGGCATTTTCCAATTGGCCTGTACCACTAGTCTGCGCCATTGTTCATCTCCTATAGGGGGTTGGGTATCTATCCTGATGCCCTCAATCGCTTGCCAAGGGCAGCGTGTTCAGCATCCGTAAGTTCGGTTTCCTTCATGCCTATCGCATGGCGCTCTGCCAACGAGCCAGCACCACCCTGTCCACTTTCGTAGTCCTGCTCCGGCACGGTAGTCTTCGGGATGGCTGCAATTGTTTTCTTCATGCCGTTAATCTCAGCCCTCTGCCTCGCAAAGTCCTCCATGACGTAGGGGTCGTTATATCGCATTAGCTCCGCCGCGGGGAGTCCGAACTTCTCCGATAGGCCGCGAACTACCGCCTGCTTCGACGCTTGCTCAACCTGGCCCGCTATCTGGACCTCAGTCGCACGCCTCTCTTCTCCGGCGACCTGCCGGGCATTCTCATAGTCCATACCCCGCTGCTCTAGCTGGGCCACTCTACGAGCCTCATCCTGAACGATGCCCTGCTGCTGTGCCCACTCGCCGTACTGAGCCTGGCGCTGTTCAAGCTCTGCGTTACGCTGCCTGAGCGTCTTAAGCTCAGTAGGCGCAGGAGCCTCCTGGACTGTCTCAGGCGACGCAGGGGAAGGAGGAACAACCCCAGTCGTCGGAGCAGCCTCAGGAGACTCCACAGGTGCCTCGGCCCGAGGCCCTTCCACGGAAGGGTCAACGGGACGCTCTTCCTCAGCTACATCGTCTGGATTGTCGTAGTCGTTAACTGATACCATATCAACCTCGTTTTGAACAAATAAAAAACGCTCATGGAACTAGCCCATGGACGCTTCACCCTGGTCGTCTATATGTTCAGTTGTCTAGGACTCTACCATAACCTTTTCCAGTTTGTCAAATTTCGCAAGTCGGACGGGGTGCTTACTGTTCATACAGCCTCCATTATCCAAGAGGATAGCAAGCATTTCCCGATTAGAAGCCCGACGTCCAAGTTGCTTAAAGATGGCGTCTCGGCACTCGGCATACACCGTACCCTTTACCCTATCGAACATCCCTTTCTTACACATCTCTCGTCACCCTTCTCAGACTCATGGATATATCCACCGTGAAACTCATTATCGGCCTCAGGATACATTGCCACATACTCCTCTGCATCAAAAGCCACCAAGGTTCTATCGGTGTCTCCGCCTTCATATTCCCTCTCAACCAAGGCCCAGGCTGGGACAGGACGAAGGCCTTCCGTGGGTGCGTCAGCGCTGAACTTATCTGTTCCTTTACGATCATAACTCCTCCTTACTATCGCTCCAAATACGGCGTATCTGACATAAGCGGCGGGTGCTGAGACGGCCGCGGCGGAGTGCCCGCAGGCGCTGGGGCGGCAGGAACACCAACCTTCTCGGCCTGCTGCCCCTCTAGGTAAAAGAGCCTACGAGACAGCTCGGCAAGGTCTGGCCTGCCCCTAGCCTGGAAATATCGCTCTCTGGCCCCCTGAGAGGCCTGTACTTCCAATATCATCCAGTTGGGCATCTTGGCTAGGACAGCTCTTGGGATGGGATACCGGTTCGTGTTCCTCAGCACGTAGCGTTGCTGCTCAATCGTCCAATCTCGATAGAGCTTTCTCAGCTTCCGTTCCACAAGCTCTCGAACAGACTCCCAATACTGGTCTCTAGTGTCGGGGTCGTCGAATATCACATGGTTGTGCTGGGCCAACGCTCTGCGGTTCGGGTCCGAATCGTTCACGTCGTCCGGCTCAAACTCTCGGTCTATTCCCGCCTCTCGTCTACGGCCTCTGGCGTAGTCCTCAATCGCACGGTACTTTACCCACGTAATCTTCTTCCGTGTGGCTAGCACCAACAGCTCCTGCCGGCGTTCCTTCTCAATCTCATCTAGGGCAGCGAAGTAAGTGGCGAACTCACGACCTCGGCGCACCTGCTCGTCCTGAAGTGGCTGAAGTTCTCCCTTCATCACCTCCCTGAGAAGCTGCTTCTCCTGAGGCTCTAGGTCAGTGTAGGGCTTCCCCATTTCCCTCTGGGCCTCGGCCTTCAGGATATCAAAGCTACCCTCGGGATAGGTTCTGCCCCCAAAGAACTCGGCACCAGCCCGGATGCCTCGACCACCAAGTGTGCCCCCTTCGTACAGGGCGCTAAACAGCCAAATGGGGATTACGTTCTCTCCGAACTCTCTGACTAGGCTACGGGGGTCGTTCAGCTTGACCGGCTCTCCTATATAGTTTCGGCCTGTGAATATGTCCCAGGCCGTGCTAGGTCCCGCCGCTAGCTGGCTCCGCACCCACTTCACGAGTGGGTTCTGTTGAAATTCAGAGAAGTCCAAAAGGTTCTGAGAAGGTGACGGTTCCGCTAGGCCAACAGCCCCAAGGCCAGTCATCACCATGCGTCCCAGCATCCGAGCGTCGGATACGAACTTGGACCCGGGCCCAACCATCTGCCCACCAAAATTCCAGAGCAGAAACCGTGACGAGGCTGGATTCAGGCCCTCAATCAGCTCTGCCCTAATCTCTTTCGTAGACTTCCCTCTTTGCACTCCCAGCGCTATAGTAATCCCCGCATAGCTCATAGTGACGCCCGCAACCAGGTGAGCATAGGCCCTACGAGCCAGCTCGCCACGTAGCTCACCCTGGAGAGTGCCTGCGTGCAGTGCGGCCACCGCCCTTCTATATCTCGGGGCCAGAAAAAGTGCTGACTCCGTCATCCTTTGCGTAGGGGAAACCCCAAGACGGGCCGAGGAGGTTAGCCCCCTCATCTGGTTCACATAGTCCACAATCGCATTCAGGCGCGCAGGGTCCCCGCGCGCAAGTGGCCTCAACGCCTGCGCTAGGTCTATTCCAGCACGAGTGAGTGTGGTCTCAAAGGCTATCTGGAACGGTCGCAGCGGTGCGCCGAAAACGCGCCCGAACAGACCCTGTGTACCAAGAAGCCCCTGCCGTCCTAACGCCTCTGTAAACTCAGTGGAGCCCTCCACGGGCATAATCAACCCACGCATTTCCTGTATAAGATCGTTGTTACGAGCCATTAGCTGGGCTTGGTGCCGCCGAGCATTCGCAGGGCTTAGGATACCCCGTCCGAGCGTTTCAGCAAACTCGGCGCCGCTTCGGAAGAAAGGCCCTGGATGCCTAAATGCTGCCGCAAGAAGCTGAATAGTGAATAGCGACGCATCCCCAGCCAGGGCGAATATACGCTGCACCGAGTTCAGCTTATTGATGCTCTGAAGGATAGCCGGAACGCGCCCTGGCTCCATCATGCGCCGTACCTGCGTAGCGAACTCTGAGGCCCCCGTACCCTCAAATACCCGCCTAGGAAACTGTTCAGCAAGCTGATGGCCGTATCTCCCCGCAGCCTCACCAGGCCTCAGCCCACGAGTAGTAACATCCTCGGGAAGGTTCTTCAGAACCCAATCGTAGGTCTTCTTATTGACGACTCTAGTGATGACCGCATTCGCCTTCAGGGCCACTGCCTGCTCATATGGTAGGTACACGAAGTCGTGCCGTTGCGCCTCTGTGATGTTCTTGAACTTACGAGTCTTCTCTGTATCTATCTTCCCCAGCAGTCGCTTGGGCCTACCGCCAACAAACCCCAACTCTACCAACTCACCTTCTGGCGTGAGTTTCCCAACTACCGTACGCCCTGCGTACCGCTCTACCTCTTCTAGGGGAATCTTATTTATATCCACCTTGGCACGTCGAAGGAACTGGAATATCTCTTCTTCCACGTCGCCCTGACGGGCTAACCACTGACGTTGTGGACCTGTAAGTTTGGCAGCAAATCTAGATGGACTCTCCGCCACTTCATTGACTGAAAACCCAGCAAGGGGCCCCCTGGTGAGTTTGCCTGTTGCAGCGTTCGTAGGCCCGAAGAGATTATCCATCTGACCCACAGAGAGCGGATGGCTCATTATCCCACGAACCTTCTCAGTGCCCTCATGAATGAGCTGTTGCCTCACTACCGCTGCCTTCTCTATCGGCGTCGTCACCACGGATGCAGGGTTAGCAAGATTCAGAATCTTGCCTATAACAGGAACATCGCGTAGGGCCTGAGCAACCCTACGAGCGTTGTTAGGCTGAAAGGCTACCGATACCTGTGTGTCGAAGTCCTGAAGGTCGGTCAATAGCCGCCCACCAGCAGGCGGCTGATGTGGCGGTCTCACCGTAGGCGGTGCGCCGCCTGGTGGCTCTGCCACCCCCGGAGGCGCTACCGCTGCTTCTGGGACTACCGCTGCAGAGCGTAATGGTTTCTGAGTAAGCGGGATGAGTCTTTCCCTCAATATTGGTAAATTCTCGAATGTCTGTGAAAGATTCGGA
>NZER01000376.1 GCA_002690445.1 Candidatus Pacearchaeota archaeon
TTCCTCAGTTTACTGCAAAGACATTTGCTCGGCCGACATTCACTCAAGAAGCTGTTACAATTGATTATATTAATAGTAAAAGATATTTGGCTGGTAAGTTTGAGTGGGGTACTGTGGCGATGACTCTTCACGATCCTATCGCACCATCGGCGGCCCAGAAGGTAATGGAATGGGCGCGACTAGCTCATGAAACAATTTCTGGTCGTGATGGCTATGCTGCTTTTTATAAGAAAGATTTTTCTTTGCACTTGATGGACCCTGTGGGCGTTACAGTTGAACAGTGGGATATTAAAGGCGCATTTATTACTGATGCCGATTTTGGTGGATTAGATTATACAAGTGGTGAGCCGATTGAAATTTCTATTACGGTTCGTCCTGACGAATGCATTCTGAGATACTAGTAGTTTATTTATAATCTGTTATTTATTAAAATTTCTTGTAACTATACAAGAAGGAGTTTTTGAATATGAGTGAAGGCAAAGCTGCAGCTGTAGAATTTGAAGAAGATAACGCTTCTACGCAGATAGACCCGCAAGAGATTAACAGTAACCCCGAAGATTATGCAAAAAAAATTGCAGCTGATAGGGCTACTGAATATGATCAAATGGCGGGTTTTTCTGTGCCTAGAGACTTTGTTATGCTCCCATCCAAGGGAAAAATATATCCAACCGGTAGTCCTTTACATAATTTGGAAGAGATTGAAGTAAGACATTTGACGGCTGCTGATGAAGATATTTTAACATCGCGTTCTTTGTTGAGAAGCGGCAAAGCTATTGATGCTATGCTCAACAATGTCATACTTAATAAAACTATTAATACTGAAGATCTTATTTCTGGTGATAAAAATGCTATTCTTACTTTTTTAAGAATTACGGGATATGGTCCGGAATATCCAGTTGATATTGATTGTCCCGATTGTGATGAGAGTATTAAACATGAGTTTGATCTAAGTCAATTAAAGATGAGATTTCTAGATGTTGAACCTGCAGGAGAGGGGGAAAATAGATTTTATTTTGAAATGCCATCTGGTATTCATATTGAATTTAAACTATTAAATAGCGCAGAAGATAATCAAATTACTGAAGAAGCTGATAAGCTTAAGAAGATGACAAACTCTCCATTTGAAAAAAATATAACTACCAAGTTAAAGTACCAAATTATCTCGGTTAATGGAGATACAAATAGAGCTACCATTGGTCAATTTGTAGATAATATGAATGTGCGAGATTCTCGTGCTTATCGTAAATATCTTGATGAGATAGAACCAGATGTTGATATGAATCAAGAATTTAAGTGTCCTTTATGTGGACATAGTGGGGAGGTGGAAATACCGATTACGGTAGGTTTCTTTTGGCCTGAGTCATAATCATAAAAACTATATTTTTGAAGAATGCTTTTATTGTGTTTATTATGGTCATTTAAGTTTTACTGAGGCGTATAATATGCCTGTCTTTCGGAGAAGGTGGTGGCTGGATAAGATTAGTGAAATAAACGAAGAAGAAAATAAGAAAAATATGCAACCCGCTGTGATGCCACAACCAGCTAAATCAAGAATAACCCGTGCAAGAGATGTGGGACGTTAATAATTTATCCCCTTATAAAATTTTAATATAAGGGGATATTTATTTATGTAAAACTTTATATGGAGAATTAATATGGCACTGCCCGCGGGAGCGCAAATAGTAGATCCCTTTGCTGAAAAAGAAGGTGGGATGAGTTTAGGTAGTTTAGCCAAGACTGCGCTCGCAGGACTTGGTATTCATTCTGCTATTGATTTTTTTCGTAAGAAATCTTCTGATAAGACTACGATCCAAGACAAAAGAAATAAAGATGAATTAAAGCAAATAGAAAAAGAAATAAAAAAGAATAAAAAGTTACAACAGAAAATGAATGCAAAAGGAATGACTCTTGACGATGTACTTCGTCAAATGAAGAAAAATAGAAAGTAATATAAATGGCAAACGGCAACGGTAGCAGCGACATTGGTAATCAACTCGCTGGAGTAAACGAAGGTTTAGATCGTTTTCTGGAAGCTTTAGATGCTTCTAGTATGGGGTTAGGAAGCCAGGATGCGCTCAAAAAGATACAAGCCCGCGCCGAAATAAAAAGGTTAGATCAAGAAAAGCGTTTTAAAACAAAAATAGAAAAGATGGAAAAAACTCGCCTTAAACAACTTACTGAATCCATTAAAAGTATGAAAATATTCAATAAGAATATGGGTGATATGGCCAAGAAGGGATTGAGTAAGGGCATGGGTATGATTAAGGGGGCAATGAAAGCAGGAGCAATTGGCGCTTTGGTTGTAGGTATAAAGGCTATTGTAGATGGAATGTTACAAATTGATGGAATGATGGCTAAGGTAGTAGCAGGCACAGGCCGATTGCGTTCAGGATTACAGGGTATACGCGGAGATATACTAGAAGTAAGCGATAGAATGTCTTACTTAGGTGTAACTATGGAGCACGCAGGCGCAGAAGCTGTCAATTTATCACAACAGTTTGGTAGAATATCAATGGTTACAAGTGATCTCATAGAATTAAGCTTACAAATGCAAAAGGGTTTTGGGATGAGTGCTGAGTCTACCGGCCAAATACTAGAGTCTCTTACTAGAATAAATGTTGATGCCAAAGAATTCGTTTTATCTCTTAGAGAAGGCGCAGTGATGGCTGGCACTAATGTTGCTTTGGTTATGAGAAATATTGCTACAATAACTAAAGATATATCTGTTCAAAATAGTAGATCAGTTGAAAGTCTTAAAGAAATGGCCATACAAGCTGCGAGAGCAGGGGTAGGAGTAGAAGAATTAAATAAAATGGGTGATGCTTTTACGGACCCTGCACAAATTGGTGAAAATATTGGTAAAGCGGCTCAAGTACTAGGAGGAAGTATAGGGAAACTTAATCCCTTTAAGTTATGGAATCTTGCTGATCAGCCATCACAGATAGGTAAGTTGAATGAAACAGTTTTAAGTCACTTGGGAACTACTGTAAAATTAAGTAAAGAAGGCAATCTTGTGATGCAAGACGGAACGGAGATCCGTAGACATCAACTCAAAGCAATGACTGATCTTAGCGGTATGACGGGAGAAGCCACTCTAAGGCTTTTAAAACAGCATGAACAATGGGTGGCTATTGGTCACGTAACCGATCTCCAAGGTAAGAACTTAACAAAAAATGCAGGGACGTGGGCTGATATCCAAGATATGGCACTGGAAGCATCGAAATGGGAAGACGCGACCGAAAAAGATGCTAAAAAACGGGTCAAACTTGATGACGAGGCCCAAAAGAAAAAATATAAGGATTTATTAATAGAAATGAAGCAATACGGCAAGATTAGTAAGGAAGTTGCCGCGGTGCGAAAACAACGCGAACAAGAAGCTAAAGTTGCAGATGCTATGAATCAAACAATTAGGGAAAGCCAAACCATCCTTGAGAGAGTAAAACACATTTTCTTTGGTGTGTTTAGTGATATCACTAAAGAAATGGGTGAACTATTTGGATTTGACAGCAATGATCCAGATAGTTTGCGTGCTACGATAGATGGGCTTTCTAAATACATTAAAGATGCATTAGATATGGGCAGCTTTGCGGAAGATGTTAATGCTACGGAAGGTATGAATAAATTTGAGGCGGCTTGGGAGCAGCTCAAAAAGAGAATGTTGCCAATTTTTAATGACATTGCTGCATCTCTTGGCCAAGCCCTTGCCGCCGGTATTGGTAACGCCTTCGACGCGTGGTGGAATGATTCAACTGCTGGTAAAGTTTGGAACGCTATTTTTAGTGAAAATGTTGCAGAAGCCGCGGTAGTTGGTGGTGCCGTTGGTGGCGGGGTGCCGGGCGCTGTTATCGGAAGCCAGATCCAGATCGCCTCAAATTTATATGATGCATTCAAAGAAACACAAGAAGAAGCCCAAGCTGAATTGGTGGCGAAGGAAAAACAACTTGAAGGTCTGGAGTATAATGAAGCCAACTTTGACCTGATAACAGATCTTAGCGAGCAAATTCTTGAATTGCAGTCGAGCATCGCTGAGAGAGAAGCTGCAGCGAATCCAGAAGCGGAACTTGCCAAAGGTGGTCTTGTCACTCGTCCTACTCATGCATTAATAGGTGAAGCAGGTCCAGAATTAGTGTTACCTTTAGGTGGTGGTGCAACAAGAATATTACCGTTAAGTGGCACTCAAAGATTTCAAGATGGTGGCGATATTATTCCATTAAGTGCGGGTATGTTTACCGGTATTACTACAACTGGCGGTGGGTTAACGGGTTCGGGTTCAGAGGCACGGCGGTCGGAAGTCGCTGCAGCTAATATGGCAGAAACAAGGCGTCAACAAGCACCTATGATGGAATATTGGCGAAGAGAATATGATAGACGCTTGGATGAAATGACCGACCGCGATAAAGCAAATAGAAAAAGTTGGCAAGACTATGCTAAGCAATTCTTTTTAAAGTATGAAACCGAAGTTGGTGTTGCGTTAGGTAAGGCTTTTGGGACGGGCCCGGCAGGCAAAGAAATGTCAAAAGCTCTTATGACAGGAATGAATGCGTGGTCTAATGGAGCAAGTGCTAAAGAGGGATTATCATTAGGTATTCGTGCCGGACTTACTGAGTCTATGAAAGAGGGCGGCACGATGGATAAGTTTTTCAAGAGACATGATAATGTATTAATGACTGGCTTACAAGAAGGGTTACAGACTTTTGCTCGTACAGGAAGTTTGAAACAAGCAGGTAGAAGTATAGTTGCAGGGGGTGCGCGCGCTATTGCTAAAAAGTATATGGGTGATAAGGCAATGGGCGCTGCCGCACAATATATGGGTCAGGCAGCAGGTGGAAGAGTTGTTAATAGTCCTGGTTTATTTATGGCTGGCGAAGGCGGGAACCGCGAAATTATTGTTCCTACGGATAGAATACGGAAGGGATTACCCATTAATTCAAGCGTAGCTCATGAGTTATCTTCTATTGGTGTTCCGGGATATCAAGATGGCTTTGCAGACAGTTTTAAAGGCAAATCAAACCCACCGCCGAAGCCACCTCCGGCTTTGGGTATTCCAAAGGGGCAAACCCTATCTTCGGGTGGATATGGAGCTGGCGTCAGCGGAAGATTTTCTGAAATGGGTGGTTTTGGTGGAATGGCCAAAGCTGGTGGTGCAGGTGCTTTAATGTCGTTTGCGGATACTTTTCAACAAACTGGTAGTTGGGGGCAAGCAGCGACCGCTGGTGTTGGCTCAGGTGCAGGTGTTGGAATTGGAATGGGATTAACTGCTCTTGGCGTACCTCCACCCTTAAGCACGATGGCTGGACAATTTGCAGGTCAATTAATAACTAAGGGTCTAAATAAAGCGTTTGGATTAACAGGTGGTTATGGTAAAGGTAGAAGGCGCGCTGCAAAATCTATAGAACAACATATTAAGTCAGGTGGAGTGTTTGATTTTGGCCAACCCTCTGGTTTAACACAAGCTGTTAATTTAGCTATCGGTGGTAGAGAAAAAACTCCTACCGAATCAAACTATCAAAAGTTAGTGGATAGATTAAATAAGATTAAAGGTTTAGCAAGAGCGGGTGTTGATGCCACAGGCATGATTGGATTAGCGACCGGTAAAATTACTGGACCACGAGCTATGGATACGTATAAAAAAATGAATATAGCTTTATACGGTTCTGCAGCGGGTGATAAATATATGAAGGCCGTCGCGATGCCACAATTAGGACGGGGTGGTATTGTAACAAAACCCACCATCGCTACTGTTGGAGAAGGCGGCCCCGAAATGATTGTTCCGTTGCATGAACAACGAACAGCTAATGATAATTTGTTAAAAGAAATGAAAGAACAGAATAAGTTAATGAAGACAATGATAAAGACACAAAAAGAAACTGGAAGTGCAGATATTATTATGGACGGTAGAAAAGTAGCGGAAGCGGTTAGTGAAAACTTTTACGACATTGGTACAGGAATATAGAGAGTAAATATGGCGATACAGCGTGTTGTATTAGATACAAGAGGAAGTAATATATTATCTTTATTTGAAA
>NZER01000377.1 GCA_002690445.1 Candidatus Pacearchaeota archaeon
AGTTACATACGCATATCTTTTCATATAAGATGGGCGTTTTTCTGTAAACTTGAATGCAGGATCATCAGTAGGCTTTTTAGCTACTCTACTTACAAATCGGAAAAACGGGTCTTGTGAAAGTGCTAATTCAGAAACTTGGTCTCCAAAATTATACTTTCTTCTTAGTACGCCAGTATCGAGAGTGCTTCCAGCAGACCCACCAGAATCAACATCAGCTAAATTCCAATTTGATAGATACAGGGGAGTATCTTTTAATGAACTTGGCATTTTATGTTTATTCCTTTACATTAAGGGTTTATTGTAATCCTTCAAGACCCTCTATGCTGGAACCTTTAATGGCTTCAAATACCATTTCATCTGCAGTTTGTTCCGATTGTGGAACATTCCCAGACGAAGCTACGGAAGCAGGTTTTTTACGAACATTTTCCATTTGATTTTTCATTTCCATCCTTGTGTTTTCTGCAATATTCGCATCTCGTTTTTCAAGATTCATCAAGGTATGGATATCATCCAAAGATAATGGTCTACTTTGGGCATAATTAACAAAGTCTTTATATTCATCACGACTCATTTTATGCCTTTTAACAAACTCAGTTATTTCTCTAGACTTATCCATCTTATCACTGTATTGCTGTGCAAACTGTGAAACTCTCTTTTGAACCTGAGAATCAACGAGACCGTTTAATACTTTTGCAGAATCAGAAGTAGGAGTTGAAATTGCTTCATCAGCATCAAATACAAAATCTTCTGGAAGATTAAAAGCTTTCTTCATATCTCCTGATTCTATATCGGTTCCATTAATTACATTCTTGATTTTTTCTGCCACAGCAGGGTCTTGTCTCATTCTGTCTAAGATGGGAGCACCTCTTTCTAGTTCCTGATTCCGCTGATTAAGGCGTACTGCTTCACGACTAGAATCTTTGTACCTCTTTTCCAACTTCGTATATTCTTTCCCTAACTCAGAATTACCTTTACTAGGTTTAGAATTTTTAGTTTCCGATTTTTCTTCGACTCTTGGTTTAGGACTTGGAGCAGCACCAGTAATCATTCCGTTTACTTGTGCATCCAGCGAAGAAAAAAAGTCTTCACTGGTAAATCCATCGGCGGTTAAGCCGGTTTCTGAACCTGACGTAGGGTTGCTTCCTTGCAAGTTGTCTACATTCTCAGCCATATTATCTCCTTTTTAATTTAGTTATTTATTATTTAACCTGCAAATTATTTGTTTGCAGATTGATTTTGTTCTTTAGCTGCAAGACCAACCTCCCTCCTAGAGAGATTTGCTTCATCCTGCATACGCTTTTGTAATAATTTTTGTTGTCCCTTTGTTTCTGTCGTTGACTTTTGAACTTCTTGGTCAGCTTGTTGTACCTTACCTTTAATTCCTGCTTGAACAAGTTGTCTTGTAAGAGTTTCAATAGTTCCTTCTTTATCTGACAATGCTTCTTCAAGACTATCGACCTGAGACTTTAACTGAGAATAAATTGATTTTCTCTTTATAATATTTTCTTTACCCTTAACATCTGTTTCAGCTAACATTGCTATATCATCAATCAACCCTGCTTGGAACCATCTGAAATATTCTTCTATTAAAGCCCACCTGTTTATTGGCATTGTAGAGCCTGGGACTATTCTAACATCAAATTGTCCAGATTCATAATTGTTCCACTTTCCAATTGCTTTTCCTAAATCATTATAAATAGGTACATTAATTTCAACTTCTTTTTCTTCTTTTAAAGATGAAGGTTGTACTATCTTGAATATCTTATGAGATGTGTATGTTGCTTGTGCTATTTGTTTAAAAACTTTTCCCATTTGTTCTAAAGCTGGTTCAACAACAGTTTTCATCCATGCCTTCATTCTTCTTGTTCCATGTTCATCAACAGCTAACATTCCTCTATAAGTATCATGCGATTGTTCACCTGCACCTTGCATTGAAGAATAAATGCCAGACATATATTCCATATCTTGTTTTCCTTCTTGAGTAATCTGAAAGAACGCAGCATTAAGAGGTGAAGGCTGAACTGGTGTAGGTGGTGAAAAACCAGACCTATACTTTAACAATGCTCCAGGTGATGAGGAATATTGTTCCCATTCTTCTTCTGGAACTGAGCCTTCTTCATAAAGCCACCTTAAATTTGAAGCCAAATTAGCATTATGAACCATTAATTGATGAGCTTTATTTACTTCTTGTTGTTTTCCTACAAGAGGTGTAACTGCTGATATTGGATAAGGTGTCCCAGTCCATAGATATGGTATAGGTATTATAGGATATTCAGTAGATGGAAGGACTGCTTCATATAACAATTCATCAGTTCCTAATGTTACTGATTGTTTTATTCTTGTATCATAAAATTTTATTGCATCTTGTACGGTAACTGCAAATAATTGGTCTTGCATTAAAAGTTTAAATTCAGCTTCAGTAATAACTTCATTTCTAATGACAGTTGCCTCTTCCATCATTGTAGCTTTCATCTTTTCCTTTTGTTGAACTAATGCATTTTCCATTTGTTTCTGTGCTTTTACCATCTCAAGTTTGCCACGCTCTGGAATCATTTTACCAGCCTGAACTGCCTCGTGAATTTCTTTCTCTTTTTCTAGTAACTGAACCTGCAATTCCTTCTCATATTGAGCTATCTGTTCTTGAATAGATTCTTGCATCTGTGATATTTGTTTTGTATCTGGTGGCATCTTTACAAAAACATTCATATAAGCAATTTTTACTTTTTCATAAACTTCATAACAATCAACTATTTCATCTTCTTCACCATCACGTTTATATCCTTCTTGACCTATATCATCTGGTTGTATGCTATCTGAAGAAGTTAAATCTCTCTGAGAAAACCAACTACCAGACTCATTGCTTCCAGTGGATTTTTCAATTCTTTTAATTTTGTCTGGGAATAATTGTATTAACTGTGATTTAGTTAAATCTTTTTTTACTATTATATAACTGGCATCTCTATATAAGAAATCCCTACTCATTGGGTCTACATATACATTATAGGGGTCAATTGTCTTAAAAACAACTTCACCAAGACCTCTATCTCTATCAGGGTCAATGTCAATTTGAAATATACCAACTCCCTTAACTAGGGAATCCTGTATAACTTGAGAATAAAGACTACTTCCATTTGATATATACCAACAATAATCAGCAATATCAGCATGGACTGAAGCTACATCACTATCACTACCCTCCGCTCCGACAGCCTGCCATCTTGGATTCTTAGCAGTAGCGAAATATTTCATCATTTCAATGACTGGAGTAATCCTATTAATAACAAATGTAGGCATCCCAGATTCTTCTAGTTGGCGTTGTTCTTCGCTAGTTAATTGCTCACCAACATAAAAATCTAAAGAAAGTTGTGAAACTCTTTGCCATTTCTTCCGATAAGCATTATTAGCTCTCTGGAAAAGCAAATAGTTGTCTTCTGCTTTTTTTCTATTTGCCTTTGTTGCCATTTTTAGTCATAAGTACTATATTAGGATGCCTTTTGCTGAATCCTTCTCCATCAACAAAAGTCTGCCATACAGATTTATTCTTACCATCTCCTTTAAATCCACCAAAAGCACTTGCTTGTGTTTCCATAGAAGGAGTAGAAGGTCGTCCTTGTTGTATACTACTGTGTTTATACTTCATTATAACCTCAATTCATAATGTGGAAAATCATCAAATTTATTATCATTAACTTCCCAATCCATGTCCCAATCTCCACCCCATCTTAGTTTTATCTTCATACCTTTTGCTATCCCAAGTACAAATCCAGCAAATAAAGTAAACCTTTCACGGTCATTCCAATCAATAGGATAAGGGACAACATCGCAAGCCATAGAGGGAGATTTATTATGACGACCAAGGGGAAATTGTAGTCGAGTCTTGCCTTCTTCATAATATTGGTTTTGCTTATCTTTATCCCTATGACCTTCAAGTACAGAACAATCCACCGTCTTGATAACTTCATAAAAGACCTTTATCAATCTTTCATCACAACTGTGTAATGCATTGCGTGACCTAGTTCCAAATCTTGGCATTAACCAAATAATTCCTTTAAGCCACTGGCATTTTTCAACATAGACCAAACATCATTTATATCAATTCCACTTTTTTTAGATAATTTGTCTCCTATCTTTTGAATTGCATCGCCAGCATCATTAAATGAAGTTGCATCAACTTCTTTTTTTCGTTTTGACAAAGCTTCTTCAGTAACATCTGGCCCAGTATATCTTTCCTTTAACCCTGGATAAGTTTTTGATTCATGTAATTCTTTTTTAAATCTTATATTCTTTGGAGTTATTTCTTTAGATGGCTCTTCCCATTCTTTATATTCCTTCAATGGAGCTTCAGGTGATAATTGCATATCATCAAAATCCATATCTTCATCTTCAGATTCAATTGGTATTGATGGTCTATCTGGTGCTCCAAAAACGTTCATTGGGTCTTGCGGGCCAAGCTCACCTTCAACAACAGGGTCATCTGGTCGAGTTTTTTTAGCCACTTCTGGTGGCATCTTATATTTATACTTATTAAATACTTGGTCGTAATTATATGTATCTCCAAAATAGTCAAAAGTAGGTTTTCCACTTGAGTTAAGCTTAACTTCTGATACTTGAAGTTCATCTGCACCATACCATTTATCTAACATCCCTTTAGGTGGGACATATCCAGTTTTTTGATTTTGGACTTTTAACCAGTCTTCTACATCACCACGATTGCTAGATGCTTGTAGTACTTCAAATAATGTAATTGGTTCAGCCATTATTGTCCAACTCTATAATTATTCTGTTCTATAACATTCCAACTCTCTTCTTCTTTCCAACCATCAATAAGCTTACCTTCCGTATTTTTGACTGGTATCCATCCAGTAGTACTTAAATCTCCACCAGAAATTTTATCACCCTTTGGTCCATATACTGATTCCAAGTATTGGACAGTTCTACCAATCCTTTTTGAAGCTTTTGAATGACTAGTTCGGCTACTATGTGATTTAGGTGCCATCCATTCACTCCCATCCTCCATTTTATAAATTATTGGGCCAACTATATGCTTACCAGCCTCATCTCTTTGTCGTCTTACACTAGCTATCTTTTGTTTACCTAAGTCAGGTTTTTTAATAACAATATCATTTGGGTCTTTACTATACTTTAACTGTTCTATCATCATACGATTTGATACATCTTCAAAAGATGCTCCCAAAAAACGCTCAGAAGGTAATGCTTCATCAGCCCATTCATCCCATTTTTGTTTAAAATCACCACCTGCTCCCCAACTTGTTATCTCACGAATATCTCTTCTCTCCATTCTAGGGTCTGTAGTTGTTTTTTCATAATCACTTGATACATCAACCCATTGATTTGAACCTTTATCCCATTTTTGTTGATTCCATCCTTCCTCATTTTCACCCTTAGTTCTTGTCTGAGTATGTTTATCTCCAAGAAAGAAATGCTCTATTATTGCATCCTTGTCTACATATTCCTCCATAGTTCCTTCTACCCATTTACCTGTCTCCTCATCAGTCCCTCCTTTATCGGCTATCCTTGTAAACTTTTCAGAGATTGGTTTTAAGGAAGAAAAATAATCTTTAAAATCTTTTGGTGGCATTACGCTACTATCCAGCTTTTTGCCTTTTTAATTGGCTTAAACCAGTCTTTTTTATCTTTATTCTTTACCATATTAGGTGGAAACGCATGCAACTGTGCATAAAACAAGGTTTCGACAGTATCATCATGTGCCATCTTAGGTCCAAATGTAAGTATTTCATTAATTAAATCAAACATATTTTCTCTTAAATGTATTGTTCCCATACTAAAACGACCAGAAAGACCCGAATATACCTTATTTCTCTTCTCTCTACCTCCAGGTTTCTCTGGAATTACAGCTATTGAGAACTTATTTAACCTTCGTCTTTCAGTATTTAATGCTTGAAATATAGAACGGTTCATCGCAACATCTTCAACTGTGGATGATACACAATGATATTTTTCATGCATTTCCATTATATAGTCAACTACTCCTTTTTTATTAATAAAAGCACCATCGTATCCTTTTGAACCAATAGTAGGGATTGACCTGTGTCTTTCATATTCTAAAACATAAAGATTATTATCAGGGTCAATAGCTATAGCCATTATAACACTAAAATCTGAATGTTTTGTATTTATATCTGTTGCAGGGTCACAACCTACAAAGGTATTAATTGGTACTTCTTCTCCATCAATAATTAAAAAGTTGGAACTTTTTTCGGTATCGTAATTATAATATCCCTTCCAATATTTTATTTCACTCCTTCTCCAAACTGAATCTTCTTCACTCTGCACTTCCATCATATATTCTTGGAAGTACTTTTGTGGTTGCCCACTATCTCTATAAAACTTCTTTTTTTCTTCTAATTTACTTTGACTAAAAAAGGAATCCCAAAGAACACCACCATCAGGCAATTCAGCTTTATATGTTATTACTTTCCAAGCAAACGTTTTATTATTTGCGATAGCCCTTCCATGATTAATAAGAAGATTGTTAATAAAAGAATCATAATGTACGGGAGTACCATTAACACGCAACCTGCCAGTATGAGGCTCAAGCGCGGGATAAACCACAGCAGTAACCAAATTCGCATTTTTATCCCTTGATTCTGGGGTAATTGTATTTTGCTCATGTTCGAAGTCATCAAGGATTATAAGGTCGTACCGTTTGTGAAGTTTTGCTCCTCCTCTAATTCCTGCAACATTACTTTTCGATATAAGTTTACACCCATTAGTTAACTCAACATCCTCTTCCGTCCATTTATTCCCCTTTAATGCTCCAAAAAAGTACAATATCTTATCATTGAATTCCAAATGATGTTTGATATAGTCCATATTTCCTACAGAAAGCTTATGAGTAGCAGATACCCATGCATAAAAGTGCATATCATCTTTAGGACAAAACAAAAAGTCTTTTAATATAGATGCTTTTGTTAGTACAGTTTTTCCATGACCTCTAGGTAAAATAATAGCTAACTGCTTAACATTTGCATTATCAATAGAATCTGCCATTTCATAATGAAAGAATGGAGTTTCGCTTCTTAAAAAATCATTAGGAAGAAATAACTTCCCAAATGCTATCAAATCTTTATGTGCTAGTTCTAGCTGATTTTCTGCGTTTGTAATGTTTTCTGTATTTATATTCATATTTATTTTGAAACTTAATGATAGGAGTTATATTTGTATTAGCTTTTATCACTTTATAAGGTAAAGTAATTTTCATTAATTATGCCCTTGCTACAACTTCTTCTGGGATATCTAAACCTTTTATTAATGACCTCATCTCTACCATGCGTAGGAAATCATTAGCCCCTGGTGCTTCCCAGTTAATTTCTTCTTCAAGATATTTAATTCTAAGAATACATACATCAAGAGGAAGAGCTATTGGTTCAACTTTAATTGCACCTTTAGACATAAAATGGATGCCAAGTTCCTGTTGTCTTTGCAACTCCACTTTTGTTAACATATATATCAACTATCCAAAACCCTGTATGAGATGATAATCTTTTACCTCTCATCCATGCTGTCTGCCTTTGAAATGCTCCAGCACTATAACAATGTATATGTCTATCAAATAAATATGTACATTTATGTACATGACCAAAAAACATTACATTTGGCTTTTGTCCACCAGTTAAACTCTCAACTATCTTCTGGATTCTATAAGATACAGCGTAACTACTCCCATCTTCTCCGTGCCATAATCTTAAATTAGCTGAATCTCCTAATGCTAGATTCCCTTCATCATGTCCTAAAAATGTAGCATGCTCTATATTATCACATATATCTGGTACAATTCTTGCTCCATTTGATTTAATAAACCACCTGTCATGGTTTCCATCTATTACATATAGAGGTACTGGACATTTACTCATATATTCAATAGCTACTTTTTTCTGTTGATGATATCCTAAGTAAGAAAGTTCATATATATGTCCAGGTCTATTAGACATACCTTCAGTTAAATCACCTACTTGACATACAATATCAACCTTCTCTTTCTCAAACTCTTTAAAGGCTTCTTCAACTAAATCATAAAGGCAGTATTTACTACCAAAATGAACATCACCCATTACACCTATTCTAGTTCTTTCTCCTTTAAGATTAATTACTGGTATCTTAGCTTGACCTGGGACAATTCTAGCACCAGATGCAATTGCCCTAAGTTCTTTATCACTGTATAGTTCACCTATTTGTTTTAAAACAGATGATTGACTTACATCTATACCATGTTGTTTGGCTCTCCTTACTTCTCTTTTTACTGTGGACTCTTTAACATTTAAGTCATGACACGTTTGTTCCATTCCATGTGACATAAAATATGCTGCAATTTCTATTGTCCTATTTTTACCTCCTTCTAATCGTTGTTTATCTCCCTTGTGTTCCTTTTTCCTAAATGATTTCATTTTTTCTCGCTAGAAGGCTCCGTTAAATCTTTTCCCGAGAGAATACTGTCAACAATAGTCTCAGCACCCATAAGTTGATTAAGCTGGGCTTCCATTTGCTTCCTCTGTTGATTCAATTGCGCTTTGTATTTCTCTAGTCTCTCCTTGTAATTGACTTTGTCCATTTGATTGTAGTTCCTTTCTTTGTACAGCTTCGATTTCTTCCGTGGTAAAGCCCTGGAATACACCAACAATCCCAGTTTCTTTCTTAATTCCACCAGAAGTCCCTATAATTTTAGCTAATTCTTTAGCTGATTGTAAAATAATATTATCATCCTCACTATAATCTGCTAGAGATTTAAGTTTATTAAGTACATATTCATGGTCAATACCTAATTTTTTAGCAATATCCAATGCACCTTTTTCAATTTCACTCATTATTCTCTCCTGTTTTAAGAGAACGGCAGACTTGACTTTAGCTTTGTCCACATTTTTTTCATTGAATGCTTCCATAAATGCTTTAGTAGCTCCCATTCCAACAACGACGTTCGTAGAAAACTCTTTTTCTTTTCTTGTGACATTCTTTCTCTCCTTTACTCTTTTGTTTGTATTTTTTATAGTTTTACTAAATGTATATCTATTTTGATGTTTATCAAAATCAGCATCCATAAAAGATTTTCTGTTTATGAGGAATGTACCTACAACTGTCCTAACATATCCATCACTATGTTTATAATTCTTTCTATCGTGTGGGTGGGTAATTGACTTTCTCCTTAATAACTGTAGTATCTTATCATCATCACTATAAACCCACTCTCCCTCTAAACCGCTCCTCCAGTCTTTAACAACCTCTTCACGAGGATGATGCTCATGAAATTCATTAATGTCTTCATAGACATAATGACGTTTATGTTTAATTGTGCGATAATCCATTTTCATGTGCCTGTTCTAATTGAAAATTCAAACTATCAATAACTTCCAATACTAATCTTGGCACATACACTACCGTTTCGTCTATTTCGATACTTTCATATTGATGTACATTTAGGCTTGCTATAACTGATTCTACAACTTCAGTATTATTCTCCATTTTTAACTTTCTTTTTCTTTGCTTTCTTTGAAGTCTTCAGTTTCTCTTCTTTCAATGCTTCTCTAACTAAAAGTTTGATTCTTTTAGATTCTTCCCTCTTCTCTTCTTCTATTCGTTGCTCCCTCTCCAACTCAATCTGCATATCTGTAAGATATTTTTCTTTCTCTCTTTCCTGCTGCACTCTTGCTGCGCCCGTAACTCCACCTTCTCTATTTAAATCCCTTGTTGTCATTACTCCTTTTACACTCATTAGATTTCCTTTCTATTTAAGGTGTTGCCATTATAATTGTCTCCATAGCAATCCCATTAGCACCAGCTGTCAAATCATCAGGATTTACAGATTTAAAAAAGAAATCTCCTGAATCTACAAAATCAGCAGTTGAGCCACCACCTGTCCATCCAGCAGCACTTTGAAGTGGTAACGCTATTGCACCTGAAGGTGGAATACAAGCAATAATCCTCCCAGAATTAGTTCCAATCCTTACTAAGATATTATCAGCTATATTAGTAGTACTTGACAAAGTTGTGCTTGAATCATATTGATAACCAGTATGCTTTATATACAAGAACTCAACATGGGTTAGCCCAGCTACCGTTGCTAGTGGAGTAGCTGCATTAGTTACTTCTGCATAAAACTTTGCATTATTAAGATACCCGTCATGCACAGTGCCAGTATCTTCGTAGTCTACAATTTGAGTAACATATTGAGCATTAGAAGGTGGACATAAAGTTGATGCTATTTCTACATCTGTCCAAGTAGTAGACCTTTTACCTGATTCCTGCTTTACACTCTCTCTAGGTGTTACATTTAATAGAACTCTTATCGTACCTTCTGCATTTGCCATACAATATTCCTTTTGTTAATTTTGTACACATTATTATCTTATCTATTCTTTAAGCCCACCCACGCACCCTCAAAGGTAAAAAAGGAAATTGATATAATCAAAGTAAAAAAGTAGCCCAGGTTCGTTCTGAGAAAAATGGAGGATTTTGATTTAAACGTATACTTAACCCCATTCGCCTTTAAGAGCGGTTTTCCAAATTAGGTTTTCCGTTAAAATCCAATTCTTATTGACTATTACAAACAGAAAGAAGGTTGCAATGAAAGAAATCAAAGCACTCATCGAAATCGGTGGTAAACTCAATCCAGTACGTCTCTTGATTGACAGCGTACAGCACACAATTGGTGTGAATGTCTTCGTGATGGTTCAGTTCATCCGTAAGGACGGCACTTTAGGTGGCAAACAGATGTGGACTCCAGCATTGATTGCAAGTTCACAGAAAGCGTACGTTGACCAAGCAAGCATTGAGAGTGATTTTGACGCTCGTGTATTGGCTAAATTCAGTACCGTTGAAGACACAGGTGACAGCGTGTCCGAAGTTGAAGAGCCAACAGACGAAGGTGAAAGCACCAACGAGTAAAGTCGGTAGCACACACTCAATTGGTAGGGCAGAGGGGGCACTTCGGTGTCCTCTCGTCCATTTTGTGCAAGTAAAGGTATTCGCTTCGCTCATTCGTAGTCATTGACACCCTGTAATAATAATAAGAATTGTGTATAACTTGGGCATAAACAGTCCAAATAGATTTTAGAGTCGCTTGACATTAAACTAAAGGGGCGTCAGTCCGAAAGTCCCAGACTCTACAGCAAGGATAGAGTAAGATATATACTGCAGTATATTCGCTAGAATGATGGTACTAAGCCTTGAAGAAGCGAGGGTCTTACTCTATTCCTTTAGTCTGAAGAGATAGAAGGTTAATAGTTAACGTGGCAAACCTCAGACACCACTACCTTGAAAACTATCGACAATCTTGTGTTTATAAGCACGAGTTGTTTTGGTACTATGCAAAGGGGGTAATTTGTGAAGAACCACAGATTATACTCGAGTTGTGTAGCGACTCTATCTCTTCTAACATTTAGATATAAGACGGTGCAACCGACAACAAGGTGGCAATTAGGTATCTATTTCTAATGTGTAGAATATGGATTGAACTCCGCATTTGACACAGGTAGTGACAGTGATGAGATGATATCTATTGTCACCTTTAATAATTAAGATGGGGGATGGTTTCACTACACAAGTGGAATAACCAAGATTGGTCTTCAACGCCATCTACATCTTATTATGGAGTAACGAATGAAGTGGTTTGAAGAAATACGAAGGAAGGCTGGTCACTATAATCCTACAGCCTATTTATTTGGGGTAGTTAAAAGAATCCTTGACCAGTCGCACAGCATACTGTTTGCATAGGGACGATGAGGTATCATCGTATAGGTGAGCGAGTTATGTCGCTTATAAAGAACGCCTAACAACCTATATTGGTTGCATATTCAATACTACCCCAATACTTTAATTAACAACAAAGGAGAATAAGATGAACTTACTAACAGCATCAATATTTATAGCAGTGTGTATCGCAGTATCATATGGTTATTGGTTAGAACTCTATCAAGATATCAAAGCATCATTAACATTTGATGTAAATAAACTATCATTCAACCCAGAATATGTATGTCATCACGGTGAAGGTGCAATATGTGAGAAATGTGCAGGTAAACACGGAATTGACTTTGAACAAATATACCGATACTCTGTACTTGATAATTGCACTTGTAAATATAAAATGGACGCTGAGAACATATTTATACAAGAAATACTTAAACCAGACCACAATTGTATAGCACACGGTGTTTGGAAGGAGGATGAATAATGGATTGGGCAGGGATAATTGTACTAGTTGTACTAGGGATAATTGTAATATGGGGTCTATGGCAATCGATGGAAGATAGTTTCCCACCAGATAATACTCATCACGACAACAGACCTGGTTCACATTATTATGAATCACAAAGAGCATTAAGAGAGAAGAGAGAGGAGCATTTAAAATGAACTTAGCAACAATAATGGTCATTAGTGCATTTATAACGTATCTTCTATTTGTAATATTAATAATTCGTAATGAAATAAAGGAGAAGAAATAATGAATAACCCTGACTTAACTATTAGAAGGCGAAGAATAATATGTAGAGATGGATTCAGTATGTCAGTACAGGCAAGTGAATTCCATTATTGTAACCCAAGAGAAACAGCTGCTAAGAAATATGATACTGTTGAGGTAGGTTTCCCTAGTGAACACGAACCATTACTTGATAAATATCGTGAAGAACTACCCTATTTTAACTATGATGAAGATAAATGGAATACAGTCTACCCATATGTACCATCCATAGTTATTAAAGATATAATTGAGGCACACGAAGGATTAACCAAAGGTGACTTACCTCCAATGAATTTTGGAAAACGCCTCAATATTCCTGTAATAACAGGTGACTCTGATACTGATGAGTTATTAGATGATGAAAGAATTGCACAATTAGAAGGACAAATAATTGACAATATAATAAATATGAGGAGAGCTAAATAATGAACAAAGATAATAAAAATATTTGGGGTATGGACAGACCAACAAGGCACTGCTTTGCAAGTATGATGTTAATATTAATGCGTCAAACAATAACTGTTGTTAATCACCTTGATTACATAGGTAAAAAAACAGACGGTAAAATTGGAATAACTAAAGAGCAATATAAAAGAATATCTGAAGACCACAGTTCAATGTGGGCAAAATTATTTGATGTTCTTGATATACCATTCAAAGATTGTCTTAAAGCAAAAGAACAGCTTGATGAGTTTATGGATGGAGATGAAGATACAAAGAATCAAATGATGAAAGAATACTCTGATAAAACAATTGATGATTTCCTTAATAAGAGATAAGGAGTCAGTATGCCAACAAATGCTTCAATCAATACATATATTACTGACTATGAATTATATCATATTTATAGGAAGATGTATGAAGAAAGACGCTTAGGTTATTACTGGTTTGCAAGAGGTAGTCAACCTTGGATAAGGATGCATCAAATAATGGATAGAATAATTAACAAACAATATTTAAAAAGAGGCTTTAAATGATTAAATCCAAAGACATATTTAAAGAGTGGATTGCTGAAATAGTAAAAGAAACTGAGAAGATATTTTGCAAAGATGGTGAAAAACTGAGTGAGATAGATATAAAAGGAATAGAAGAAGGTTTCTTTTATAAAGGCAGTAATTATAATTGTCTAGGCTCAGGTATGAAAAAAGTTGTAGATATAGTCACCTCCCTCACTGCTGTTAAATACAAATATAAACTCGAAGCATCAATGTTACACGAATCAAAGGTGTATAGAGAATATAAGAAAGAAATGTATTTAGAGGAGAGAAGAGGTAGAACTGATGAAGATTGGAAAGAATATTACAACTTAATTCTGGAGAATATCAAATGATTATCATAAGTAGTTGTCTAGTAATAGCTTGTATAATAACAATTGGTATACAACGCATATTTTATAAAGATAAATGCCACTCTATTATTGTATCAAAAGAGATGTGGAAAAGAACAGCAACGGCATTACAACAGAAAATAAATAGTTTAAAATTTAAAAAGAAATAACTTCACACACCACATACCTACAGCTAATCATCCAACTACCCCGTGTGTGATAAGGGGATGGGTATCAATATAAAATACATTCTCCTTTAGTGTAGATATCCATTCCCAAAATTTAATATCTTAGGTTGCTGAGCATTAAAGATGTTTCTTTAGTCATTGTTCTATGGAGGTTCGGTGACAAATAGAAAGTTATTGCCTAAGATTAATTGAAGTGGTGAGCAGTCCATGTTGAAATAGAGTCCTTCTTTAGTACGGAGCTGACAGAAATACCGTACACACTTCATAACATTTAGGAGGAATATAATAGTGGGGCAAATAAAAAAAGTACTTGACATAATAGAAACATTTGATGGACTACCAGATGGTCAGTTTAAAGAATCAATAGCAGATGATATTAATGAGATGAAAATAATAGTAGCAGAGTTAGAATCATTTAGAAAACAATTAAACTATTTGGAGAAAGAACATGAGCAAACCAGGAAGAAAGAAATTTCTTGATAGAGAAACTTGGAAACATATATCTCTGTATATCTGCAAAGAAGACAAAGACTTTATCGATTCTTTTGCAAAAGAAACCTATAGAGATATAACTAGCACAATAAGATTAGCAATAGATGAGCTAAGAAAACAATATAATAACAAAGGAGCAAAACATGGGATTTGATTTAACAGGCAGAAAACCAATTAATATGATAAATATAGATAAACCTTACATTGACTGGAGTAAAAACCCTTCTAGTGAGGAAAAGGAACAATACTCAAGAGATATGGAAGCCTATGAAAAGGCAGTTCCAGGTGATTATTTCCGTAATAATGTCTGGTGGTGGAGACCATTATGGACATATGTTTGTGAGGTTTGTGATGATATACTTACAGAAGATGAGATGGGGTCAGGTTCTTATAATGATGGTACAATAATATATAAATACAAAGCAATTCAAATTGCAAAAAGACTACAAACGCTTATTGATGATGGTAAAGTTAAGGAATATGCAGAAAAATATACTAATAAGCTAAAAGCATTGCCACTGAAGGAATGTGACCTTGTAATTGGAGATGGAATAAGA
>NZER01000378.1 GCA_002690445.1 Candidatus Pacearchaeota archaeon
ACTAGATTAGAGAGGATTACCTCCGCTAGCGTCGGTGGCGGGTTTTTTTATTGAAATAATTTGCTCCGCAGGTAGGATTCGAACCTACAACCTTCTCGTTAACAGCGAGCTGCACTACCATTGTGCTACTGCGGAATGTCTCTATATATTACTGATTTTCTTCAGAAAAATCAAATTCATTTTGAATATAGAAGTTGGAAGGATTCCAGACCATCCAACCACTCTTGAGGCCAGCATCTTCAATAGCTTTTATTTGTTGTTGTATTTTTTCTTTGTCGTAGACGGCTCCCATGTCAAAGTCTTGAATCCAGGGTCTGATGATAACTTCCTTGTTTACTGCTTTTAGCTGATTGATGCCGTATTGAAGGGTTTGAAGAGCAACTTGATAAGGGTGTTCGGCTGGGTTTTCAAAGCCAAAGTTACCCGGTCCATAGTGGGAAGGGTAGATCATAGGGGCGATGACATCATAGTGGTCTGCTAGGTCGGTTAACTTCTGACCGATACCAACGTCATGAGTGCGTAGGAAGGCGTAGGCGAAGATATCAAGGGAGATTATTGCTTCCGGGTGGTTTTCCTTGATTTTGCCATTTATGTACTCAACAGCCTCATTAATGACGTCTTTTTTTAATCGGTCGTACTTATAGAAAGGGTAGACGATGTCATCCACATAGCCATCAGGGAAGCGGACGTAATCGAAGTTGATTTCAGCAAAGCCGATATCAAGTGCTTTGTTAGCTACCGCTATATTATAATCCCAGACTTTTTTGTTGCTGGGATCGATGAAGCGATAACTGTCTTTACCCCATAGGTTACCTTCTTCATCTTTGAGGGCGAACTCGGGTCTTTCTTGAGCTAGTTCGTTATCCTGGAAGAGAACGATGCGGGCGATAGGGTAGATGTTTTTATCTCTTAGTCTTTGTACAAGTTTGGCTATTCTTGGGGTGAGGGTAATGCCATTACTTTCTTTTACATTAACCACAGCCGCATTAACATCAGAGTTTTCGATAACATTAATAATATGATTAATTGAGCTAGGTGTTAGTGCGCTGCTAGCAGTGATATAAAAAGCTTTTACTTCTTTAGGAGGAGTGAGGATAGGGAGGTTTTTTCTGGGTAGGTTGGGTACCAGGGCGGTGAGAGGTTTTTTCTTTATTTTTTTAATAGGAACTATCTCTTGAGCTAGGCGAAGAGTGATGTTGTTAGTATTAGAAAGCAGGCCGGCTAGGAGGGTAGCTGAACCAACTATTACTAACAAGATAATGAATTTTTTTATGATAGCAGCATTAAACATCTTTTGTTATACTTTAACATATGTCTGGCACACTTTTTTACCCCTTGGTGATAATAACGGCTGTTACAGGGTTTTTTCTATCACTTTATATTCGTAACAAGAAGGCTGGTAAGCAGACTCTAGTTTGTCCTTTGAGGGCGAGTTGTGACGATGTTATTCATAGTGAATATTCTAGGTTTTTTGGTGTTCCAGTGGAGTTGATGGGCTTGATTTATTATGCGTTAGTAGCTTTGGTTTATATCGGATTACAGTTTCAACCCGGCTTAATTCCTGATCAGGCTATTTTATGGGTGTTGGGCTTGACCGCTACCGCCCTACTATTCTCCTTATATTTAACGGTTATTCAAGCGATTGTTTTAAAACAATGGTGTAGTTGGTGTCTGGCATCAGCTGGTCTTTGTGCTGCTATTTTTTACGGAGCAATATCTGGCTATACCATAGATGTCTTTACCTTGTTGGCGGAGTATAAGTTTTTAATATTGATTTTTCATAATATTGGCTTCGCTCTTGGTTTGGGAGGAGCGGTGTTAACCGACTTCTTTTTCTTTAAGTTTTTTAAAGATCTTAGAATTAGTGAGGATGAGTCTAAAACTATGAGCATGGTTTCAGAGGTGATTTGGTTTGGTTTAGCTTTGTTGGTGGTTTCAGGCATTGGTTTGTACCTGCCAGAAATGGTTCGTTTGAATGAATCTTCTAAGTTTTTGGTGAAGGTGATTGTGGTGGGAGTGATTATTATTAATGGCATTTTCCTTAATCTAAAGATCTCACCGCAGTTGGTAAATATCTCTTATGGTGTTAAGCACAATCACAAGTCAGGAGAGTTGAGAGGCTTTAGAAAGCTAGCCTTCGCCTTAGGAGCCGTTTCTATTACATCTTGGTTTTCGGCTTTTCTTTTAGGTATGTTTAGGTCGGTTCCCCTTGCTTTTATAGATCTCTTATCTATTTATTTGATTGTGCTGGGAATAGCAATTAGCGTGAGTCAGATTATGGAAAATTATTTGACTCGTAAGGTTTCAGCTTGACTTTGATTTTCAGTCATCTATAATATTAGGCAAATTATAAATCTTAAAGGCCGAAGTAATATTATGGAAAACAATAACAATAATCTAAACGATAATTTAGATAAAAACTCTCAGCCGGTTAGCAATGAGCCTAACCAAGAGCCTCGACCGTCGGAAGAAAGTCAGCAGCCAATTGAGATGCCTGCTCCTACTGAGCCAGCTGCACCTCAATTTGATGAACCTGCCACTCCTGAGATGGATTCAGGGGAAAGTGGTCCTAAATGGATTTGGGCGGTTATCGCTATTATTATCATCGCGGTAGCGCTTCAGTTTGCTGGTGTTTGGAATGTTTTGGGTGACAAGTTGAACCCAGAAGGCGAAGAGGAGAAGGCTGAGCAAGTAGAGGAGGGTGAGGAAGTTAAAGAAGGAGAAGAGGTTGAGGAAGGTGCTAACAAGCCAGCTGGACCAGTTGAAGCTGGAAAGGGGAAGGTGGTTTTTAACATCTCTGCTGCAATGAGTGGTGGTAATGTTTTAGTTAGTGGAGAGCCAAAACCAAATGTTGAAATTAGAAAGGTTTCAGTATTTAATCCTTTTAAGAATGATTATTTATTAGTATATGATGGCTTTCGTCCACTTGATCTTCGTCGTTTGACAGGTTCTAGTGACGCTCATGCTTTGATTGAAACTAACTTGATCGCCATCGACTACAGCAAAGTAAAGATTGAATTTGCTGATCTTTTGAATGTTGATGAGAATAATGTTTCTCGTGTACGTACTATTGAGATGGATGGGGTTAGTGTAAAAGAAGGTGAAAATAACGTTATCAATATCAAATTTAACATTGATGACCTTAACAAACCTTTCCCTTTTATTGCTAAGTAACACTTGAAATTGAGAGAAAATAAAAAGGGCCCTTTGGGGCTCTTTTTGTTACTTTCATTTTGTTATATTATTAGTACATGAGTATGAAATCATTATTTTGGGCTGCGGGAATAGTGGTGGTTATTTTTATCGTTTACTTAATTATTTTGCAAAATACTTTTTACGCAGGAGTTGAATAAAATTGATCTTAATTTATGTATAGACTTCTTTGGTTTTTAGTTATAGTGGCCTTGATCGCAATTGGCTTGATTTGGTTTTTTGGTTGGGACAAGGTAAAGAAGTTAACGGTTGAAGGTACTGACTCTTTGGGGTTGGAGGAGATTGTTGATGATCCGGGTCAGATTACAGCCAACCTAAAAGACAAGCTAGAGGAGTACCAGACTGATACTTTGGATAAGTTTGGTGATTTAAAGGATTCACTTAATACTGAGCTACAAAAACAGAAAGTTCGTCTCACAGGGACTATTAATGAGGGTATTAATAGTGCTTCGGGGGCAACGGTACCAGTTTCGGTTATAATGGTGGCTAAGTTGGATAAGCCTTATACTTTTTTATTAAGAAATGCGAGTAATGAGGAGTCGGATTACAAGATTGATTGGGGTGATGGTGGTGATTCCGATGGCTTACTAGATCCTCTAGAAGAGGCTTTAGTTGATCATACTTGGGATAGTATTGGTGATTTTCTAGTTACCTTGGGAACCGACAAGGTTTTGGTTAGGGTTATTAAGTAGACTTTTTTATAAAATTAATATAATTTAAAAGCTTCTAGCCTTGTTGGTTCTTTAAAAAAGGAGAAGCAATGCTCATTTGCGACGGCTGTAAGATGGTTTTTCATTATGAACATAGGTGTCATGGAGAGACAGCCGTTGTGGAGGGAGATCAAACGGGGGAGCCTTGTGAGTGTCAGCCCTGTCGTTTTTTGGAATTTGAGATGAAGCTAGTTGATAAGGATGTTTCTGATGACGTTATTAGAGA
Source organism: Candidatus Pacearchaeota archaeon (assembly GCA_002690445.1). Next base: position 4,150 of record NZER01000378.1, read on the forward strand.
GTTGCGAGCTGGCTTGAGGATGCTTATTCCTGAGGACGAAGATTATCTTGATGAGGTGATGAAGGAAAAGCGGCCACAACCTTCTGTCAGAGACTGAGTATTGCAAACAAACAAAAATATTCCAGGCCTCACCCCTGGAATATTTTTATTTAAAATTTTAACTTGTTTTAACGCTTACCCCAGATTGTCCAAAGTCCCCAAGCACCAACAAGTAATAAGATAACGCTATCTACGGTCTCAAAACTTACATTTAAGTTAGCTCCCATTCCTGGGGTCATAAAACCATAAATACCAAGGATTAGGCCGGCGAGACCGACAATCATTGTTAGCCAACGAGCCAAACCAGCATTCTTGCTCCAATTGACTGTCATTAGCATAACTGCACCTACCACCAAATAACCGATAGATTCGTTTTGAGAATAAACAACCCCCAAAGCACTTCCAACAGCATCACCTGCAAAATAACCGGCAGCACCAATAACTAGTAGCAACCATCCAGCTTTTGATAGGAATTTTTTCATTTTAGCCATCTTGATAAAATAAAATTTATAGATCTCCGACCTTTTACATTTTTAATTTTATCATTAAGTGACATTTAAGTTATCCACATCAAGATAATCATTGATTTGTTTTGTCAATGTTAGAATTACAACTATGAAGAATAAGTTGGCGGCTATTTTATTGTTATTGACGATTAATGTTTTGCCAGCCTTGGCTTTTACAGACACCTCCTTGTCGCCATCGAGTGGTAATACGCAACCACCTTTAAATGAGGGTGCTGGGTTGCAGAGTAAAGCGGGGGATCTAGAGGTTGAGAATTATAAGGCTCGAAATGGCATTACTTTAGGAGGAGAAGAAAATACAGAATGGCCTGCTATTGGTATGGCTTGTAACTGGGAGGGAGCGAAGTGTAGTTGTAGAGCTGATGGTTCAAGTGTTAGCAATATGGGTATTGCTATTAGCGTTACTTGTCAAAGTGGACATATTACTGGTGTTCGAGTGACCGACTTACAGGTATCCTCGAGAGAGTTTCGTTGTTCTAGCGCAACTTCTTGTACCGTGTCTTCAAGAGGGGGTGGTTTTGGAGCTACTGTTCGAGGAGCGGTAACGGCCGTTACCAATGTAGTAGTCAGTGTAGCGAGAAGGGTGTTTCGTCCAATACGTCGTTTATTTAGAAAGTGGTTTTAGGTTATAATATAAGTATGAGTAAAAAGATTCTTATCGCAGTCATAGTCATAGCTTTTGTCTTTCTTGCCTATTGGGCAGCTTCTGGTTTTAGTGAGCCAGGTGGATCGCCACCAGCTGCTAATGTACCAGCGCCAATTAATGTTGGTTCAGCTACTCAAAGCAAAATGGGAGACTTGGAATCAGAAAACTTTACCGCTCGAGATGGTATTACCTTAGGAGGAGTTAAAAGAACTAGTTGGCCTGAAGGTGGTGATGGCCGATGTGATTGGGAAGGAACTCGTTGTCATTGTCGAGAGGATGGTAGTAGCGGGGCTAATGTCAGTATTACCATCGGCATGACTTGTGCTGAGGGTGCTTTGACGGATGTAAAGATTGTTGATTTGCAGATTTCTTCTAGGAGCAAGCATTGTAGGTCAACGGCTTATTCTGGTTGTACAGCCGGTCTTTATTCAAGAAATTAATGAAAAATATAGGTAAAACAGTTGTTATTACCACCCTATTGTTGTTAATAGCCTTTCCGGCTTATGCGGGTGATGTTTCGGGCTATGCTTGGTCTTCTAATATAGGTTGGCTTAAGTTTGCTGGTCCTGGTTATGGGGTTAATATAGATGATAATTCTGGAGCTTTTTCTGGTTATGCTTGGTCACCTAATATCGGATGGGTTAATTTTAATAATGCACAATTAGATTTTGATAATGATAGGGTTAGCGGCATGGCTCGAGCTTGTGCTGGAGCAGGCTCAGGTTGTACGGGTGACTCACCACCAGAAGCTGGTGGTTGGGATGGTTTGATAAGCTTGAGGGGGAGTAGTTATGGCGTGAGTCGAGTAGTACGTCCTAGTGGTTGTTCCTTGGAAGGCTGGGCTTGGGGTTCGGATGTGTTAGGTTGGTTAAAATTTGGCGGATCTAATTATAGTGTTTTGACTAGTGCTTGTCCGGTTGAACCACTGCCACCAGGAGGTATTAGTTGTTTATTTGATGCTGATCCAGAGCGTGTTATCTATCCTCGTGGTACCTCAACTGTGTCTTGGACTTGTGAGGGGGCTGATACTTGTACTATTAGCGGTGTAGGAGAGGTTGATTCTGAAACAGGAACGACTACAGTCGACCTGGGATCACCGCCTGTTTCTAGTATTTTTTCTTTGAGTTGTACTAATGAAGGAGGATCTACCTTCTCTACTTCTACCGAGGTAACGGTTCTTAGACCGGTTCATTGTGAGATCGTTCCTCATGGTCCTGGTTGCTAAAACAACTATTTTGAATAAAACTTAATAGCAGTACTTACTAATAGAAACTTCTAATAAGAAAGGGGGTGTTGTTTGAAGACGCATCTAACAAATCTTGTCTTCCTGTTAGCCATGTTAGGCGTATCGGCTGGTTTTGTGATCGCAATAGCAGATATTTGTCGAGGTACTTGGGAATGGTTGCACGTGATCATTTTCATTGCTGCTTTTGTTATGGCTGGATCAGGTATTACCGTTGGCTACCATCGATATACAACCCATCGCTCTTTTGCTTTTACCGCCGTCGGCAGATGGTTGGTGAGGCCAATGATCCTTTTTATGGGTTGTTTGGCTTGGCAAGGTAGTCCAGGTCGTTGGGCTGCTATTCATCAAAAGCATCATCGATATACTGATGATGAGGAAGATCCTCATTCACCACATTGTCGGGATGGCCCTTGGTATCGTAAGTTGTATCAGTTTATGCACGCTCATGTACTCTGGTTATTCCGTGATATTCCGGGTATAAAAATCTGGGACAGGAGTAACCCTGATTGGTTGGAGCGTTTCATAACTAACTGGTATATCTTGATCGGTCCTGTTGGAGGCAGTTTGATTGCTTTAGCGATTGGTGGTTGGCATGGTATTGCCTGGTATTACGCCGCTGTTTTTTTGAGTTGGCATACTACTTGGTCTGTTAATAGCGTGACTCACCTGGTGGGTTACCGACACTTTAAGACAGGTGATCAGAGCACTAATCTCTGGTTACTGTCTCTTTTAACTTTTGGCGAGTCGTTACATAACAATCATCACGCTTCTCAGAGATCAGCTCGGTTTGCTCATCGTTGGTGGGAATACCTGGTTGATGTCGGTTGGTGGGAGATTTGGTTGTTGCGATGTTGCGGCATGGTTCATCAAGTCTATACGCCTCAAAAGAGGTCGATTGTTGACAGTTGATGGTCGACTGTTACAATTACAACAGAACTTTGAGGAACGACAGTCCTGTTCATGCACAGGACTTCGCTACCTGAAGAGATCTTCCCTTGAGAAAGGAGGTGTTAAAGGCGGGGAATGGATTCGCAATCCGCCCTAAACTGACTTCTATCAACGAGATTCCTCGTTTGGTTGGTTTAGTAGAGGGTATCCCTATCTTTTTTCCCCATAAGAGGGGATGGTCATGGCTGATGGCTGGCAAATCAGCTACGTGCTTTGAAAAAAGCAGCCTGATGTCATGACCTCCCTTCGTTTTGCAACTCACAACCTGTGCTTCGGCGCAGGTTTTTTTTGACTTCCTATCAATAAATTTATATTGTTAGAGCAATGAATATTGCTTTTTTGCTAGTTGTTTTGATAGCGATAACTCTTGGTTTTGTGGCTTTATTTTGGTTTTTGAATAAAAAGTTATCCCCAGAAAATAAGAGTGATGATAAGTCCCTATTATTGCTACAAAACCAGATGAATGAGATTAATCGAACTTTAGATTCTCACTTTAAGGAGTCGAGTCGCATGTTGCAAAAGCAGTTTGGCAGCAGCGCTACTATTATCAAAGACGTCACCGAGCGCCTTACCAAGTTAGATGAGACTAATAAGCAGGTGGTAGGTTTTGCTGATCAATTGAAGAGCTTGCAGGATGTATTAAAGAATCCTAAGCAGCGAGGAGTATTAGGGGAGTACTATCTAGAAACTTTGTTAAAAAACATCTTTCCTCCCGGAGTTTATCAGATGCAGTATAGCTTTAAAGATGGCTCTATTGTTGATGCGGCTATTTTTTATCAAGACAAGATAGTGCCGGTTGATTCCAAGTTTAGTTTAGAGAACTATAATCGCATTTTAGAGGCGCGGACCAATGATGAGCGAGAGAAGTTAGAGAAGGCTTTCAGTCAGGATTTGAAGTTAAGAATTGAAGAAACCTCTAAATACGTGAAGCCGGAGGAGAATACGACTGATTTCGCCTTTATGTTTATTCCGGCCGAAGCTATTTATTATGATCTTTTGATTAATCAAGTGGGAGCGGTGAAGAGTAATACGCGAGATTTAATTGAATATGCTTATAGGGATAAGAAGGTGATTATCGTCTCTCCTACTTCCTTTATGGCCTATTTACAGACCGTTATGCAGGGTATGAAGACGCAGCAAATAGAGCAGTCTGCTAAAGAGATTATCAAGAGAGTGCAAGTCTTAGGACGTCATTTGAGTGCTTATGAAAAATATATGCAGAAGATGGGTAATCATTTGGGAACTACGGTTAACACCTATAACTCTGCCTATAAAGAGCTAGGGAAAATAGATAAAGATGTTTTGAAGATTGGTGGTAAGGCGATTGGAACCAAGACGGAGGTTTTGGATAAACCAAAGCAAGAGGAGGGAACTTTGATTTAATGGAACAGGTTGTACGGGATAAAAAGTGGTGGCAGCTGATTAGTGTCGCTCGGCTTTTTCAATACCTACCTTTCATTGATTTGGTTTTTGGATCAGGTTCTTTGGTTTTGGGCAGGGTTCGTCAGGAGTCTGATCTAGATGTTTTGACGGTGGCTCGATCGGGTCGGTTGTATATTGCTCGATTTTTTTGTTTATTAACTTTTGGTTTGTTAGGTAAGAGGACTCACATGGATAGATTGAATGAAGGGCTTTGTTTCAATCATATTTTGACCAAAGAGGTTTTTCGATTGCCAGAACCACACTATGAATATGACCATCTTTTATATAATAATCTGGTCCCTATTTATGGTTCAGAGATTTTAATTAATGAGTTCTATCAGGCCAATAATGATTGGCTAGGAGAGGTTAGGAGGTTTGAAGATGATTTACGTTATTATAATGAAGTTCATTTTTTAAAGAGAGGGGTTGAGGCTTTATTGAGTGGTAAGTTGGGTGATTGGTTGGAAGGTGCTTTAATGAAAATTCAGCTGAGGAAGATTAAGCGAAGTATTGTTAGATATAGTAATGAAGACTCCATTGTGTGTTGTAATGAGAAAGAAGTTAAGTTATGGTTTAATCCTAATAGTAAAAATGGCTAAAGAAGAAGTAAAAATTGTTCCTAAAGGGTGGGGACATGAGGTTTGGATTGTTAACAAGGAGGCCTATTGTGGCAAAATATTGTTCTTTAAAAAAGGAAAAAAGTGCAGTTGGCACTATCATAAGTTAAAAGACGAGACTTTTTACATCCAAAGTGGGAAGTTGGAAGTTTTCTTTAGTCGTCGTGATGAGATTGAGATGGCCGAAAAGATCGTTTTAGAACCTGGCGATGTTTTTCATGTGCCAATTGGCACTAGGCATCAGATGTTAGGTTTAGAAGATACTCAGATGTTTGAGTTTTCTACTCAACACTTTGATAGTGATTCACATCGTCTTATTAAAGGCGATTAGTGTTATAGCCGGACCCCCTGTCAACCATGACCCAAGATTAGTAGGTAGAGGACTTGAGGATTGCTGCCGCTCAATTTCTCGATGACCTCCTTATTAATTTGAGTTGACAGGGGGTCTTTTTTTACTTAAAATCTACCCCATGATGAATATAAAACCTTTAAATGGCAATCTTTTCTTAGAACCTATCGATGAAGAAAAAACTACCGAGTCTGGTATTGTCCTGCCAGACACCGCTGAGAAGCAAAGGCCGGTGAGAGGCAAAGTGATTGCTGCTGGTCCTGGTAATAAAAATGATCAGGGGCAGGTTATCCCTATGACCGTTAAGGTGGGGGACGTGGTCTTCTTCAAACAGTACGGTCCAGATGAAGTTGAGGTAAATGATAAAAGATATTTAGTTGTTTCAGAGTCGGATATTTTAGCAATTATTGAATAATTATATGGCAAAACAAATTTTATTTAATGAAAAAGCTCGACTAGCACTTCAGAAAGGAGTGGATCAGTTAGCTAACGCAGTTAAGGTGACCTTGGGTCCTCGAGGTAGAGCGGTGGTTTTGGAAAAGAGTTATGGCTCACCCACTATTACTCATGATGGTGTAACTATTGCAAAAGAGATTGAGTTGGAGGATAAGATTGAGAATATTGGAGCAGAATTGGTGAAAGAGGTTTCATCCAAGACGGGTGATAATGCGGGCGATGGTACGACTACCGCCACCGTATTAGCTCAGAAGTTTATTAATGAAGGTATTAAAAGAGTGGCGGCTGGTATTAGTCCTATTACCTTAAGAGAGGGTATTGATAAGGCTAAGGTCGTGGTTTTAGATTCTTTAAAGGAGTCGGCTCAACCAACTGATAATACTGAGAAGATTGCTCAAGTAGCTACAATCTCTTCTCGTGATCCAGAGGTGGGTAAGATGATTGCTGAGGTGATTGGAAAGGTGGGAAATGATGGCGTGGTAACTGTTGAGCAGTCTAATACACTGGGTATTTCTAAGGAGGTGGTAGAAGGTCTTCAGTTTGATCGTGGTTATATTTCTCCTTATATGATGAGTAATCCGGAGCGAATGGAAGCGATTTTGGAAGAACCTTATATTTTAGTAACTGATAAGAAGATTTCTGCTGTTAGTGATCTAGTTCCTTTGTTAGAAAAAGTAGTGCAGAGTGGGAAAAAGGATATGGTTATTATCGCTGATGATGTTGAGGGTGAGGCGTTAGCTACTTTAGTGGTTAACAAGCTTAGAGGAACCTTTAATGTTTTAGCTGTTAAGGCACCTGGTTTTGGTGATCGACGTAAAGAACTCTTGCAAGATATTGCAGCCGTTACAGGCGCTGACTTTATTTCTGAGGAGGTAGGTAAGAAATTAGAAGGTTTGGAATTAGGGGTCTTGGGTAGAGCTCATCGAGTGGTGGCTACCAAAGACAATACTACTATCGTTGGTGGTAAAGGGGAGAAGGTCCAGATTGATAATAGAATTAGTCAGATAAAGGCTCAGTTAGAATCTGCTACATCTGAATTTGAGAAAGAGAAGTTGCAAGAAAGGCTTGGTAAGTTGTCTGGCGGGGTGGCTGTTATTAAGGTGGGAGCGGTAACTGAGGTAGAACAAAAAGAGACTCAGCATCGAGTTGAGGATGCTGTAGCGGCTACTAAGGCGGCTATTGAGAGCGGTATTGTTGCTGGTGGAGGCGTGGCTTTAGTTCGAGCTGCTCAGGCAGTGAAGAAGCTAATGAACGGCTTTAATAAGAGCTCTACAGAAGACTTGGGTCGTTTAGCGGGAGCTCAAATTGTTTATGATGGTTTGATTACACCAATCAAACAGATTGCTGAGAATGCTGGTCATGATTCTGGCGTGGTTTTGGATCGAGTTATGCGACAGACCGATGATTATGGCTTTAATGCTTTAACTGGTACTTATGGCAAGTTATTTGAGTTGGGAATCATTGATCCTCACAAAGTGGTGCGTAGTGCTTTTGAGAATGCTATTTCTATAGCATCGCTTTTCATCATTACCGAAACGGTAGTGGCGGATATTCCAGCTAAGGATGATAAGCCAGCACCTGGCCCTCAGATGCCACCAGGAATGGGCATGGGCGGTTTCTAAGGAGATAAGAAAGAGGCGGTTATACTGCCTCTTTTTATTTTGAGTTATACTTAAAACATGGGTGATTATTATGGTCTAAATTTCTTTACTAAAGCAGCACTAGTTTCGGTTTTTGTTTTGGCAATCGTATTTATGGTTATGGGAACTTTTTTTGGTGAACAGGGTCCGGGGCAGGTTTTGTTTGCTGAGGAGGAGTTGGTAAAAGAAGATGCGGGGTCGATGGTGGCCAAGGGTGTTTTGATGGTGTCTGGAAGTAATGGACTTTCTTTTTTTAATACAACTATTCCTGACAAGTTAGTGTTAGTGGGTAGATTGTTGGACTTTAAGGTTGATGATCTTGTTATTACAAAAAAGGTTGTTGTGGCGGTAGGGAGTGGGAGATTGTTTATAATAAATGCCCCCTCTCCAAAAATTCAGTTGGCATCCAGTCTTGATTTGCAGTGTAGTCGGTTAAGTAATGTTTTTGTTAATCAGGAAAAAGCTTACGTTACCTGTAACGAAGAGCGGCCTATTTTGATGATAATTGATATAAAGAATCCAGCCGCCCCTTTGTTTTTATCAAGTACTCCTACCGACAATAAGGTTGAGCAGATAGTGTTTGCTAGTCAAGAACAAGCTTTCATTCTTTTAGAAGGTGGAGCTATTCAGTCTTGGGATTTGAGCAATGATTTATTACCACAGAGAAAATCAGAGATAAGAATGGAAGAAGCTCAATTTATTAAAATGATTAATTGATGAGATTGGATTGTTAATAAAAAACCGCGCTTTAAAGCGCGGGAGTGTTTTTATAAAAAAGGACGTCTTATTTTAAGAGCTTTTGAGAAGTCAAAGATTGGTTGGGGAGGTTTTTCTGTTCCATGGGGAGTGAACCTGCCCTTTCTTTTCCTTCGGCGTGTTTCTTTGATTGATATTGATCTTTGACCAAGAGGCTGTTGGTGACAGACTCTTCTAGCGGATCCCTTGTCTCTGGCCATCGTTACCGCCTTCCTAGATTATTTTATGAAGTTGTTAAGGTTCTATTTGGCGGAAGGGGTGGGATTCGAACCCACGAGAGGACGTACCTCCACGCGTTCCAGGCGTGTGCCTTAAGCCACTCGGCCACCCTTCCAAGCTTTTTTAAGATACCGTTTTTAATAGGATAAATCAACTTGACGTTGGTTTTTTATATTGCATAAAAAAAACCTCTTAGTTTTTAGTTAAGAGGTCGAGCCGCTCAAAAGAGTAGCTGCTAAGTAGTGACTATGCCATTCAACATCATGAAGCCGGTTTGGAGCCTGTCCCCAATTGGGGGGTCGCCTCGATCTGCGATTTCATCTGCGGTTGGCAAATTTCTTTGCCAGTGGCCAGGGGGGCATCGGTGCTCCTCTGCCTCCGCTCGAGAAAAAAGTTCGCTATTACAAGCGAAACAAACTAGTCTGTGTCCTGGCATCATGCCCATCTCCTTATGTGAACAACAAACAAACTTTTTCTTGAACAGCCATTGTTCAAGGAACTATGTGATATCATACTTTGTTTTATTAATTTGTCAATAAAAAACCCCAGCCAAATGGCTGGGGGGTAGCTGATCGTTGGGTCCTCATTCCCAACTTGCTTGAAGGCCTTCCATGATTAGACGACGCTGTTCTTCGGAGAGACCTTTCACTCCCCAAATCACCTTAAAAAGGTTTGCCCCAGTGAGGTCCGCCCTAGTAAGGTTCGCCTCAGTGAGGTCCGCCCCCCATAGGTCCGCCCCACGAAGGTCCGCCCCACGAAGGCACGCCCTAGTAAGGTCCGCCCCACGAAGGCCCGCCCTACGAGGCGCGCCCAACGAAGGTCCGCCCTACGAAGGCGCGCCCAACGAAGGTCCGCCCCACG
>NZER01000379.1 GCA_002690445.1 Candidatus Pacearchaeota archaeon
AGTGTAGGATTTCACCGTAAGTGGTTATACGCCTTATCAGTGATTATTATGGCAATAATCGGTGCAGCGTTATCCTCTGCTTTCAAATGATTGGAGGAGATTGAAATGACAGACAAGAAATTGAGTGAAGAAGTGTTAGCACAGATAGGTGCTAGGAAAAAAGCAGTGCAAACCATGAATCAAATTGCACAGAATGAATTCAGGAATTATTTGAATCAACAGATACAATCTATTGGTTTGGATTTGGGTAAGAAGTATGACATTGACGAGAAGACAGGTATCGTCACTGAACATAAAGAAGAAGTTACAATTACACCTGTTAAAGAGGGGAACGAAAATGAAATTCGTTCTCAATAAACAAAGAGGCTCCACTATAAATCACCCAAGTGTTGGGAAATTGAAAGGTGGAGTTGCTTATGAAGTCACTGAACATCAAGCTAACATGATGAAACATATCATTAATGTTATAGTGTTTGACGAAGTGGTTTTAAAGGAGAAAGAGATTGTAACAAAAGATGACAATGACAAACAGTAAAAAATGTAAGAATTGTGATACTGTTTTCCATCGTAAAGACCATTTGAATTTAGATAAAGGGCAGTGGAGAAACAAAATCAATTGTACTTCTAACTGTAGGTCTAATCAGAATTATGTTAAGAAAGGATATACTTCCGGAGCGAATCATTATAACTGGAAAGGGGGAGTTCAATATTCTTGCGGGTATAAATCTTTGTTAAGACCAAACCATCCTGATGCTAACAAGAGAGGATATATAGCCGAACATAGATTAGTTATGGAAAAGAAGTTAGGTAGGAGATTACTTCCAACTGAAGATGTTCATCATTTAGATTTCAGTAAAACAAACAATGAACCAGATAATCTTCATTTGTTTAATAATAGAGCTGAACATTCAGGATTTCATAAGAGATTAAATTTAGCAGTACAAAATGCGACGGGAGGGTTGTTTAGAAAGTGGCCGTAACTCTCGCCCAGGTGTCTGCTGATTTAGGTGAGGCATACGATAGTGTTGACGGCGGTACCACGGCTGTAACTTCAATCATAGCTCGAGCAGCAGCGTGGGGTACAGCTTTAAGTGAATCTGACGATACTATCATTAGACCTTTAACTGATGCTATGGTTGTTAACCAAGTTATGGGTGGGATAGATCCAGTTAACAAAACGATAGGAACCCTTTCCGTTGGTGCTAAAGACCTTCGCAGTATGCGTAACTATTTCATGGAGGAAGCTAAGAAAGCGGCAGTTATTCAGGGAGTTTCCCTTGATGGTCTTACCATCCTGTTGAAAGATAGCGAACAATAATGACGTTAGCTACATCACTCAGAGGAGCAGCTAGGAACTTAATTACAACGTTTGGAAACACAGCTTCCCTTTATACATATTCCACTGCAACTAAGACAGAAAATGATGAAGGGGATGTTTCTGTTAGTAGTTGGGGTTCAGCTACATCTATTGTAGTAGTGGATGGAGATAATCTTCAGGAAGAACTTGTTCAAGCTACACAAGGTATAGAATCAATCGGGGAAGATGATAAAATCATCCGTGATGATGTAACAATAGCTGTTAATGATAGATTAACTGTTAACAGTGTAGAATTTAGGGTTATATCAATTAATCCTGTACGAACCCAAGATACATTGGTAGTACAAATAGTAAAAGTAACACGTATGGATTATACAGATACGTGGTAGAATGGCATAAATGTCATATATGTCACATGGGACACACCATGTTAGACAGGGGATACACCTATGGCAATAAGTAAAAATACTCTCAGTACTGATGTATGGGATACAATTTATACATACATCCAAACAACTAACCCTATAACAACGAATAATATATTTAGTTCTGTTAATTCAACCCTCGTTAAGAGTAAAGGGTACCCTCTTGTTATAATGGAAACACCTTTAGTTAGTGTGATGAAACTTAACGTGACAGGTTCATTTGTTCAATCAGAAGTTACAATTAATTTTGATGTTTATCACACTTCAAATCAGAATTTAAAAGTAGTGAAAGATGAAGTAGTATCAAAGTTACTTGCAGGGAGAGATGCTTTTGGGACTGATGGTTTGAAAAGGATGCAAATTCAAGATGGTGCATACGATAGTTGGGAGGAAGGTAATAAGAAAATTCATAGGTTTACTTTTGCTGTGAAATTCTTTTATACGGAACAATAATGGTACTTACTATAGATATAATTAACATAGGAAAATCAGTCAAGTTATTTAGGAATGCTGAAAGGTTTGTTAATAAGTTACCTACTCAAATTACGTTAGAATCTGCCCAAGTTCTCCATAGGTTAGTTAAATCTAATTTAGCAAAGAGGACTTCTACTCAACGGAGTGGTCACAATACTCCTTCGTTACAGAGAGATATATTTCTACGTGCAACATCAAATGGGCATAGAGTTGCATTTAGACCAAATAAAGTTGAACCTAATCTGGCAAGTATGGTAGAGTTTGGTACTTCACCGCATTGGCAGATTAAAGCGTTCAATAAACGTGTTAAGAAAGACCACCCTTGGTTATTCTGGCATCCGGGAGCTAAACCAAAAAGGTTTTTCCAGAGAGCTCAAGATGAGTTTAAACGTTCATATAGAGAAGAAATTGTAAAGAAACATGCTGACATGGCATTTTCAAAGTTGAAGATTGTTTGATTGAATTGAAAAAAATATATAGGAGGAAAATAATATGGCATTACCAGACCATTTTGAAGGTGAAGATGTAATCATCACCATGGAAGAAAGCGGTCAAGCGACCGTAACAAACGTAGAAGGGAGAGTGTTAAGTTGGAACTTGAGTGGTGGAGCCTCGTCAACAGATGAAGTTTACGCATTCGGGAATAAGACTTTCAATTTCCAAAAACCTAGAGAGAAGTTCACTGTAAGTTTTGAAGTAATGGTTAACGATTCAGACTTTGACTTTGTGCATTTAGGTTCAGGGACTGGAACACCAGCTCTTGGATCAATGGCAGGGAAACCGTCAACGTCAGCTGAAACACCGAGTCAATGGAGAATTATTATGTGGTTCCAGACAGCATCTAGTCAGTTAGCTACAGGTTCAATAGTTGTCCCAGACACAGCAGTAAGTGTTTACAGGATGATTTTCGTTGATTGTAAAGCTATCACGTTTGATAAAGAGTTCGCAGCTGATGAGTACATGAAAGGAACATTAAGTTTTGAATTCTCAGCTACAGATGACGGCGGAAATCCTAACATGATTGTTGAGGAAGGATTAGGTGTAAGTACCACAGCTTCAGATGCAAAGTTAGCTAGTATGACAACATCTGCAGGGAAAGGATTGAAAACGTTAGCTAGAGGTTCATTAACTTGGTCAGTAACAACAACTAGGTCATGGACAGGAGCTTACTCAACATAGGCATCTGCCTATATTTTTTTATTTTTTTATTGTTTGAATTGAAAGAAGGAAAAGGAGATGAATAGAGATGGATTATGAAAATATAAAGTTTACCCATGTGTTGGGAGCAAGGAGCATACCTGAACATATTAAGGATTGCCTTGAGGAGCAACCTGCACGGAGTGGGATGTATAATTGGATTTTTGCGTTTAAGGGAGAAATTAACACGTACTGGAGTATCAAAGATAAATTGCATGAGTATGATGTTATTCAATGTAACATGAGTCCAGCAGATATGCCAATGATTCTTATGTTAAGAGATCAATTAACTAAGACAGGTAACACAAAAACCAAATTGGTTATAAATAATGATTATGTTTGTGAGTGTTGGGGGGACTGGGGTCTAGACCCATACCATTACGACCATGTTCAGAGACAGGGGGATATGGTTTTCGGTACCGAACCACATCAGGTGTCTAACATGCTTAATGGTGTGTTTGTAATTCCTCATCCCACCAATACTTCTATGTTAAAAAAGTTAGGTTCTGATATGGAGAATGATTCAGTAGGGTTTATTTTCCATTGGTGGTCAGGAGATACTTACTTACCTCACAGAACTCTTGAAAGAGTTAAAGAGAAATTTGGTGTTAAGATGGCAAGGATATTTGCATACAAACCAGACAAAGACCAAATGAGTGCAGGGAGAAAATTAATGTGGGATGAAACTGTTGGTGGTTTAGATTTCCCAGACTTCGCTGAGTACATACAAGGAGAGAGATGTGTATATGATCCGAATCCATGTCATACTTACGGGAGGAACGGAGTAGAACTAGCTTGTTGGGGAAGGCCAGTCGTAGGTAGCAACAGAGTGTTCAGTTATAATATGCTGTTCCCAGAATTAACTTGTGACCCATACGACTTCAATGCAACTATGGATTGTTTTGATATTGTTTTCAACCAACCTGAGAAATTGAAAGGGATTCTTGACAGGGCGTATGAGAAAGTGGAGTATTTTAACTATGAGAATAGTAGGAAAAGATTCCTTGATGCGTTAAAGATTGCTGTTGAAAGAGGAGGACATACTTGGTACGCCAAGCATGGATAAAATGGTTAATCAAAAATACTGTCAATGTTGTGGTCAAACTATTTTAAAATTAGATTCAACAGATTATAATTGGTCACTCAAAAAGTTTTGTAATAGGGCTTGTAAAGAGAAACAGAGAACTAGAACACGGGTTAAAACTAGAGAAGAAATTGAGAGAATGGTTAAACAAAACAAAAAGAGATACCATTCAGTTTACAAAAAAGACTCAGAGTATATGGAAAAACAAAGGCTTTCTTGTAGGCGTTACCAAAAAGAGAACAGAGAGAGGGAAGCAAACAGACAACGTTTAAGAAGGAAAATTCCAGAAGTAATGGAGAAACATAAAGTAAGGGCAAAAACTAGATACAAATACGGCCCTGCCCCTGAAGGTCATGAGTATCATCATCTGGAACCATATAGTGTTGATAATTTTTTAATAGTATCAAAAGAAGACCATAAGGTGATTCATCATGGATAAATGGCCAGAAGAATGTCCTGACGTGCCTGAAGATAGTCACGGTTGGTTCAGGAAACATAATGAGAAAATCTTAGCTGAGAAGTTAGAACCTCACCACGTGGTGATTGAGTTAGGTTCTTGGCTAGGTAAATCAACTCGCTTCATCGCCGATAGGTGTAAGAAAGTTTATGCTATTGACCATTGGGAAGGTGGCCCTGAACATCATACTTCAAAGTATGAATCCATTAAAGGCCGTTTACCTAAACTGTACGAGACTTTCTTAAAGAACTGCTGGTCAAGGAAGGATAAAATAATTCCTCTCAGAATGAAGACTGTGGTGGGTTTAATGAAATGTAGTCAAGCTGGTATAAAACCAGATATAATTTACATTGATGCTTCTCATGAGTATGAAGATGTGTTAGCTGACATCTCTTTATCTAGGGAACTGTTCCCTGAAGCATTATTAATTGGAGATGATTGGGAAAGGAAAGGTGTATATTCAGCAGTGATGAATTACGCTTACGATAAAGAAATAACTTTCTCAGTTTACGGATGTGTGTGGTGGATGAAATGATAGGAAGAACAAAAGAACAAATAAATGAGTTAGTGAAAGAATGGTCTAACCAAGATTGGGCTAACGAATATGATAAAGGTCATATGGTATTACAAAAAGTGATGACTTTCGAAGAATTGATGAAACGTAACCCTTACAGATTTAAGTGGGTGAAGAAGAAAGCTAAAGGTGTAGGGGCAGCTCTAGACGTAGGATGCCATAACGGTTTCTTAGCTTGTCACTTAACAGAGGTTGGATATAAAGTAACAGGAATTGATATAAGCTCAAGAGCTATTGAGGAAGCTAAGAAGAATGTCCCTGAAGCTGAATTTAAATTGGTACAGATGAATGATCCATTAGAGTTCCCTGATGAAAGTTTTGATTGTGTTACTGCGTTAGAGATCATTGAACATGTCCCTGACTTAGGAAAGTTCATGAAAGAAGTAGTAAGGGTATGTAAGAAAGGTGGCCAATTATTTTTCACAACTCCTGTAGGAGATAATTATGATTGTGACCAACATCTAAGATATTTTAAATTCTATGATTTAGAGAAAGCGTTATCTGATGCTGGATTAACAGATTTCAAAATATGTAGGATAGCTAAAGGTAACGGTGTTGATGGTAGGAAATTGTTTGGTGTGGAGGCTACAAAATGAAAGCTGAAGGAAAGAAACTATCTGAATTGAAAGATAGGATTGATGACATTACAACCATAAATTTTTCAATAACTAAATGTCCATTGAACGTATTTAAAGCGTTCAGTACGTTCTGTAAGAAGGAAACTAACGATAATTATGCGTTTGGATTAAAACTGTTACTTGATTCCAGAGAAGCTAACGTAAAAGAAGTAGTTTTATATGAGCAGTACTTAGAATTAAAAGATGAGATTGAAAACATTAAGCAGAAGCTTGATGAACCAAAGAAAAAGAAACCCATTACAATGGGGAAAGGAGGAATGAAAGATGAGTAGATTGAGTAGATTAGTGGGGAAACCCGTAGATATTGTTGTAGAAGGTGAGTCTTTTACAATTAAACCGTTGAAAATGAAACAACTTGATTTGTTAATGGATATTGGGAGTGAAAATATCCATAAACAAGCTGAAGGTTTAAAGAAATTAATCAAGAAAACTATATTAGATTGTGTCCCTGATGCAACTGATGAAGAAATAGATAACATATCTTTAAGACATTTTCAAGCATTTTCAGATGCAATCATGAAAGTGAACGGATTGGAAAATGCAGCTCAGCCAAAGAATAAACAGATTAAAGGATAGGACAGGTGGGAAGAATCAATTAACAGGGACAATTGTTGCTGTTATGAGAGAAATGAAATGGTCTTACACAGATGTAATGGAAATGCCTGTCCCTTCATATATTGTTATCTTGGATGAGTTAATGAAAATAGCTAGGAAAGAGAAAGCAGAAATGAAGAAGAAGAGGTAAATAATGGTAGAACAAAACTTAATTGTCAATTTTGGAAGTAGGGGAGTACCTAAAGTAATTGGTGAAATTAAAGGATTCACTAGAAGTTTACTTAGATTATGGATTCTATTGAAAATGATAAGAGGTCAGATGGCGAGACCAATCCCAGCGACAGGTTTGTTAGGTTCAAGAGTTATTGATGTTCAAGCAAGGTCAGTTACAAAATTAGCTTCTTCGTTTGTTTTCCTCAGGCGTTCCATTAATGCGTGGTCAAGAACATTTTCTGGATGGGCATTATCTTTACTATTCTTTGGTATGTTAATTTTTAGAGTATTTTCAAGTATAGCTAAAACAGGACTTAAAACATTTAAAGATATTATGGGAGCTCAAAGTGCCCAAGTGAGAGGTCTTGCAAGGTTAGAAGCAGGATGGACATTCCTTAAATTCTCAATAGGGAACGCTATAGCTACTGCTTTGTTACCTTTAATACCAGCAATTATTGATGTAATATCTCGGATTGCTGAATGGATTAACGCTAATCCAAAATTAACAGCCAAGATTATAGGGTGGGGTATAGCTATTGGAGTAGCATTATTTGTTATTGGATCGTTAGTGTTAGGTATTAAAGCACTAATATTTGTACTTTCAAGTCCAGTTATATTAGGTGCAGCGGCAGTATTCATAGGTATTGGTGCAGGAGCTATTGCATTCCAGAACGATACAGTAGATGCAGTAACTAAAGTGGGTGGTGTATTAGCTGCATTTAGTTTAATTGTGTTAGGTGTAGCAATAATGTTTGCATCTTGGCCAATAGCTTTATTTGCAGCTATTGTCCTTATGTTAGGTTTCTTCTTAATATTTAGGAAAAGGATAATTAACGGGTGGAAAATAATTGGGATAAGTTTCTTAATTTGGGCACACCAGATGGAACTAGATTTTACAGATACTCTGTTTAAGATGTCCCAAAGTGTCACTGATTTCGTTAATGCGGCAATATCTGCTCTTAACAGTATTTTACCTAAAAGTAAGAAAATTGGGAAAATAGATTTGATTAGAGGGAAACAGTTGAGAGCTCACAGGATGACTATCTTACAACAACAGAAAGCATTGTTTGATAGAAGGAGAGAACTTGCAGCTGAAGTTAAAGATGATACTATCGCTAACAAATTTAAAGAGATATTTATGCCTGGGTTTAATAACTTGAAGAAAGATTTAGAAAGTAGTTTGGGAATCACTGGAGGTACAGATGCAGCATCAAATTTAGCAGTGATAGATAAAGCTGCTGGGAAACAAACTAACGTAACCATAAATGGTGGTGTTAATATTGTAGCTCCAGATGCAACTCAAACTGGACAAGATGCAGTAACTTTCGCTGAAGATTTCGCAAGGGAAATTAAAACAGTAGTGGCAAGTGTGGAGGAGGAATAATGGCAGATGTAAATTTAAAAAGTTCAGGAATTAATGGAGGTACAGCTGTTAATTTACAAGGAGTGGATATAACTTACAAATGGAGTAATTTCATTAACGTCCCTGACGTTCCTTCAAAATTTGCAGCTACTGACGCTCAAGTTGAAGTTGATTTCATTGGGTGGACTAACCCAGTTATTGTTATAAGGGGTGTGATTGATACGAATAATGCACCCACTAACAGTATTACTTTAGCTTTGTTAAAATCTTTCCTAACAGAGAAAACTAACGCAGTTTATATCCAAGAGACAGTATTATTTTCTGCAGCAGATACAACGCAAGTTCAACTTAAAGATATGTCACTCTCTAGGTCAAAAATGAATGACCATAATGAAGGTAGAATGGATTATCAAATAACTATGGTGGAAACGTTATGAGCTATACTCAATTTAAAGTAACTTGGTTCAAGAAAACTTCAGTTACAGGTGAAGCTCCAGCTTGGGAAGCTGTAGGTACAGACATCACTGATTTGATTCAAATTAAAGAAGATGAAGCGTTAAGTACAGGGAAAACAGTTAAACAAGATACTTTTGAATTTACTGTTCTTAACACTGATTCTGGTGGTGACGGGTTTGGTGATTTAACTAACGATTACCAGAATGAAGATTTGATTCAGATTAAATTTGATAGAGATGGTGCAGGGTTTGTTACTGTAATGGATGGTATGATTAACGAGTTAAGTTATAAAGTTACACCTGATGGAAGGTTTGTTAAAATTAAAGGAATGAACAGAACTAAATCTTTACTGAAAGCTATTTTTAATTTGAACGTTGAGGCAAAGAAACCACCTCAAGTAGTTGCTGCAATTCTGGCTGAAGTTAACGAGTTTAATGAAACTGCTGGTGTTAACAATAAAATTGATTACGTATTCTATGATGAAGGAGACATTACTGCGTTCGCTGATGCAGGTGGTGGACAAGTAACTGTAACTTCAGCAGCTCACGGGTTACCTAACAGTGCAACAGTTGATATTACAGGTACAACTAATTATAATGGGCAGTTTACAACATCTAACGTAACTACTAACACTTTTGAAATAACAGATACATGGGTAGCTGATGATGGGACTGGTCAATGGGGAAGTTATGTTGACCAAGATAATGCGGCATCTTCAGCAGCTAACTTAACGATACAAAGGCAACAAGGTAATTTAGCCACTCAACAAGCAGGTACAAGTGAAACTGAATTTGATAAAATCAACAGATTTGCAAGTTGGTTTGATAATGCTTACACTCAAATTCAGAAAATGAGTTCTTTTGAAATAACTAACGATGGGAATTATGTTTTCTATGTTGATTCAACTAACAAATTTTATTGGTTAGCTAAAACTACTTCTGTTGTTAGTACGTTAAGTGAAGGTACAGATTTCCTTAACGCTAAGATAGTTAAAGATGTTGATGGTGTAATTAATTTTTTCATTGTGCATTGTGGGACTGGCCCGTTAAATTATGGAATATTAACTTTCGCAAGTAATGATGCAAGTATAGCTGAACATGGTCTAAGTGGGAAATTCTTAGATAGAACTTATCTTGCTGATTTAGTAATGAAAAATGAAAGAGACGCTAACGATGGAAGTTTCACGGATTCAAGTTGGCCATTCCCTTCAAGTTATAATTATACAATGGATTTCCAAGCAAGGAAGGCTTATACTGTTGGTGGGACATGGTATGCACCTAACGGTGATGATGGTAACGGTGGAACTTCTGAAGCTGATGCAAAGTTATCTATCGTAACGACAAGTAACGCTGATTACAATGAAGCTATTGTTAAGGAATGTAAAGCAAGGGCAGAAAGTGAAGGTAGTGCATTGTTAGATATTTTAGGTGTTGCTTCTTGGAAAGTTTTCATGACTGTTAAAGGTAGTTCATCATTCAGTAAAGGAGATTTACATACAATATCTATCCCTTCAATTGGTTGGGACGGTGCAGATACTAAAGATTTGAGATTGGTTGAAATTCAACATGATTATGATAGGAAAGGGTGGTTCACCACACTTAGATTTAGACAAGATGAGGAGGCAGCATTATAATGGTATTTACAGACGTAGGTGCAAATGAAATAAGGGATTGGTTAGCTGGAGATGCAGCAACTGCACCAACACATTTTGGTGTAGGTGATGATAACACGGCTGAAACTAAAGCTGATACAGCTTTAGCTAATGAATTAACAACAGATACAATAGATACTGATTCAACTTCAGATAAACAAGTTGAATATACTTGGACGTTACTTTCAACTGAACAAAACAGTCAGAGTTTGAAAGAAGTTGGTTTATTTAATGCAGCGGCAGCAGGAGATATGTTCACTAGGGCAACTCACGCAACTGTTGCGAAAACCAGTTCAATTGAGGTAAGGTATAAAATAAGAGTGAGGCTTGTTAACTAAATGGGACGTAGGATAGGTAGGATTCTTGCGAAAGCTATTGTAGATAAAGATAACATTAAACCTCAGTTAGGTGATAAACCAAAAATAAGTACATATTTAAGAACAAGACAGGAACAAGTTCAAGTGTATGAGATAACTATGGATATAGATACTAGATCCATAGCTGGAGATACTTTAATTTGGGGGAATGTTGATTTTGGGAATTGGAACGAATATAAGTGGGGAAATTCAGCTACTACTTCTTTCGTTCTTGGTCATTCAGTGGCAGGTATTCTAGGTACGACTGGATTAGGTTCATCAGCTTCTTCATACGTGTTAGCAAGGAGAGTTAACCCTTCAAATACTTACATTGAAAGATTTAACAATACTACATTTAAAGATGCAGCTACTACTGCTGATTGGGCAGGGACTGCAGGGGAATGTGATTTCACTAATGCGGAAGTTGCAGTTTCAGAAATTTTTGCATTAAATAGTGAAACTTATACTCAAGCTACATTGATAGCGACAGGGACAGATGTAGGGAACCTTGCATTTGAATTAAGGTTTGACGGTTCTAACTGGGAATCAATCACTAATAATACTACTTTGATAGCGGCTAACCCTAGTAATGTGGGGATTGAATGGAGAGCAACATGCACAGGGACAGCTACATTAACAGAGGTAAAAATAATATATAGTACATAGAAAAAGGAGGAATATAAAATAAAATGGCATTTCCAAGTACAGATGTGGCAAGTAATCAATTTACAAATGGGACATTAGCTGATGCAGATGAAGTTAATGCAAACTTTAATGATTTAGTTAATGGAGCAAGTGCATTAGGTGTACCTGTAGAGTTTGGTATAGTACCTATTGGAAGTATTGTTGCTTGGCATAAAACAGCTTATGAGAAAACTCCCGGTGGGGACACTAACCAAAATACAACTCAATCAGCAACACAACTGATAGATTCAGCTGCAGATTATGTTAATGATGGGATAACTGCAGGGATGATTGTTCACAATGAAGATGATAACGAGTTTGCAATTGTTGAGACAGTTGTTGATGGAAACACACTAACTTTAGCGAATGATGTTAATGCAAATACTACTAATATAGATACATTCAATGGTGCAACTGGTGTAAATTATGCAATTTATGCAGTACCTGAATTACCTGATAATTGGTTAGAATGTAACGGACAAACTATCTCTGATGCAGATAGTCCAATTAATGGGATGACGTTACCTAACTTGCATACAGCAGTTGAAGAAACTCATGGTAGATTCCTAAGGGGTCAAGTTGAAGGTGGAGCTACAGGACAGACTGAAGGGTCACAAATTAAAGCACACATTCACAACAACCAGTATGGTGCATCAGGAAGTAGAGAATCGATGGGTGCTGGAAGTGAGTTCGGTTGGCCACCAACTAACAGAAATGTAGATTCAACGGGTGGATCAGAGTCACGACCAGTATCATTCACTGTGTGTTGGATAATGAGGATTAAATAAAATGGCAGATGAAAATGAATTTCCAAAGGTTGATGGTGATGTGCTTTATGGTACAGAAGTTAATGGGCAAACAGGTAATTTTATTACAGTTGAAGCTGGTGAGACTATCGCAATAGGTGATGTTGTATTTATTTATGGTAGTGGTCACGCTAATGAAGGTGAAGCTTGGCTAAGTGATGCTAATGTTCAAGATAAATGTAGAGCCAATGGTATTGCAGTTACAACAGCTACTGATGGTAATGATGTCACAATCCAAGTAAGAGGTGAATATTTTGAAGCTGCCGCTTTCACAGATAAAGAAACATACTATTTAAGCGCAACTGCAGGGGAATTCACAACAACTGCAAGCGGTGTTAAATTAGGGATTGCATTAGGAACTGGTTCTTTATTTCTTGATATTGTTCAAGATGATAGAGATGTTGTAGGGACTATCAAACCATGGTTGCAAGACCACGCCAATATGATAGCTAACCCTTTAACTGCATTCTGGAAGTTATGTGATGGTACTGCTATTTCAGACGCTGAAAGTCCTCTGAATGGTGGTCAAGCTCCCGACTTAAATGGTTCGGTTGGAACTCAAAGATTCCTTAGAGGACATACAACTTCAGATGATGGAACTGATAACAGTTTTGCAGGTACAGAATCACACACACATACTCAGAATTGGACTGACAGTGGTAATACAACACAAACAGGTACAGGTAAAGTAACATGGACTAATGGTACTTTAACATCATCATCAGGGACATTACCAAGTTATGCACATGTAGTGTTCATAATGAAAATAAAATGAAAATACAAATTAAAGAATTAAAACAAACCAGTGAAGGAGTAGTTTTATTTGTTAATGTTGAAGATAGAGAAATGTGTATGCCTTTAAGAGAAAACAAATGTGATAATTACGGTATTGTTCAAGCGGCAAATTTGTTAGCGCAACAATACGAAAGAGAGAATCATAAATTACCAGAAGTTGATTTAACCTCTTTAAATGAGAAGTTTGCTGGTAAAAAAATAAAACGAACTAAAGATTTAACAACATTAGAAAGAGATTTTGATGTTAAAAAACATTTCAAATGATAAAACTGATTAAGAGTTGGCTAAGGAAAATCAAGATGTATGATTACCTTAGTGCTTCTTATTCAATTTGTATCAATTCCAAAAAGAACATGCAGGAAGATATGGCTGGTTTTGAAGAGTACCTGAAAGAATTACTTACAACTAACAAGATATTATCTGATAGAAATATTGAACTTAGTTGTATGATTCAACGATTTAAAGACACGGGACAGTGGGAGGATTTGTATGTATAGATTTTTGTTAGCTATGTTAATTTATTTTATATGTTTCATAGGAATAGTATATGGGTTGTATTTAATGTGTGGTTAAATTGAAAAAGTATATGTATAAAATGTTAAAGTGGGTGAAGACATGGATCCAAAGGAAATTATATGATTATTATCTAGTTTACGACCTAGATAAAGGAAAATATAATGGGAAGGAGGAGAAGAAAAAATGAAGGGGAAGAAACTTTATGAAGAATTTCTAGCAGGGATGACAAGTCTGTTTGTTATTTGTGTCCTGTTAGCGTTAAGTGGAGCAGCAACTTTCTGGGTAATCAAGAAGTTATATTGGTCACAGAATCCTGAAATGTTAGTTGGAGGTTTACTCTTAAGTATATTTGGACTGGTTGTAACAGTAATTATGTTATCGTTAACAGTATATTTAGGAAGAATAGTATTAGGAGCGTTAAAAAATGGCAAAGAAAAAAAGTAAATACTGTTGGAAGAAAACAGCATGGAAGTTTGGGAAGAATGCAGTTTACGTTGTGTTAGCTGGTTTAGCAGCAACTTATGGTGAGAACCATTATTACTTAGCATTAGCACCAGCTTTAGTTGCGTTAGAGAACTATCTAAGACATAGGAAATGAAAGAAAAGGACTTATCAAAAGTAGTGGAAAGTTGCATTGAACAGGATGGGAAGTACGTTTTAGCTCTTAAATCAGGAGCGTACTGTGCATTAACTGAACAATACGCAGCTTGTCCCTACTTTGATAAATCTTTCAAACTAACTTCTGGAAAATTAACAGTGTATGCCTGTAGAATTAAAGATGATAATTTGTAAGGCATGCCAATTTAAACAAGAGATTCGAATTCTTAAGGGGACAACTCCTTTTTGTGTTTACTGTGGCTGTCGCATTTGTCATATATGACCTAAACAGAATTTCACTGGAAAGTGGGAATCGGTATATTTAAATATAACTTAGTTTTCCTAGTTTTTATGAAAATCAAAGAGGATATGTGTTTAGTTAATTTCTTGGTGAACAGAGAGATGTGGGAGATGTTTAAAGAAACCACTGAGGCCCAGGGTTTCAATCGTTCTAAGATTTTACGTGGCATGATTGATTTGTATTTGAAAAAAGGGAATGAGTAAGTGGTTAGTGGGGGTTTGATAGCCTCTTTTCCTCTCTTTCCACTTATTCACCTAGATGTGACTTGAATGACAGGGATAGATAAACAGAAAAGGTACTTTGAACAGCTGGATAAGGTTATAGATGAACCGATTTATGTTACTAGGAATTGGAAAAAAGGCAAAGAGTGGGTTCCCGGGAAAAGATATTTAATTGCTTCTTATTATAAAGCTGTTCCTCCGTTAGATCACAGGACAATTGGGCCTAACGAACCTGTTATTGAGTTAGACGCTAACAGTTATGCGTTAAATTATAAAGTAGCTAAACCAATCTTAGATTTCTGTAAGAATGAAGATATACCTTGTTATGTGTTCTGGAGTGGGAACAAATCTATCCATATACATTTCTTCCTTGAATTTCTAAATTTAAATTATAACGAAGACCAATTGAAAGTTATCAAAGAAGCTTATTCTCAAGGGTGGAACATTCAAGGAGATATTAGGTTAGCTTTTACTCGTTACATCCTTGAACAATCAGGATTATCAACAGATTTGATTGGACATGGGAAAATTGTAGATTTAGCTAAATTAAAATGGAACGATTTAACAGGGAAAGCTACTTTGATACGTTGTGCAGGTGGAGCTAACATTAAACAAAAGGAAGGTGTGTTAACTACAGCTTGGAAAACATATTATGAAGAATTACCTACTGGGAAACCTAGAAAACCTACCCATTATGATGATTTAGAGTACCCAACAAAAATTAAGAAGTATAAATTATCACCTGAATTTGTTGTTGAGAGGGCGTTAAAGTACCTTAAAAATACTCCTGAGAAACGAAGGAACCAACTTAAAACCATTAAATATGATGGGAAGTACCTCTCTAATCCTTGTATTCAGATGCTGTTAGAAGGACAATCTGAAGGAAAAAGGAATCAGGGAGCTAAAATCATTGCGATAGCTGCAAGGATGGATAAACTTTCTAAAAATGAATGTAAAGGTGTTATCCAACAATATGTAGATAATTGTACCCAAGTTCCTGAAGAATATACATTTGATGAAGCTGAAAGGTGGGTTGATTGGATTTATGCACAACCTGAACCTTACTGGACTTGTTCTTTCCCTCAACAGATTGGAATGTGTGACAAATCTCTCTGCCCATATTATAAGAAGAAGTATGAGAAAGAACTTGCACTGTTCAATACAGATGAACCTTTAACAATAATTAAGGAAGCGTTAAATGAATTGATTGTTGGTGAAGATAAACTTAAAATGACTTTATTTCTGTTATATCTCACTAAAGAGTTTGATCCGGAATGGTTTGTTTTACTTGATGGAGAAGCGTCAAGCGGGAAATCTCACATTATGAAAGCTGTTGCTTCTTTGTTTGGCCCTGAAGGTGAAGGATATTATTCTTATTCAAGGTTTACTAAGTCAAGTTTGAACCATCTCGGTGAATTAGCTGACGAATGGGCTAACAAGATAGTAATTATTGAAGAACTGCAAGGTGCAGGGGATGTCATTGAACAACTAAGAGTAGCTATCAGTGAAGGGAAATTGACTTTGTTAGAGTCTGTTGAACAGAAAGATGGTGGTATGAAAAGATGGGGTAGTCAAGCCAAAACTATATTTTTTAAGAATGTATTGTTTGTTACATGTAACGCTGATAATTTTGAAGATGGTGCTCAATTTCAATCTAGAGCATGGATTCTTAACACTGACCAAACAAGGTTACACACTAAAGCTATCATTAAAGATACTTGGAAACAGTTCAGTATCCCGAAACGTAACAAGAAAGAAATAAATGTTGACATGATTACACAGAGTTTAAAGATATTAAGGAAACCAAGTGAAGTTATATTCCCTTTTGGTGAAGAACTTAACCATTTTACACCATCTAAGACTGTTAGAGGTAGGCGTGATGTTAAGAAAATGGCTAGTTTGATTAAAGCATCAGCTTATTTTCATCAAAGAAATAGAACTTGGGCAGGAGATATTCTTATCGCTGATTGGAGAGATGCCATGTATGCTTTCATGTATGCAGGTGATACGTTAAATGCTTCATCTCAAGGGATAGGTGAGAGGGATTTAAAGTATTATGAAGCAATTGTTGCTTGTTCTACTCACCAGCCAGTATTCCAGAACGAAGATGTAGTTAGATGGTGTGGTGTTAGCATACATACAGCAAGGAGAGTTATGGGTGTACTTGAAAGTGCTGGATTCTTTGAAAATACTGAACATAGGAAAGGATATAACGCAATTTATGAGAAAACAGGAGTAAGTCCAGATTACTTAGGGGATGTTGCTGAATTTTGTAGAAAGAAGGCAGAAAACCAAGAAAATGACATTAAGGAGGTGTTAAATGCTATTGAAAAATAGGTGTCTAACCCTCGAACACCCTCGCAGCCGTTCGAACCCCGTTCGAACCCCGTTCGCAGGGGGTTCGAAAAACGTGTTTCTACCACGACAAAACGTACCAAAAAGGGTGTTTTCCCCAGATGGACATAGGCAACTAGTAGCAAAACTAGTACTAGTAGATGAATGTCCATTTTCAAAAAATGACGTTTTTTTTCGTTTCTACGACGACAAAACCATTTTTCGAACGGGCTGCGAACGGGATGTGACGAAAATTTACGAACGATTTAGGAAACGGAGGTTAAAATGAGCTTTAATTTAATGAAATATTTGAAGGAAGAGACCAGAGAGGAGCTTTTAGATAGATGTTACGTTGATTTTGTTAAAGAAGTTGTTTGGGAATATAAAGATTCTGATAGAACTATTCTAATACAACGATGGAACATTGACACATTTAAGGAACAGTTAATGAAGTTGGAGAAAGGTGAGGAGAAAGTTATCCCAAACACCAAGAAAGTGCTTACTTCTAACAAGAAGATATGCAGACACACTCACACAATTTCAATCACTGAGGAAATGATTGGTAGTGATGAAATTATTGCGAGATACCGTAACTGTACGCAGTGCGGTGTAAACATAACGGAGGAAAAATAAAATGGGAAGTATAGATTGGAAGGAATTAGAATTGGCAAGTCCATTTGTCAAGTTAGAGAAGGGAACATCCGTGTTAGTCGTAAAGAACTGGCGACTACAGGATAAATTCAAGAACGATGACGGCACTGTGAAATTCGGATTAGAATTTGACTGCATTGAATTGAATAACACTGTGTTTGAAGGTGAACCGAAGAGTTGGACAATGACAGCTATCAAAGCTATTAACCAACTTAAACCTATCTTACAGGCAGCTGATGAAGCTAACAAACCTGAAGTTAGGTTACAGATAGTTAAAGCGGGAGATGGCCCGAAAACTGTTTATGTCATTGAAGAACTGTAAACATGAGAATCTGACCGTCAGAGATGGCGGTCTTTTCTCTTGTAACAGTTGCGGTAAATGGTTCATGCCAAAACAGAGGAATAAGAAGAAGAAAAGGTTGAAGAATTGGAGGAAATTAAAATGACATTTGAAACATGGGTTAAAGATAGAAGGGTGATCAAATTACATAAACGGATTGCCAAGTATGAAAGGTACATAGCTAAAGTTAAAATCTGGCTTAAAGAAGATAAGAAAAGACTTAGGAGGGAACTCAATGGAAATCTCACTAAATATTGAGAGGATTGAACCTGCACCTACTAAAGATATGTTCAATGTTGAATTTATTGGTAGATTAACGAAAGAACAAATTGAAGGATTAGTGAGGTTATCAGAATCTGGGATCGTTAAGGTGAATATGGTATGAATTGTAAGTACTGTGGTGAAGGATTCGAACTTAAAAACAGACCTTTTCAGGTGTTTTGTACTACAAGATGTAAGTCAAGACATTACGCAATAAAAGATAAATCAACAAAAGAGTGTGTAATTTGTGGGTTGGCTTTTAAGAGTGTGTTACACCATTTAAAGACACATAACATAGATGCAAAAACTTATTGGGAGAAATATTTCCCTAACTTTTGTGTTAGTTGTGAACAGCTAATAGAGTATAGTCATAATAGATACTCAAAATTGAAATTTTGTTCAAGAGATTGTGCAAGTAAGCATACAAAGAGAAAGAAAAGATATGAAAAGGATTATCTTTTAAATATTTTAAAGGAGATTCATTTAAAGTACGGGGGTGCAGTAACTCAAAAATCTATCGCTACAGATGGGAGAGTTGCAGCTTCAACTTACTACAGTCATTTTAATTCATTCTCAGAAGCATGTGAAATTGCTGAAGTCCCACATCAAGCACCAATAAAACCACATAAATTTGAAGAACCAGTTGATACTTTATTAACAGTATTGATAGATTCTCGTGAAAAGATTCCATATAAATTTAAGGCATGGAAAAAGGTGACTCTTAAAGAAGGTGATTATTGTTTAGAGGAGATAAACACTGGCGTAGTGATTGAGAGGAAGTCTATTATGGACTTAAAGGGATGTATTTTAGGCAAGAGATTCCAGAATGAGATTAACAGAGTAAGGAAAAAGAAAGGATATGTAGTAATATTAGTTGATGGGACTGTTCAAATGTTTATGAAAGGTGCTGTGTATGGGAAACTATCATCAAAAGCATTATTTCATTTTGTTAAAAAGTTTGAATCAGAAAATGCTGATGTATGTCAATTTTTATTTACAGGAGGTAGGGAACAAAGTGCTGAACTTGTTTATCATTTTTGTATATTAACACCAGATGTACTAAAAGGAGTTGATTTACAAGAATTATATGGCAATGATGAATTAATGGATTATTACTATGGCAAGCCAACATGAAATAATCTTGTTCCTAAGGGAAAAAAACCAATGGGTGACAATAGATATGTTAATCTCCCACTTTAACGGGAGTAAATCAAACTTAAACACACAAATTAATCAGTTGTATAAGTATCGGTTGATTGAAATTATCGTTGATGGGAGAACTCATCTGATACGAATAAAAAAAACAAAGACGAGGTAACAAATGGCAGGAGGGAACGAAATAGGAGAAAAGCACCCAAGGTGGAAACCATGGGGTACATTAAGAGTAGGTGTTAAAGGTTACACTTATATCAAATGTAAAGAAGCTGTAGAAGAGAGGGTTAAGAAGATGTGACCCACTATCGTTAAAACAAATTAAAACATAGAAGGTGAAATGAAATGAAATTAAGAAGTGATGTAACAACCGTTACGGTTGAAGGAAAATTGATTGTAGTTGCAAGAACTATGACTGAAGAATTTGATGCTGGGGAATACCTCAGAAGAATTGACCAACTTAACGCTAATTTAGCACAGTTAGATGGTCAACGGAAAGAAATCATCAAAGTGAGAGATTTGTTTTCTGTTAAGGAATCTGAAGCTAAACCTATTGCTGAAGCTGATTACGAGAAAGGGAAAGCAGAACGTGCAGCAGCTCATAAAGAGAAAAAAGAAGTAGAGGAACCTAAAGAATGAGGATTGTGATTGAAAGAGCAGGTGATGCAATCGCTACGATAAAGGATTTAAAGAACATAGATGGTCGTGGCGAGATTGCTCACATCTTAACAGAACTTGAGTTAATTAAGCAGGAATTGTTGCTGGTTTGGGTTAACTATGATGATAGTGGAGATGATGGACGTTGAGAATTTGGCCTTTAATACTGTTTATTTTTTATTTTTGTTTTTTGTGTTAATAGTATATGGCTTATGGATATTAGGAGGATGTTTAAATGTTTAGGAAAAAAGAAGTTTCTGAAGAACAACACACTTTATGGTTTATTGATGAAGTTTTGAAAAGGATACAACATTGTAAAACTAAGAAAGAGAAAGAGATGGTTAGAAACATTGTGTTAGATAGGTTAGGTCATAAACATAAAGTTACTGGGGCATTTGCTGTCATGGACAAAATGAGTAGCATGAAAGAAGATAATCTTGATGTTACTAAGAAAGTCCGCAAAATGTTGGAATTAGAATGAGGCAGTTAGATGTATATTGTAATTGGTGCATGAAGTATTTCAAGACTATTAATACTTTACGCACCACTTACGATTACTTTGAACTGATTGGACACAAGGGAGATAAATGTAGAGCTTGTCAGAAGAAAGAAGTTTACGAAATGTGGGATAAATTGGGTGATTGAAATGTTAGAGGAGAAAATACCAAAAGGTGTAGTATTTGGAGTGTTTGATGTATTTCATATAGGCCATGTTAAAATGTTAGAATGGGCTAAAACCCAAGTGGATTACTTAATTGTGGGGGTTAACAGTGGAATAAATTTAGCACCTCATAAAAATAAACCAATTTTGAATCCAGAAGAAAGGTTATATTTAGTATCATCATGTAAATATGTTGATGAAGCGTTTATTTTTGATACTGAAGAACAGTTGCACGCATATCAGGAAGAACATCTTGATTATGCAAGAATTGTTGGTAGTGACCATGATAATAAATTTAGTGGTGATTTCCTCCCAATAGAAACTGTGTTAATGCATGACAGAGGACATGGTTATTCTAGTTCAGAAATGAGAAAAAGAATTTGGAAAGCAGAAAATGACAAAAATATGTGATGGCTGTTGGAAATGGAAAGAGTTCGGTAAGAAGTGTTACGTCTTCTGGGAGAACAAATCCTGTTGCACAATGTGGCAAAGTGACGAAACACAACCTACCGAACTCAAGGGAGAACTGTAAAAAGATTAATATAATAGTTCCGTTACATTTACAATTTCAATTCCCAATGTAAATGTGGTTTTTTCTTCATTTTACAACAAAGATTATCAGGAATGTCCTTACCTTCAGCTGATAATCTTAAAATCTCTACTTGTAAGTGTCTATCTTCTATTTCTTCTTCTAACTTCTCAATCTCATTTTCTAACTCAGTGATCTCTTTACTAGTAGATTTCATGATGTTCTTTAACGTATCTTGTAATTCTTTATTCATCTTTCCCACCTCCGTTTAACGAGAGTTGTTTTCTCTCTTTGTCCTAGTGCTTGTAGAATTAGGTTTGTTAACTCTTTATGTAGATTATCATTATTATTAAAGTAGTAACTAGTAGGGTAAATTTCGTTAAGTGCTTTCTCAGTGCAACCTTCAATCCCAATACCGATTACCTTGATACCATACCTTTCAGCTATCTCAACGGACTTCTTCGTATCA
>NZER01000380.1 GCA_002690445.1 Candidatus Pacearchaeota archaeon
CTGGATTGAGAATGAAGACCACGCCTGGCCCAGCAACATCGGTTCCTACAACGGCAAAGGCACCGGTGAATCGGCTGGCGCATTGCGGATTAAATTCATCGGGGTTGGCCCGAACGATGAAGGCATGATGGACGTTGGTCACGCCCTGGTCGAAGCCCTGAAGAACGAGAAAATCGACAGCTATTTGTCGGTAGGTGCTACATCCAACGTCGGCACCGTGGTTGTCGGGCCGTCCACTCGACTGTACGAGTTCACCGCTGAAGAGCGCGTCGAGTTGGTGGAAAGCACCACGCGGCACCACCTCGCCGAACTCAAGCGCAAACTTCACTCCGAAGAAGTGGACGCCCAGTGGGCCTGGGAGCGCGCCGAGAGAGAGCGCAACACGGCTTACGAAGTGGGGAGCACCGAGGTCTACATGGAGCACTCCACCGGAGGGTTGTTCACCCGAATGGAGATTCTGGAGGTTGTCGACGGCGACCCCGAAATGGGGCCAGACCGGCGTTACATAGTGCGGCCTCTCGACGGCTTCGGCGTTTCCGAAGTCAGCCGAAGAAGTCTCCGTACCAAGTCCGAGTCCGAAGCCCGAGAAAAGTTAGAGCACCGTAGCCTGCCAGAGAACCGGCGCGAACGCCTGGCGGTCTACCGATAACTGACGGAGGGAAAGCATGACAAACGCAATCAGAATCTATGTCGCATCACTCGCAGATTACAACGCAGGCAGACTACACGGTGCCTGGATAGACGCAACGCTAGATGCCGACGATATACATACCGAAGTTAGTAAAATGCTGGCGGCGTCTAAGGAACCCATCGCGGAAGAGTGGGCAATCCATGACTATGAGGGATTTTACGGACTGAGACTAGGAGAATGGGAGTCATTCGACAAAGTCTCAGTGTGGGCCGCAGGCATCGAAAAACACGGCGAAGCATACGCAATCTGGGCGAACGATACAGACGATACAGACGTTCAAGCATTCGAAGACGCATACCGTGGGGAGCATGCCACGATGGCAGATTTTGCCGAAGAATATTACCAAGACCTGGGCGAGGTAGATGACTCCTACCTGATGGGATTCATCGACTGGGAGCGTGTCGGACGCGACATGGAAATGAGTGGCTACAACTTTGAAAACGGACACGTATTCAGCAATAGATAGGGAGGGGCATGAGCAAGAAAATCACCATCACAATGAAGCCTGCCTACATCCCAGGTTGGGATATCAAATACATCAGCAACTGGAGCATGGGCGCGATGTTCATACCCAAAGCCTGGGGCTGGAATAGGGCGCATGAAGCCGCCTGGGAATTGAGTACAACCGTCAAGAAGTAAGGAGGGAAAGAATGAGTTATGGAGTATGGAGTCATCGCGGTAAGGGCTATGCAGTTTTAGAAGTTGATACCCCTGGTGGCCCAAGAGAGGATTACACCTTGGAAGAATACCGCGAGCAGTGCGAATACAAGGGCAAAATCGGTAGTTACTACTTTCTAGTTCGCGGTTTAGATAAATATGGAGTCCCATATGACCGTAAGTCTGATGTTCATGTGCTTAGGTGGGCATTAGGTCAAAAACGCCGCAACCCCAACAGAAAACATTTTGACTTCCCACCTGGCGGTGGGGAACACCAAATATATGTGGCATATGAAGATAGCGATGCTCTGGATAGAGCAATCGCTAAAGGGCTTTTTTACGGAGAAGACGTTAAGAAATTTGCAAAGGAGGCGGTCTAATGACCCAGGAAGAATACTGGGGGATTGATAGAGCCAACGTAGCCGAAGAGAATGAAATGCTCATAAGCGAAAAACCAAAAACCTTGTTTTCAATGGATAAGGCCCTGGAGTATGTCGAAATCTTGACCAACGGCGATGAAGACGGCTGGTCATACAAGATTATCGAGCATGGGAAGTATGGAGAAATAGCCGTCCATGACACAGACGGAACTTATTTAGGCAGTTTTTAATAAGGAGGCGGTCTAATGACTAAGACTGACCGGCGCGCCGCAAAGCGCACAAAGAGCCGGTACGGCCATGCTGGCCCTGGTTCCAGCCACACGCGCACCGCCAGTGACGCCGAAGTGCGCCGCCACATCACTAAAATCCGCAAACGCGGTAAAGGAAAGGTGTAAACCGTGAACACATATAAGCATGTCACTAGCGCGGCTCACGTACCTAGTGACGTTGAATGTTGGGACAACCTGCCCCTGCTCAAGAACCCTTATGACGCCCTGGACAATAGCTACCGTGTGTTGGTCGGCGATGGCGGATTAAACAGAATGGATAGTGGGCTAAACCGGATGAAGGAAGAGGTCAATTTCGGAAACGGCGTCTGGGTCTACAAATACTCGCTTCGCAATCCCCTTTACGTCCCGGTGTTCAGCCGAAAGACTTCAGACGGTAGCTACTCCCACTGGGTAATCGAAGGGCCTGTCGATACCCTGCCGAAAGCGTTGAAGTCAGCACTGGCTTTCATCGACTGCGGATTCTTCACTGGCGGTGTTGCCAAGAGCAACGCTGACTGCTAATCTAGTCTCCAAGGAGATGCAATGGAACTGATTAAATCCAACGACATATACGTCTTCAAGGGCACCTTCGAAGAGAAGGGTATCCCGAAGGCCGCTGGGTTCCGCTGGAATCCACAAGCCAAGGTCTGGTGGACTGATGACCCGAAGAAAGCCCTGCGCCTTGTTGGCACTGCCGATATATCTCCCGAGGTCAAAGCGTCTCTGGATTCCGCCGTAGAGGCAATCGCGGAAACGGCGTCCCTGTCCAGGGCCGTCGACGCTGATATGGAGATACCGGCACCGGAAGGGCAGACATATTTCGGCTTTCAGAAAGCCGGTATCCAATTCGCGACCTCCCGCCTTAACACCTTGTTCGGTGATGAGATGGGCGTCGGAAAGACGATTCAAGCCATCGGCGTGATGAACGCTGTACCGGAAATCAAGCGGGTTCTCGTAGTCTGCCCCGCGTCTCTCCGAATCAACTGGAAGAATGAACTGAACGCCTGGTTGACCCGCCCGATGGAGATTGGTATCGCCATCAGCAACGACCTACCGGATACCGATATCTTGGTCATCAACTTTGATATCCTGTCCCGGCACGTCGATGCCCTGACTAGCCGCCACTATGACCTGCTCATAGTGGACGAGGCCCATTACATCAAGAACGAGAAAACAAAGAGATACAAGGCCGTCAAAGCCATCGCGGATAGCATCAAACGCAAGATGTTCCTAACGGGCACTCCGATACCTAACCGCCCGAAAGAAGGGTTTGCGATATTCAACCTCCTGGCTCCCAGCCTGTTCCCGAAGTTCTTCCCTTACGCGATACGCTACTGCGCCGCGTACAAACACCGATTCGGTTGGGACTTGGACGGCGCGTCCAATCTGGACGAACTCCAGAACAAACTGCGGGAGTCAATTATGATTCGCCGCCTGAAGAAAGACGTTCTCACGGAACTACCGGACAAACTACGGCAAATCATCGCCCTGCCCGAGAACGGTCTTGCCAGTGTCATCAAGTCCGAGAACGCGAAAATCAAAGAGTGGGAAGCCGCCCTAGAAGCCGCACAGAGCCGCCTGGACGCTCTGGAGGGCCAGGAAGACACTCCAGAGTATGCGGAAGCCGTCCGTGCCCTTAACAGCGCGGTGCAGGCCGCATTCGCGGAAATGTCCCAGTTGCGCCACGACACTGCCCTGGCAAAAGCCCCGTATGTCGCGGAGCACGTCAAGGGATTACTGGAAGAGGTCGACAAAATCGTTGTGATGGCCCACCACCATGACGTGGTCGACACCCTGATGGAGGCCCTGGCGGACTACACCCCGGTACGCCTGACCGGGAGGGACAGCATCAGCAACAAGGATGCCGCTGTCCAAGCCTTCCAGAACGACCCGCAGACCAGGGTATTCGTAGGTTCCATACTGGCCGCTGGCGTAGGACTCACGTTGACCGCCGCCAGCACCGTGGTGTTCGCCGAAATGGACTGGGTGCCAGGCAACATGTCCCAGGCTGAAGACCGCTTACACCGCATCGGGCAGAAGGATAGCGTCCTAGTCCAGCATATCGTGGTCGACGGTTCCTTGGATGCCAGGATGGCGCAGATTTTGGTTGAGAAGCAAGCCATACTAGATGCGGCCCTGGATGACCCAACCGTCGCCCTGGACGATAGTTCCCTGATGGAAATCATCCTGGGTGCCAAGAAGACCGCAGAGAAGGCCACGGCCAAAAAGGAGGCAGACGAGAAGGAACTGTCCACGATGGACAAAGAAGAGATGGAGGCCGTCCATCTCATGGTTCAGATGCTCGCTGGACTCTGCGACGGCGCGCATAGTCTGGATGACGCGGGGTTCAATAAAATCGACACCCGATTCGGCAAGCAGTTAGGTATGTCGAAGAGCCTGTCTCCGCGACAGACCTTGGCCGCTAAAAAGCTGGTACGAAAGTACAAGCGACAATTACCCGAAGACCTCTACGCCAAGGTCTTCGGTGCCGCCGAATAAACCGAGGGGCATCACGCCCCACCCCAACCCGCCGATGCCCAGCCAGTTTTAACCCTCCTGGCTGGGCATCATTTTTTTTTAGAGGTAAGCATGGACGAATCCTACAAAGACCCCGAAGACCTTGAACAATTTCTGGAGAAGTTGACCCACGATGAAGAGCAAGGATACTGGAGATTACGAGTCACCGGCTCTCTCCTGGGCCAGGTCAAAAAAAGAGAAGACCCGCAGTATTACATCGACCTGGGCGTTGACCCTTTCCTGGCCCCCGCAATCTCCGCTGAGTGGGTTTACGTTCGCGGCTGTTTAGAAGATTTGATGGAGGCCATTGGTATCGGCTCTGAAGAGTATCTGAAACGGCACCCCGATGCTGGCATCTCGCCCTACGAACTCCCTTCTTACGTGTGGACAAAACTGAACGGCAAGATGATGACCGCTGATGAAAAAGAACCGCCCTTTCGAGACATGGACATATTCAAGACGCTATTCGGTTTCGTTATCGGATTGTTCCTGACGCCCAATTTCAACTACGAAGAAGAGATGGCTCAGTACGAAGAAGAGTGGCGGCAATCCGAGCAAAACGAGTCCGACTATAACAACTGGCTCCAGCAATTCGACGCGCCCAATCCAATCGACGAAGAAGGTGATGAGCATGATTAACGATTCAGACCGGCACCCACATCCAGTAGCCCTACGCTTCCTGAGAGCCGAATTAGACAGCATCCTGACCGAACGGGAGGCCCTGGTCATCAAAGCGCGCTTTGGCCTGGACACCGGCGTCTACTGCCAGCACTGCCACTACTATACTCCCACTGCCACTTCGAAGACCCTGGAAGAAGCTGGCCGAGAATTTGGCGTGACTCGCGAAAGAATTCGCCAGATTGAAGCAAAGGCCATCCGCAAACTAAAGGGTGCAGTAACCAAGGGACTCATTAAGAACCTCGATGATTGCCAAGACGCTTTCCCCTTGCTGTCCAAGGCCATAGGCATACAACCAAAAGCGAAAGAGTGTAACAAATTCGCTGACTACGTCTTGCGCTTCTATGGCACTGGAGGGATATATCAATTAGGCGAAACAGGCGCAACCAGAGAACAAGTAATTGAAGCAATAAATGAGTACCTGCAAAGCGATGAAGGCTTAAATCACTTTGGAGACGGAGACTCGATAGACCGAGAAAGAGTCAGGGACATTCTTATAAATAAATTCAATCTCACATTCCCTGAGTCCAAGTTGCCGCCTACCATC
Organism: Candidatus Pacearchaeota archaeon; assembly: GCA_002690445.1. Next base: position 5,740 of record NZER01000380.1, read on the forward strand.
ATCAAAGAAGACACACCGGAACCGAACCATCCATGCTATTTTGACACTGTCTCGTAAAACCCTTTGTTGCACTTGGCAACAGATTATGCTATAATGACTATGGGGACAGGTTCCCCCGAGGGCATTTATGGGATAGGACTAGCGCATTGAAATAGGGAGCCACCAGGGCGGCTCTCGCAATCAAGGCCCTGGACGCGCCACTGGCGCGGAGGTTGGGTGACCTGAAGCCTGGTGACCGGCGACTTAAAAACGCGGGGCAGGACACGCCATAGTGTCAGGACAGAACTTGGAAGAGCGGTACAACCGCTCTTTTCCTATTTTATGGAAGGAGCATAAACCCAATGGCTAAAGCTACGAAGACGCGAAAGGCGTCCACGAAGACAGCCACTTGCGGGGAGAAAGAACGCCGCCTAGCGGAGTTCGAAAAGGCGCGGGACAAGGGCCGTCGCGGCCTTGCCTGGAAGCACCTAGTGAAAAGCGGTGTGCTCATGCTCACCGGTTTTCGCGGTGAAGGCAAGACCGCTCTTGGCTGGTGGATGGCGGACACTTTTCGGAAGCTGAAGGGCTATCCGAGCAAAGTGGCCGTCTTTGACCTCCCGCCAGCCGGTGTTAAGGCGTTGCCGTCCTGGGCGCGCACCAACCTTACCACCGTTAGCGAAGTGGGTGACCTCGATAAACCCCACATCGTTGTGGTCGACGAGGCCGCATTCTCCGCAAATGCACGGCGCGCCATGTCCGAAGAGAACGTCAACTGGATGAAACTCTTTGCCGTAGCGCGGCACAAAGGGCATTTGCTTATCTTCATCTCGCAGTCTTCCCGCCAGGTCGACATTCAGTTGATTGACCAGGCGGACTGGATTCTGATGAAGAAGCCCAGCATGCTCCAAGTGCTTTTGAGCCGAGACGTGCTCAAGACCAAACTAGAAGACGCCTTCCTCGCTATCAACCCGAAGCGGAACAGCAAGGAATGGGTCTACGTCTACGATGCTAAATCAGATGCTGGAAAGCTACTTCCCGCATCGATGCCGAAATGGTGGACTGACAAGGTATCCAAAGCCTACTCCACCGTGAGTATCTAGCGAATCGGGGCCTGGGCAACCAGGCCCCAAACTAACCGGAGGAAGCATGACACCAACTGAACAAATCATGGCCCAAATATGGGAAGCCTTTTGCACTCTCAGCGACGCCCAGGAACTTATATCGATGGGCGAGACTAAGCGCGCTAACAGCCTAATCAATCACGCCAAGCTACACCTCACTGAGGCCCAGGACATTGACCCTGACGCACAACGGGCTGGAATCCTGAAGAAGGATTTCGGTTGCATCCTCTCTGACAAGAAGAAAGAAATAGCCGCCAAGAACGGCTGGTAAGGAGGAACGCCTATGACTACTACCAAGACCAAGGCCACCAAGGCGAAGGCCGCTCCGAAACCGAAGGCCAAGGCTCTGCCCGAGCCGGTATTCGATAACATCGCATCACTCGCTCCAGCCCACGACGAAATCGTCCGCATGATTCGGTTCGCCTACATCCTCGTCGAAGAGGCCACCGACCTCCACAACATCAAACACCATGTGACCGGGGAGCGGGTGCTGGAAGACAAGCGGCGCGTGGTGCCAACAATCCAGACCAAAGGCAAACGCTCCCGGTGCTACGCATGGTTCAGTGACCCGCAAGCAGGCCAACCCCACGGCTGGGAAAGCCGTGAAGGCGAGTCCCTTCAAGAGATGGCCTTCTCCGCTGAAGACCTCCACTGCCCCGGCGTCGAAATGACCACCAGAGCCATCCATGAAGTAGTCCACAAATGGTGTAAAGCCCTGGGCGTCAAAGACACCGCCCTAAGCGGTAGGCACAATATGGATTACGCCAAGTACGCCAGATACTTGGGCCTGGACGTTGCACCGGCCACCGATTCCTACGGTCATGGTTACACCAGCGCATCGAAGGAATTGGCCGAGCGCATCGAGAAAGAATTCCAGCCCGATATCACCAAGCTGGACTACAAACGCACCACCAGGGCAGGCCGCTCCAAGGCGAAGAAAGAACGCCGGTTCATCTGCTCCGAGGAATGCGCGCCGGTCTACATCAAAACCGATAAGAAAGTGTTCGGCGGGAAGTGCCACCAATGCGGACGCAACTACAGGGAGGCATAACGTAGCCCATTCAACACCGATAACGAAGGAGGAATGATGAAATATTGGATGCTTTATCCTGTGAAAAGGTGGGTGACAGGCCAAGAACTGATAGACGGAGCCAACGATGCCATCGCTAACAATAACCTCGACGATGACCCTCCCACGAATCCCGAGGAAGCTATGGATATCCTTGAAGAACTGGGAGATATCACAATGTCAGGAGCAACTGACGAAGAGGTGCAAGTATGAGTATGTGGAGCAAAGATAATCCGAGATTCCAATGGGAACCCGCTGGCCCTCTCACGCCAGGACAGATGGCGGCAAGCCTTGCGTTGATGGACAGCCTGGACGCCGTCATCGCACAGCCTCGAAACATCACCGATGTTTTGATTTCAGACCTGTGGAAGTCCGTCCGAGAATGCCTGCAAGAACTCATTGATGGGACTGTCGACAGGGCCGATATTGTGCAGTTATATCCCTACACCATCTACCAGAACTGCCGCGAAGAAGGCTGGGACAGTACCAACGAATTCAAAGACGCCTTCGCCCATGAGATTGGGCATCAGGCAGGCACCATAGCCAACCTTAGCGGCGACCTGAAAGACAGCATGCTCGACGCGCTCGACAGGGAGGAAGAATGACCGAACGCCTATACCACTTCACCAGACAAGGGTACGTCGATTCAATCCTGCGGGAGGGTATCACCAGGGGAGATGTTCCAACATCACCGATGGGCGGCTACCAGGCCCCTTGGCTGACCGATGACCCGAACGCCGGTAAACAAGGCTGGGTACAAGGTGGAGATAAAACACAGATGCGCCTGACCGTCGACATACCCGACACCTGGGAAGACAGTGAGGGCCAGACCTACTCGCCGCTGGATTATCTCTGGCGGTGGCGCGACCTGGCCGAGGTCGAAGATGTTGAAGTCTGGTGGTTCGAATCCCTGGACGAGGCCGCTGGCGGCGGCAGTGAACACTGGTATGTCTACAAAGGCCCCGAGGGCATTCGGCCTGAATGGATTTCCATCGTCGAAGACCGCACCGGCAACATGATGGTGCGAGGCGAATGATGAACACCACGAAAACACAGCGATATGAAACCCTCCTACCGGGGCGCGTTATCCGCGTCGCGGCTGGGAGGGCCTTTTTGCGTAAGCAAGGCATTCAATACGCCGCGTCGGTCAAATACCTCGACGTGGCAATCTCCAGGGCGTGGAAATACGCCGAATCACAAACTTATCCGTGTGCATAGGAGCATTAGAGATGTTAGAACCCGCTACCAGCAACCTAGAAAGCGACCACTTCATAGCCCACAAGAACGGTGCGTTCTACGAGATTTTTGAGAAAGAGTCTGACCGCATTGTCCAGACCACTGTATCCATCCGCTTGCCCCGCAAACGATTCGGCCAGCCCATCCGCTCCAAAGCCGAAGCGTTCAGCGCAGTCATGGGTCAGGAAATCGCCTGGCTCAAGGAGCATTAGAGATGTTAAAACCCTTTATCGGCCCCGACCCCGAAGAGGAACGCCCCCACCGGGAGATGCTACCGAACCACGTTAGCCTGGCGAACATCGCCGCTGTGACCGATATGCCGCCAGATGCCATCATGGCGTTTGCGCGTGACCACCTAGACCCACCGGTCAAACTTCGCCAGCCATTACAGCGATACACCGGTGAGGTCTGCGGGAAGTACGCCCAACCGTTCGACCCGCCCGAGCCATGCGAATGGCCCGAATTCACCTGCGAGCAACAGGCCGTATTCATGCCGTGTAATGCGGAAGATGGCTGGGGCGCAGGCAAAGTGAAAACGTCACGCGCCCATTGGCACGGCGGAACCCACTTACTACCAATCACAAATGATGGGGAAACCACACTTGATGGGGAAACCACACTTGTAGCCCCTGTAGGGCCGAATACGCGGCGCGGCCCAATAGCTAGACTGTGCGAA
>NZER01000381.1 GCA_002690445.1 Candidatus Pacearchaeota archaeon
AGTACAAGCCCTGCGCCACTAACCCTGCGTGGTCCATGGCCAGGGCGTCCATCTGTCGTGTGCCTGCCAGCTTTTCGCCGCGGCCTGAATTCTGTCTTGAACTGTCCGCGCCTCGCTCTCGCCTGCCCCGCTGCGGTTTGCGACCCGTTGGGGTTGAAGTCCAGTGGCTGCTCGTATACGCTATCCATATGGTCTGGTGACGTTTGAAACCTCCTGCCAGGGTGCGTTGCGATCCCAGACGGTCCGAATTTGCCGGGGTGGTCCCTACCCCTACCCCGGCACAAAAAAAGAGGTAATTATTTTGGCTAAACTAACTCCCGAAGAATACGCAGAGAAGCAAGCCCGCAACCTAAAGAACAGCCTCCCCGACATCCGAGCAGGCATTGAACGCGTCAGTTCGGCTCCTGGGGCCGCTGCTGCGGCTGCCCAAACTCGGATGAAAGACAACTTGAACCGCGCTATAGATGACGGCCGCTGGGCCTCAAAGGTCAGGGGCGTCACTCTGGAAGAGTGGAAGCAGAAAGCCCTGGACAAGGGCGTTGACCGCATCGGCCCAGGCATCGACGCGGCAAGGCAGTCTCAGGTACAGATGGCCGGGCGGCTCCTGGCGGCTGTTGACCAAAGCGCGGCCAAAGCTCGTGCCATGCCTAAGGGGAGCTTAAGTGACAGTATTGCTAGAATGACGACATTCGTTACCGACATGGCGAAATTCAAGGGGAAAATTTAATTAGGAGACATCCACAATGCCATTCACAACTATCGCCTGGGCAGAGTCCCAGGATGCAGCCGCCGCCTGGGTTAAGGTGGCCGGTGTACCCGACACAAGCGTGAGCGTGTCGGGTGACGATATATATTGTCCTAGCCTCACGGAGCTTATCGTTTACGGCGCGGCCTGCGAGCAGACGGTTGCATCTCAGGCTCGATTTACCAGCCCTAGTATGCTGGAGTTTGGGTTTGAAGAGTACGTTTCGAGCCTCGCCTCGGGTTTGACCTTTGCTGCACTCCCTCAGGTTACAGACAAGAGGCAAAGCCCGGTTAGCCTAACCGAGCAGGAGGCTATCCAAGCCGAGTTATATAATAACCCAGGCTCGGCGGCTTATAGCTACCATTTCGCGTCGCTATCAGACACGGCCATCACGCCGGTTACCGGGGCTGCTATTCGGACGGTACGCTGCACCGCCGCCGCTGCTCTATCGGCTGGCACCTGGGCGAGCAGCTCGCTGACCTTCCCCGTGTCTCTTCGCGCTGGTAATTATCAATGCGTAGGTGCCAGGTGTAACTCGACCAATGGGGTGGTCTTCCGGCTCCTATTCCAGGGTAGCCCGTGGCGGCCTGGTGGCGTCGTGGTTAACGACGAAGCGGACCAGGGCACCGACTGGCAACGTCAAGGTGGGCTGGGTATCTGGGGTGAGTTTGACAGCCGCACAACTCCCCAGATTGAAGTGTTGGGGATTACTGATAGCGCCCAGGAGGTCTTCCTAGACCTCATTTACCTGGGTTAAAGGTCATGGTACTTGCCGCTATACCGGAAGGGACCACAATCCGCTCGGTGTACGAGCTGGTCGAGGTGCGGTTGGGGCTGCGCCTCGACTTCAAAGTGTCAGCGTCTAAGACGATAGGCACCGCGTCCGAGATTATAGCCACTAATAACCCTGGCCGGACAAACCTAACCATCGTTAATCTGTCCAACAATAGCCTGTACGTGTCGCCACTCAATGCGGCAAGCTCGACCAATGGCATACTACTTGGGGCAGGCGGCGGCAGTATGGCCGTGAATTATAATGACGATTTGTTGATGCCTGCCTTGGAATGGCACGCAATCGCGTCTGGTGGTGGTAGTGCCGTTTTCGTGCTCGAGGCGTTCTTACTTTGAACATTAACAACCCTACAACCTTTGCCACGCCCAGCCTCACGTATAGCACCAGCAACTCCAGCGGCACCGCTGGCGCGCTCCGCGCCGATGATACGATAGCTGTCTTTGACGCTACTGTACCGGGGACTATAACTCCAGCTGCTAGCGCGGCCACTGGTAGCGCCGCGATTGCGGCGCGACGGGACCATGTGCACGGTGCAACCACTATCGGCAATGTCGTAGGGCCTGGCTCCAGCGTAGACAACACGCTGGTGCGGTATTCTGGCGCCTCCGGCCTGCTCATACAGGGTTACACGTCTGGTGGCCCAACCGTGTCCGACACTGGCGTAATGCTGCAAAGCGCCCAGCCCTGTTTCCGGTATTACCTAGCGTCCGATGATACAGGCGTTACAGGGGACGGTACGGTTTACACGTGCATCTTCGATACTGAAACATTCGCTCGCGGCAGTGGCTGGGACGGGACGTCCACGTTCACGGCAACTGCTACGGGTATCTATTTATTCCTCGGCAGTCTTGAGATTGGCGGCGGGACCGCCGGCGGGTGGAACGCTGGCACTATCGACATGATCATGACGGCAGGGACCACCAGAAAGACCTTTCGCCAACCTGGGAGTCAAGCTGATATTGGTAATATTGATTTTGGCACTATCGCTCCCATGACCGCCGACGACACCCTACAAGTACAGTTGACGATCAGCGGGGAAGCGTCCGATAACATCAACGTCAATGGGGTTGCAACGCGTACATGGTTTGCGGCGTACTTGTTGGCGTAGTCATTATGGTAAGCGAGGGTAGATTATGGCAGCACCACTAACCCGCGAGCATCTGGCCCAGATCAATGATGCCCTGAAGGTGTCCAAGGACATCAAAGTTGTTGTCGCTCGAGCGAAGGCGGCAGGCATTGATGTTGATGAGATGGAACGTACGTTGCTGGAGAATGAGAAAAAATTAGCGGGTATTAAAGCGGCGTTTTTCCCAGCTGGCCGCTAGAGCAGCGGCTCCGGTCATCCCCTTGCTCGACTACCACGACTACTACGACGCCTCGGTTACAGCAGCACTAAACGCTGGCCGCATCGATAGTGATGCGGCCAGCGTTTATGCGTTAGCGCCAGAGGCCACCGGCCTTCTCTACGAAATCCTCGCGAATGTCGAGCAGGCCGCAACAGCCGATCTACAAACAACCAATAACGCCAATGGATCACTACTCGACAGTCTGAGTGATCAGATATTTGGTGGGGTCACTACAACCTTGGAGGCCATCACGGACCTGGGAGATACGCTAGGTAGTGAGATCTCAGGCTATATGCAGGAAACCGCGACGTGGTTGATTGATGCGGTCACTACTGCGACAGCTGCCGTTGTTGGCGAGGCCGTCGATGCGCTCTCTGGGGTAGTCGATCTAGTTGATGCGTTAGACGAAACGATTCTTTCAGGGGTACGCAGCGCAGCAACCGGTGTGACAGACGCACTCTCTAACGCTCAGACGGCCATTTTGGGCGTAGTGGAGCCTGCACTAACCCTTGTGCAGGAGACAGCAGACGGTATCGTGGATCAAGCCACTGGGTTTGCGACGGCGCTCCGTGACGCTATACCAGACCTGGCCGACACTCTCACTGGTGCGCTGGATGCGGCCCAGGATTTTGTGGTGGAAGGCATCAGGGACGCCGCCTCGCGCATCATATCCGGTTTTTTCGGCGATATAGCCGGAGATGCTGTCGAACGAATCGAGCCACTAGTGAAAATGTTCGAAGATGAATTAGACGTTAGCCCAGAGCTTCGCGCCGTAACAGCCCCGGGACTCTTGCCTGTGGCCGCTATCGGCGGCCTTATAGCCGGGTTTGCCCTTCCCATGATTCTGTCTTCGGTAGCTTCTACGGCCCTTTCACCCTTCGCCGAGAAGATGCGCCAACGCATGAACGCCCTCGCCCGGCCCACTCTAATGAGTCCCCTGGAGGCGGTACAGTCCCAGCAGCGCGGCGTAATGACGGCCCAGATAGCACAGAACATCCTTGACCGCCAGGGCTTACCGGATGACCAGGCCGACGCATTACGTGAGCTGGTCATGCAACGTCCCGGGACGCTGGAAGTGATCGACTATTGGCGGCGCGAGTTAATGACGCCAGAAGCGGCCGATGAAGCCCTGTACCGTCTAGGTTGGAATGAAGGATACCGGGACCTGATCAGGGAAGCGGCCTACCCTCCACCGGGCGTGGGTGACCTAATCACGATGGCCGTTAGGGAAGTATTTAGTCCAGAGGTAGCCGAGAGATTTGGGCAGTTTGACGAGATACCTCTGGACTACATGATGTGGGCCAAGCGCATTGGCCTTAACGATTACTGGGCTAAGAATTACTGGGCGGCCCACTGGTCTTTACCTTCCATAATGCAGGGCTTCCAGATGCTACACCGGGACGTTATAACGAGTGATGACCTTGACCGTTTGTTTGTAGCCCTAGACGTGATGCCGTTCTGGCGGGATAACCTGAAGGCTATCAGTTACAGCCCGTTTACCAGGGTAGATGTAAGGCGTATGTACCAGCAGGGCGTGATTGACCGTGCTGGCGTGGTCAGGGCGTACAAGGATATTGGGTACGATGAAGACAAGGCCGAGCTTCTAACCCAGTTCACCGTTAAGTACGTCGACGGCCTCGTCAAGGTGGTCAAGGCGAAAGAGAGGGACTTATCCAAAGCTGACGTTGTCGGCCTCTTTAATGACGGCGTGATCACCGCCGCCGAGACTATGGGGTATCTTATGCAACTTGGCTATAGCGAGGATGAGGCAACGGTTCTGGTGCGCCGTGAAGAGATACAGGAAGAGCGGAAAGAACGGAAGGCCGAGATCGAAGCGATTATAGACCAGGCTCAAATCAAGGTTTTGAGTTACGAACAGGCGCAAGATAAGTTGGCCTCGCTTGACCTATCCACGCAAGAGATGCGTAAGGCGGTTACGTCTCTAAACCGGGCGATAGCCGCCAGGACTCGGACGCCTAGCAAAGCCGACCTAGACAACTGGCTGGAGTTGGGTCTGCTTACCGGCCCAGAGTACGAAGGCGAGATGGGCGCGCTCGGTTACCCGGACAAATACATCGCCCTGTATATGGAAGCCCAACAGGTAGAGGCCGATGAAGACCTCTTAGCCGCCGAGTCCCGGGCCGCTGGTAAGCGCGAGCCGAGACGAGTTACCAAGGGCCAACTTGACCAACTGTATATAAACCAGATCATACTAGAGGATGAGTACACCGGGGGGTTGGCGGCGTTAGGCTACCGCGCCGGTGATGTGGCAAACTTCCTTGTAGCGGCTAACCTGAAGCTAGAGGAGAAGTTAGCCGCCGAAAGGGACCGTATAGCCCGGGGCGAAGAGGCCGCGCGAAAAGAGCGTATCCCGAACCGTACCCTATTGGGTAAGATGTACTTAAAGGGCCTCTTGGACGTGGCAGCATATGAAGAGGGGCTGGTGCGGCTCGGATTCAGCCCCGACAACGTAGAGTTACTCAAGAGGCTGATAATAGACAAACAAGAGGCCGAAGAGGCCGAGGCGGTGTAGTGGCTATAACGAGGCGCGAATTACTGGGCCAACTGGAAGGGCTGATACAGGCCGAGGTGAAGGTTATGTCTACCTCGGGCGTAGTCTCTGAACCCGATGTAGACATAGAAGGGCTTACTGAGGAATTCGAAGAGGCCGGACCTTCCCCGATGGGTCAACCTTCCCTTTCTGGTAATCCCTTCGGAGTACCTTCTCCACGTCAGTAATGAGGCGGCGGCCCATATCGCCGTCTCTGATCATACCGGCGAAGCCCCTTACCTCGGGCTGGACGAACACCCCGGGGCTAACCTCTACCGCTTCCACCATTACGCCCTTGATCCGGCGACGGTCACCTATCGTATAGTCTTTGATGCCGTGGATAACTAGACGGTCAGATTGCCAATCAACACGGAGTTTTCCCAACTGGCCCGGGGCTATCATCGGGGCCAACTGTTGGTAGCCCCGGGTATTGACGAATAGGGAGTCCGTATCGCAATAGTACACATTTTCCCGCCCGGCTAATTCCATAAGTGACCACAAGTACATCCTTGCATAGGCCGTGATGTGGGCCGATATGGCCGGGAATGATTCCTTGGACTCTGTTTCATCTTGGTACTCTTCTACCACTCCGAGAAGTTGACGGTACTGGTGTTCGAGCTGCTCTTCCACGTCCCACTCGGACCAATACCGGACGCCCATATCATCGACCTTGTAGGCCACCTTCCATATCTGGCCCTTCTGGCCGAATTTACCGTATAACGAGTTGAGGAAAGACTTGGCAAGCCCAGCCGTAAGTGTATCGCCTCGGGCCTGGGCCGCTGCTCGTAGCGCCCAGAAGTGTTCGACGTACTCCGAGAAGATCACCCGCTGATCATAGACGTACATCTTATGAACGGCCTTGATCCGGCCCCAGGCCAGGGCGTGAATAAGCTCGGGGGTATTCAAGACAGTCGTAAATGGGCCAACTGGAAACATGGTGCGGCCCTGGTGGCGCTTTGGGTAGACCGGCTCTAGCGTCTCTATATCAACCCTGGCCACCAGGGCGTAGTTTGGGGCTAGGTACTCCATATCATAGAGCGTAGGCCGTCTATAGGTGGATAGTAGCTTTACCGGGGCCGGCTCCCGGGCCATGATCGAAGGAAACATAGAGTTAATATCAAGCCCGTATACTTCGCCCTTGATCTCGCCAAGCTGGTATGCTTCGCTCCTGCCGCCGTAGTAGCCCTCCCGGCTTAACTCCTGGGACTCTTCGGTGGCGTTTATGAATATCGGGTAGAACATGAAACGGTGGCGGTAAGCGGCCATAGCCTGGGCCGCTAAGGTGATGGCGAAGTTGCCAAGGTCTTGGGACTTGATCAGGTCGAACCAGGCGATTAAGGCCGTCAGTAATACCTGGCCTTGGGCTGGGGCATGAAAAGGGGTGTCGGTTGACACCCCTTTTCCGGTTACCGGGGCCGGAATATCTAGCCCGAAAGTCTCGGCCATCTCTTCAGGGCTGGCCCGAAATAGGTTTACCGTATCCACCAGTACAAGGGCGGCACCATCTCGCTTGAACGTCAGCGCGAGGGCCGCTTTCCCGAGGATGCGCGAGGTGTTTTCCCAACCGTTAGTTGTAAAGTATTCGAAGCCTTGAGATACCGTAATGATGCGGCCCAGGTCATAACCAAATAGATAAACCCGTCTCTTGGCCGCGCAATGTGAAACCACAGAATCCCAAAAGGCGTTAGTATCCTTAAACCCTTGCCAGCCTGGGGCCGACCATTTCCCGGGGCCGTAGCGTCGGGCGTATGCAGTCCAGCCAGTAATGAAAGTATCTTGCGTAATCTGCGTATCAATCCTTTGTCTCCTAGTCTCGGCGGTGATCACTACCACGTGAGACGGTATAGAGTTTCCCTTATTACCTCTTATTATATGTGGAGTCCTTGCTGCCATTAACACTCCCTGCCTTCTGGTGCCGTCCCTCTCGCATCGCCAGCGGTGAGCTAGTGTACCCGTTGGGCGCACAACGCATGTCGCACTGATAGAGTATGTCAACGCACTCGATACCGGCACATGTATAAATATGGGCGCATACCGGACACTGGTGGGCGTGAGAGTGCATTACCTAGTCACGCTTCGCGCCTGTTTCCATAATGGCCGTCCTGAATACCATCTGGTACCGCTCTTCCCGCCTACTCTGGCCCGTATTCCATAGCCGCTCGGCCTCGTTTTCTATTTCTTCGGGCGTAAGTAAGTTATCACTACGCACAGTGACATAGTGCGACTCCTGGGTCCTAGTCAATGGGTTTGTGCCGTCTATCCGCACCTCAAAACGGTACTTTCTCGTCATGGGCGCAATGGATGTGGGCAACCTGGCCGGGTTAGGTCTGAGGTCGCGTCTAATACTGCGTAGGTAAGGGCCGGTATCCTGTACGCCCTTGGCGTACCGGATACCTTTTAAAAGATCGGTGCGGCGCACCCCGGTCTGGCCGGTCTGAGTGATAAGCCCCTGAATCTGTTTAGACGTTAGACCCCGGGATACCCCACCACGGATGATAGCCATATTAGATTGGACCCGGGTAGATAACGCTATTAACGCGGATACCATCTAACAGCCGTCTAGATCAGCGTCAGCCAGCAGCTCACGAATAGACGACGCCAGATCAGACACATCACCCTCGGACGGCTCAGACTCGCCAGGAAACGTCAACAGGGCCTCCGCTAGCCTCTCCGAGTAGTACCGCAGCATCCCACGTTGCCATTTACCGCCCAAGAGCGGAGGTAAGTCTCTGATCTTACAGAGCGTTGCAATTAACCAGTCCGTTTGCGTAGATTGTAATTCGTCCTGCGTTCGTACCATGCCTCCACCTCTGCGCGCCGCCCAGCTGGAGCCATAAACAGCAGCCAGTCACGAACAGAGGCCCCATCCGTACGGCGGCGGCGGGGCCTCTGAGTGCGGGGGCGGCGTGCCATTAAACCTAATAACCTATCAGCTCGCCCGTCTCGGTATTGACAGCGTCACCAGACGCAACCTCGACATTGAACAATTTCACCTTATAGCCGCGCCGCGTTTCTTCCTCGCCGAGGTACGTAATGCGGATATATCGCCCTTCGTCCACTCGGTCCAGGCCTTGGTCGATCTTTGCCGTGCCGAACACCAGCCGGACACCATCAGCGGTATCTAGTATATATTCACCCCTCAGCTGGTCACCGGGGCCAGGTGTGGAGAGCTTGGAAATAAGCCAGCCCTCGAGAGCATCACCAACAGCATTCCACGGCTGCACGACGGGGATGGTAGAGCGCCATTCCAACTGTTTACCCATGATTTCCTCCTACCCTCAATTTGTATGACGCCCCACCGCAACCGTAACCAGGGGACAGTGAGGAGCACCGAACCCATGCGGAGAGGCGCCTATACGTAAGATATGAGCTAGTGCATCGAAATGTCAAGGCACGCGCGGACAGTTCAAGACAGAATTCAGGCCGCGGCGAAAAGCTGGCAGGCACACGACAGATGGACGCCCTGGCCA
>NZER01000382.1 GCA_002690445.1 Candidatus Pacearchaeota archaeon
ACAAGGATACGTGTGCTATGATGAATCGATTATGTTAGTGGATTGGTTCGACCAGTACTCGGCCGGCGCGGTGGTAGATGACAATCTTCATTTCTATTCACATGAATTAGCCGTTCTACCGTCTTATCCGAGCAGCGAAACCGGAGCCTATGCCGGATTTCGGAAAACCAAGCCAACCCTGGAATCGACGGTAGGAGACTGGAGCAACAGATTTAGGACTACTTATAAGTGGGACGACGTACCCGATGATGTGATAGACGATCTTCGAACTAGATTTAAGATTATAAGCACCCAAGGAGTCGTCACAGGAATGGGCGCCACCATGGACGACTGGCTAGATACTCAGTATGCAGCCATCGCCGCCAGCCTGTATTATTCTGTGGTACCAAAACAATTCACAGCCAAAATGCAAAAAGCAGAACCAATTTCAGAAGAAGACCTTTCCGCGCTGATTACCTATAGTTTGGCATCAAATACCGCGACAACAGCTGCAGATACAACCACTATATCAACAGGGATGACCACGACTACGACAGACGGGAGTTATTAATAGATGCCCACCTTTGAGCCCATAGATCATTCGAAGAGTATTGCTGTCGATCTTGACGATAATAAGATATTGAATATTTATTGCCCCGATATTATGGCCGGCTCCACAGATAAATTACGAGACGCCTTTGGGAATTATTGGCAAAAAATAACCGATGATGATGGCAACGTAGAAATTGAACCTCATCTTTTGGAAATTGAAAATGAGATTGAGGATCTTCGAGGAAGATATGTAAGTCGAATGGATACAATTTCGGATTATATAGAAAAAATAGAAATTAATCCATATAAGATCACACCTATCTCAAGTGATGTTCTTATTCCCAACTATAAAATTCCAATGAGGCTATACGCCAACGAAGAAACCACAAGGGGAGATAAGTTTTGGCAAACCTTGTTTGTTGGAGGAAGCTTTGGAACAACAACATATCCTAGTTTAATAAATGACACCACCATATTTTATGATGAAGCTTTTCGCTATCAAATTCCATATTCTCAAATGGAAACCAAATATATGGAAACCACAGAAACCACAGAGGACATATATCAAATAACCTATGATTATAATTTTTATGATTCAAGGGTAAGAAAATATCAAGAATGGACACTAGGTTTAGAGTCCGAATTGTTAATTCCGAATTGGGAAATAATGCGCATTATGTCGTATTTAACATATTTTGGGGAAAGTTTCACCGATGAAGACGAGTTAAATGCCGCTTTAGAGAGGCTAGATTTCATAGTGCCTTATTATGAGTTAGGTGTAAAAGCAGCATTGTTCGAGGAATATGGTACGTCGACTACCATGGACACAGACGGCACAATAATAGATTTATGGACGACAGAGGATCGGGCGATCTCGGCCGAAGTGCGCGACGGCATCGCGACTTTTCTGTGGTCACTCGGAAATTCGGCCGCCCGCGAACTCTTCCTCGATCTTATTGAGAAAATCTCTGAGAATTTTAGTCGGCTCACCGGAACTCAGAAAAATACCATCATTGAAAGACAAAAAAATATAATATTAGATAACCAGTATTTTGTGGATGGCTTAATGGGGGAAGATGAAAATGAAGACGTCGCTAATTTACCTTATTATATGATAATCAACTTCCCACGACAGGAAGGGGGTTCCGCCGACCTTTCGCTCTATGATTCAACCAATACGAAATATTATATTAGAGACTCGATAGCAGAGAATAATTTTTCTGCTAAATTCTTAGAAATTTTAAAAGATGTTCATAATAAAGATTTCCCCACTGTTGAGTTTGGCACGAAATCATTTGAAACCACTCTCGCGTATATGAGCGGATCTTCAGCGGAAGAAACAAAAGAAATATCTGATAACACAAATACATCATTTAGGGTTCTTGATTTTCCTCTCTTCTTAACAGAGACTTATAATCAATATTCAGGATCTTTAAATTCTAATTATGTCTTTGGTGGGAAATATTCCGAAGCTCACAACACCACTTATAGTGATACGGACCTCTATCGGTTTTATGACAATCAAAATGTTTTAACAGTAATAAATGATGTTGTCGATCTGATGAGTACGTGGATGGACATTTCTTATGACCCCGGAACGCTCGAATCAGTCTCCGACGCTGTAGCGGACGAATCCACCCCCGCATATGAGCTATTGCAAGCATTATTTAATCCATCATACAACCATACTGAAACATTGGCTTATAGAATAGAAAAAGTAGGAGGAATGTCGGCTGGAGATCAAACAACAACAAAGGTTCTCCAAAATTATTGGATCTTTAATTCAGCGTACGCTCCCGATAATTTAACTCTTTATGATTCTCAAGTTAAATATGGCGAAACTTATACATATAATTGCTATGCGTATGTTTTGGTATTAGCCCATAGATATAAATATGGTGACTTCCGACTAACACAACAGATAGGAACCATAGACATCGATGCTGGTGAAGAAGGCCCTGAATATTATTGCTTGCAATTTTATGATCCGAAAACGAATGATTTTGCTGATCAAATATTCTTTAACGGGGCCGGCCTTGAACCTGGATATACCGACGATATCTTAACATCAGCGCTGGCCATGGGGATTCCGGAGATTGCTGAAAGCGCCAATGAGCATGCAACTAGCATGCAAGAATTGAGCAAACACCCACACCTTGCGGAATGCCACCTATACCTTGAGCCGTGTTTAAAGCTTCTAGAAATTCCATTGTTTTCCAAAACATTGAAAATACTAGACAATCCCGGAAATGATATGATAACAATACCTTTTCAATATTTAGACGCTTCCCAACAAATAGGATTTAATACTATTTATGAAAGCTTTCTTAAAGAACCCTATCCGGCTATTGTTACAGACGCAGATGTAACACTAAGAAAAGACTATCTACACGCTAGAGACTTATTTGAAACCGACGACATAGTGTTCCAATCTGAAAGCCCCCCTCGCTACGTAGAAGTTTACAGAATGGACGAGCCCCCCACCGCCCTAACAGATTTTAATACGAATCTCCGACAGACTATAGATTTGTTAATAGAAGACAGTGAATATACTTATTCACAAACTATTGTCAATGATGTCCTGCAAACGAATAAAAAATATTATTATCTGTTTAGATTTTTAAGCGAGAACAAAATTCCAGGTCATCTCTCTCAGATTTTAGAGTGTGAATTGGTTGATGATGGAGGTTATATATATTCTAAATTTAATACTTTAGAAGACAGCGACTTAGAAACAGACATTTTTATAAACCCGTCAATAAAATTCAAAAAAATTATCCAATTACAACCCCACGTAGCACAGCTGACATTAGATACTTCCGGGGTAGATTATCAAAATACAGCAACGCAAGAATTAAATAATCTTCAAATCGGAATAGTGGACGAGCCGGTGTGGGAGAAAACTTTTAAATTAAGACTAACTTCTCAAAAAACAGGCCAACAATTGGATTTAAATGTTACATTTAATATCAAGGAAGAAGATCGTTGGGCCTCTCCAACTTAAAGGAAATTTTAAATGGCTTTTAAAGACACATCTGGAACTATTATAATTGATGCAGTATTTACTGACATCGGCCGCCAACGTTTAGCGAAGGGCACTTTTCAAGTTTCCAAATTTGCTCTAGGCGATGATGAGATTGATTATGCGCTTTATAGTGCAGTCGATAGGTGGGAGGCCGATTTTGATACCGCTCTGACCGCCTCCACACTTTTTGAGGCTTATGGAAATAGAATGAAAAATATTCAGTATGGATTAGTCTCATATGATGTTTCTTCAGCCACAATCACATCCACCCAAGAAGAGGAAGACCCAAGTCATGCATGGATCGAATATCTGCCGGTTTTAAAAATTAATAATAAAGTATCTACAGCCGTGACCACAGGATCTTCGGGTATAGTTGGCGATAGTTTTTATTATCTTTCAGTGAACTCTGAGACAACACAAAAATTAAACACAATATTTTCTACGGGTTCTTTTAAATTCTTAAGATCTAATGATGTCGATAAAGTAAAAGTAGTTATTGAAAGCGGCCTGGACGTGATTCCTAATGATGCTTCTAGTGGTGTTTCACAACCTATTGATTACACGAGTCGCGAAGAGTTTCTTACAAAGAAATATTTATTAGATCAATACTTTTTTGTATTTGCTGATAATAGATTTATAGAAAAATCTTTGGGAATTAGCAAGCAGAGTGTTTTTAGAAACTTTCCTGCCGGCCAAGCAGAAATTAATTTTGAATCACTATTGGAGACAATACCAATTTCTTACGAAAATCAATTTGAACACCATGCAACTTATCTTATACATGGAGTAAATAACTATATTTCTGATTTTGAAAGTGTTGCGGATCCGCTCCCCAGTATAGCATACTCCTCATTGGCCGGCCCAAAAGGAACAGTCACAGCAATGAACTTTATTGTTAATGGCGAACTTAAGAACAATTCGACAGGCACGCGAGACTTTAGATATAATAAATTTGGTCAAATAGACCAACTTCTTTTCGACGGTACCAATAAATTCGACTATATTGACACCACCGCCTATGTTCTTGGGGTCGCTTCTAACGCTAGAGTGCAGATTCCACTCAGATTAATTCGATATGCAGGGACATAAACTTTAAATCGGAATAATTATATTGTTATAAACCATTTAACAAAAAAACACTAATTATTTATAATAGAGGTAAACAAATGGCTTTTTTAGATAACTCGGGAGATATCATCCTGGACGCAGTTTTGACCGAGACCGGTCGAAAGAAGATGGCAGTAGGTAATTTTAGAATTACTAAATTTGCTTTGGGCGATGACGAGATCGACTATAAGCTCTACGACATCAACAATCCTTCGGGGTCAGCTTACTATGATTTAGAAATCTTACAGACACCCGTGTTTGAAGCCGCAACGGCCATAAACGCCGGCATTAATTATGGTCTTGTCTCATATCCCAACAAAAGACTATTATATCTCCCCTCTATTGTCCCCAACGAAAAGATTGCTTCCAAGGCAGCATTGTCTAGAAACGGAGTATATTATCTCGCTATTAACGATGGTGCCACATCGGATGCACTAATTGCCGCAATGGGGGGCGCCCAAGGAGGCGGAGCACAGTATGTCTTACAGGCCGGCCAGCGTGACGGCTTTTCTCTTTTGCTAGAAACAGGCCTTAACACCACCGACCGACCAGGAACCGCCGCCAACGTGCGCAGTTTGATTGAAGCCCAAGGTCTTCGCGAAATTAATTTTAGAGTGGGAGTTGACGTACGTTTTATTACGGCAGTCTTGGGTCCCACTACTGGAGATCTTTTAAATAATAACGGAGGCAACGGAGAGGTTGTGGTAAGAACCGCGCTTAAGGCTAACATTCCGAATAGAGCGGATCAAAAGATGGCTAATTATGCCGCCGCAATTGTTGCCGCGGGCAAGAATAATATTTTATTTAGACAGGATGATATCAAGACAGATACACAATCTTCAGCAATCGCCGGCCCGCGCGCCAGTTGGACCGCGCTCAATTTTAATGTTAAACAACTATCAACAACAGACTTTTCACGATTCGGCAAGACAAATGTGGCTTTTTCGACATTATTCTCGGGAGACACCAGCGGGAACACATGCAACTATATTGATACTATGGTTACGGTACGGGGTGGTACCACCGGAGTATCTTTTGACACCGCCGTTCGAATTCTAAAAGTAAATTAATTACAATATGGAGTAAATAAATGCCAGTACGCAGCTTTGAACCTTTAAACCCATCTACGGATGTCACAACAACCAGAACTTTTTTACATGAAGTTATTCCCGTAACAGGGTCAATCATTAGTGGAACATACGGTACGTGGCCAAATGATGATAATATTAAAAACTATACCCACGGTATGTTTCAGTCAGTATATGATTATCCATATTTAAGTTCTTCCGCTAACCACATCTTTGACTTAACTGTTGGTTATGCAACTGTTTCTGCGATCTCCGCCTCGGCCATCACCCAGAATGCGAAAAAGATTAATATGTACAACGAAGTTGCACAGGTGCTACAAGGCTTATCTGGCTCTAGTGTAAGATTGTTTGAGCCCGATTTAAAACTGGATCAATCCGGTACGTTGGACACCGCATTTTTTGTAACCTTTTCCAGACTATTAACGAAAGACCAAATTAAAAAGAATTCATTCAGTATAACTTTGGGGTTAGGCGGCTGGACAACCCCGTTCGCGGAGACAAAAGTCCTTCAAGACGCACTAGCCAGAGTAAATGGTTCAAACACGAACAACACAATAGGTGGCGACTATGCGGTTCTTTATGACAACTCCAGTGGTACCGGCTCGGGATATGGAGTCGTCTTTTATCAAGCCGGCATAGCCGTTATTTCAGCATCCGCATTTCTAGGGATTTCTGATTTTAGTAGTGGCGCTGTTGTTGGTAATTATAGCGTTACTCAATCTTTTGAAACCGCATCGATTAGTGGTTCGTGTGATGCCTTGAGACATAGAATCGACAATATCGCATACAACAACACAACTGAAATTAATTCCTCCATTTACTTCTGCCGCGTACCACACAACAAATTCAATTATAGCACCAACCCAACGTATGTTAGTGGAAGCAAGATTAGAGTTAAGGAAGTTGCTAGCGATCCTCCAGTCTCTTACATCACAACAGTTGGCCTATATAATGCAGCCAACGAATTACTGGCGGTTGCCAAGCTTTCCGAGCCTCTCAAGAAGACCCCAAGCGATGAGTTAATTATTAGAGTCAGAACGGATTACTAAAAATGTCGCTGCGGAAGTTTGGCCCAAATGACATAAACATCAACACAATGAAAGCTCATCCACCTAGTGAGTTTTTCATTTATGACGGCCACGTTTACTATAATAATGTTCCTCATATTTCTGGCACCTTTTCATCCGGGAGTAATATTACTCTTTTAAACACAGGATTCATTAGTCTATATGAGTATAATATTAGTAGAACTCCGCTACACTTCATAGACTTGCCTTCTGGCCTATATAAGACCCCGGCGGCCAGAACCGCCGGCTTTACTGATCCTGGCAGCAATCCAATAATTTATCCGTATCTTACCAAAGATAGTGCTCGCGCAAGTTTTAAAACCGCTGGCCATATACCCGACGTACTCTATAATAATGAATTTCAATATGGCGATGTTCTAAGCGGGACCTACCCCCAATATGCTTCGATTACAAGAGAATACATTACTAATCCATCTGCTTCCTATAACATGCACTTTTGGAGTCTAAAAAATACATTAAATCTATATGGAGTCCAAAGTCGTCATTACTTGGTTTCTTCGTCTCTCGGAAATAAAAACACACAACCCTTAAACTTAATTCACATCCCATCAATTTTTTATGGAACAGAAATTAAACCAGGGACTGTCTCTCTTAGGTGGTATTTCACTGGTTCATTAATCGGTGAGCTACAAGATTCAAAAGAGAACGGAGAACTAATACAGGTTGGCCCCGCCGCCAGTGTCGGAAGTGGTTCGGTTGGTGGTGTAGTTTTATATAACGAAGGATTTATATTATTGACGGGCTCATGGAACTTAAATGAAGAACAAATTTTCTTGCTCTCTAGCTCTGGGGGATCACCAGTAGCCGCCTATCCCGAGTGGCTATATTTTGGCGCCGGCGCAAATGATGGCCTGCCAGTGGATGACACGTGGCGTACTGCCACGCCGGGCGGCGGAGGCCTTGCATCAGCATCTTTTGGTTTAACATTTCAAGGCACAACCAAGACACAAACCGTCACAATGTACACACACGCAAAACGCGGCCAAGTAAATTATTCAAATAATCTTACATTTTTAATGTCTGGATCTGAAAAACTAGAGTATACTTCTTCTCATGTTTATGAAGAAAATTCTAATAGATTGCTTGCAAACACGGTCAGTTCGAGTTATACTGATTATAGCGCTTCCTTTAAGAGACAAGTTTATATCTCTAAAGTAGGCATTTATGATGTGAATAAGAACTTGATTGGAGTGGCCACACTTTCCAATCCCGTTAAGAAAGAAGAAGATGAAGATCTTTCCTTCAAAATTAAATTAGATATCTAAGGTGTAAAGTGGTTCTTGGAATAGACATATCAACCAGCTTAACTGGTTTTGCAATTATGGGTGATGGGCAGTTACTGCACCATAGCGCCGTGGATTTGCGAAAGCAGAAGGGCCCCTTTAAAAAAGCAATTGCATTAAGAGAACATCTTGAAGATTTTTTCGAAGCGTACCAATGTAATAATGACGGAGGATGGGGAGCATCAAAGTACCCCATCGAACATATTTATATCGAGCAGCCCTTACACATGTTTATGAGGGGAAAATCGTCAGCAAAAACCTTATCGACATTGATGACATTTAATGGTATCGTATCGTGGATTATTTACGAACTGTTCGAAATTGAGCCTCAGTACATCGCCGCCACCTCTGCACGTAAACAGTGTGGTATTAAGGTGAAACGCGGCGAGAAGGCCAAGGAGATAGTCTTAAAGCACCTTCTTGACAACGAGCCGGCATTTCATATAGACTACACCAAATACGGAAACCCTGTGGCCGGTTCTTATGATAAAGCAGATGCGATTGTGGTGGCTAAAGCAGGCTTTTTGATTGAGCAGGAAGAAGAGGATGAATGATGATCTATATAAAGTATGGATTCCGACGAACACTCAGACGATTATAATTTTGAAATCGGTGATATTGTGCGAGAATCGGTTCTCATAATTCCACCGGACAGAGAACCATGGACGGGCATTGTGGTATATATTGATAAAGATTTTTATGAACTTCATTCTTTTTTAGGGCAAACAGAAAGCCTCATTGCCGTACACTGGTTTAAGGCAGGCTATGTAGAAACACTTCCGGCCTCTGTTCTAAGAATGATTCAAAAAGCAAAAGAAAAAGATAAATAAACTTGACATATGACTCTAAAACGTGTTATATTAATTGAGATAATTTTCATTAAACAACAGGAGATATAATGAAAGTACAAACCGGACACAACGTAAAGGTCCACTATAAAGGTACCCTCTCTGATGGTACCGAATTTGATAACTCGCATCGACGCGGCGAAGCCATTGGCTTTGAAGTTGGTTCGGGACGTATGCTGGCAGGATTTAATGATGCCGTCGTGGGAATGAGCGAGGGACAAAAGAAGTCCGTTACTCTTTCTCCGGAAGAAGCTTATGGCCAACACAACCCCCGAGCCATCAAGGCAATTCCTCGCGATGCATTTGCCGAAGACTTCAATTTTGAAGTTGGAGGTCTTATTCAGGGAAATGGCCCAAGAGGACCCTTCTTGGCAAAAATTCAGGCTCTCGAAGAATCACAAATCATTTTGGATATGAATCATCCACTAGCTGGTGAAGAGCTTAACTTTGAAATTGAGCTTGTATCTATTGAGGATGTAGTACCCTATAATGACTGGACACCTACGATGAAAAAGGCCGAGCTATTAGAGGTTGCGCGCTCTCGTGGTCTGAGAGTTACCACAAAGTCAACCAAGGCACAAATCATTGAGGCTCTTGGAGCCTAACTAATCCTGTAGTGTTCTTGAGGGCTCATGAACAAAAAAGAAGCGCTAAAGATTCTACATGAAGTTATTGGAGACCACCGCCAAACCAGCAAGAACGAGCATTATTTCAAATGCCCTGCGTGCGATCACTACAAGTATAAGCTCGCTATTAATTTGGACAAAAATGCTTTTCATTGTTGGGTTTGTGATTATCGCGGTCGTAATATTAGGCGTCTTGTTAGACGTCATGGTTCGTATATCCAACTACAGAAATGGGACGCAATATCGGACAGGACAGATCTTGAAAGATTTGCTGACCTATTTGTGGAACGACGCGAGGGCCAGGACAAGACAAAAGTGGAACTCCCAGAGGAGTTCATAAGTCTTTGTTCTGATAGTATTCCAGCCACGGGCATCTACGCTCTCCGATATTTACAGAAGAGGGGTGTAAGCAAAGCAGATATTCTCAAATGGAAAATGGGTTATTGCTTCAGTGGAGAATATCGCAATAGAATCATTGTGCCATCATTTGACGATGATGGTGACGTGAGCTATTTCATAGCGCGCTCACATACTGGAGACTCATACAAGTATAAAAACCCACGGGCCTCCAAAGATATAGTGTTCAATGAATTGTTTGTGAATTGGAATGATGATCTGATTTTGACGGAGGGCGTCTTTGATGCGGTGGTTGCTGGCAATGCTGTACCCATTCTAGGATCGACCCTCCGATCAAATGCAGAATTGATCCGCAAAATTGTGACCAATGATACGCCAGTTTATATGGCGCTTGATCCAGATGCGAGAAAGAAAGAGAATAGGATCATCAAGATGCTGTTGGAATATGATATCGAATTATATAAGATAGATGTGGCTGGATACGAAGATGTGGGGTCGATGCCGCAGGAAGTATTCCAGGATAGAAAGAATAACGCATCCTTTATCGATAGGGACAACTATTTACTGTTGAATTTGCTCTCGGCAGTATGAGGAGAATACTATGAAATTCCAACAAAACAAGAAATTTATTGATCCAAGATATTTCATGGATGAGAAGATGGAAGCCATCGACGAAGAAATAGAAGCACCTCTTGCTGAGGAGGAAGAAGAGGAGTGGATCGACGACGCCGAAGAAGATATTAAAAAGCGCGGCACTAAAGGTGTTTGCACTGGAGACAAGTTTGGAGGGCCTACGTGCCGCCCGGGAACCAAGAGATACAATCTTGCCAAAACGTTTCGGAAGATGGCCAAAGATCGAAAGAAATGAACATCTCCGAATCCAGACTTCGACAGATTATTTTGGAAGAAGTGCAAATGCACCTCTTGGAACATTATATTGAGGAAGCGCTTAAAGACCTTGATGTTGATGAAGATGATCCAGACTACGAAAAATATAAGAAAATGAGTCGCCGGGCTCTTTTTAAAAAATTAGGAACATGGGGCGCCGGCGCGGCGGCCATGGCTGCCCTTGGTGGTGGTATTAGGGCCGGAGAAAAAGATATAGAACACGGGATTGCCAGCAGAAGAGCCACTCACGAGAAAGAACGAGCAGACTATAAAGCAAGCGATCAATATATTGTAGATGAATTGGATGGGGTTCTTTCTCGGCCTTCCAACTTTAGTTGGGTATGGGGAGAAGAACGCGGCGCAATGCAGACCGAACCAGGAAGCACCAGTGTTTCGTTGCCGCAAGATTTTCCAATTTTATTAGATAAAGACCATGGCACAATTGGGGTCTTGTCTCCAGAATATGGAGTATACAGAGCAGTACAAGAAGACTTTAATGATCAAGTGGACAAGGAAACTAAGATCCCGAGACTAGAAGAAACAGATACTATATCTGGAGAAGGATCTGCCGAAAAGTGGAAACAAGAATTTCCAGACACATATGGACTTCCAAGAACCCCAGACTATGTTGGTGCTGGTAATAAGGGCGTATTTCAAAAAGCCATTAATGCTGGATTCAAATCAGACGTAGGTATCAGCAGACAATATAAAGCAATGATTTATTTACCGCTTAACGAAATACCGCCAACTATGGTTATGCCAAATTCTCATATGACTCCATCTGAATTTTATGTACATTTATGGGATAAATACGCCCTAAATCGCCTTAAGAGATAACGCTTGACACTGCTTGCGGCCTATGTTATGATATAGTTGGAGGTAAAATGAATTTTGCTTTAGACACCTTTGTCAAAGTCGCCATTTTTGAAGTGAGTTATTGTGCCGGATTAATTGCCGGCACTATAGTTCGAGGCTGGCTTGCAACAGGTGTATATTAAATTTATTTATCTAGGGAGGATGTGTGAAGTTTGCTCATATTAGCGACACTCACATTAAAAATTTAAAATATCATTATGAATATCGAATAATCTTTGATCAGTTATACGAAAAACTACGAGAAGAAAAAGTCGATTATATCGTTCATTGCGGAGACGTTGCGCACACCAAGACGCAAATCTCACCAGAGTATGTCGATATGTGTTCACAGTTCTTTGAAAACCTAGCCAATATTGCGCCAACGTATTCAATTCTAGGAAATCATGATGGTAATTTAAAAAATAGCAGTCGTCAAGATGCCTTGACACCAATCTTTAATGCATTGGCTCATCCGAATCTTCATCTTTTGAAAAAATCGGGAGAGACAAAT
>NZER01000383.1 GCA_002690445.1 Candidatus Pacearchaeota archaeon
TTGCTGCTCCTTTTTTAATACCTGCACCTGCTATAAGAAATTCTGTTCCAGCTCTTCCAGCTTCTTTAAAGGGATCTGGTGAATAATAAACATCTATTGCTCGTGTGCCTACTGCAGCTCCAGTTACACCTAATCCAATACCTGTTGCAATGCCTCTTATACCTTTTTTAGCTTTTGAAGGTAATGGTACAGCTCTTAAAATTCGACTACCTCCTTTTATTAGTGATCCAACACCGATATATGTGGCATATTCTGCTCCTCCAATTGCTGCCTCTTTAACTGGTGATTTTGCAAATTCTTCTAAACGATCTGCTGAATATTCTGCTAATATCTTCTTGGTTGGATCTCGAAATGTTGGTAATCCTCCGCCTCTTCCACTAATAAAAGGTAAATCACTTACAAATTTACTATATTTTACAGATATAGGAGTTAATATTCTTTTAGAAATATCTCCCTCTATTTTTTTAGCTTGAAGCCAGTATTTTGATGTTATTTCCTTTGGAGTAAAAGGTTTATACACATCGGCTACTGTAGGTAAAAAGGGTTTACTTTCAACAGGTTCAAATGTTATCTGGCCGTATCTAGTAGGTAATGTAAGAGATGTAATTCTTGCCTCTTGTTGTGTTTCTCTTTCAGTTTGCCCTATTTCTCTCCGTATCACTCCTTCTATGTATTTTTGAGGAGTAAATTTTGTAACTGGTTTAACAGTAGGTTCAATTCTTGCTGGGCCTCTTGGAATTTCCTCTCTTTCTATAATTGCTTTACCTCTAAAACCAACTCTACCCTTTCCTGTTCCAATACTAACTGGTACACTTGGTACTAATCTTGGTACATAAACATCTCCATCTATTCTTTTTATTTTACTTATAAATTCTTCTTTTTCTTTTTGTGCTTTTTCCCTATCTAATCTTGCTTGTTCTTCTTGTTGAATTTTAGCCGCTGCTTGACGTGCAGCCTCTGCTTGTCGTTGAGCTTCTGCCTCTGCCTCAACATCTGCTTGACGAGCAGCCGCAGCTTGGCCACTTGATCGATAAACTTTACCTCTATATACAAGAGATTCAGATACTCTTACTCTTCCTCCACCATAAGATACTGTTGGTCCACCCCTCGCATAACCCAAAGCACTTCGAGGGACTTGAGCCATTTTAAATAATAATCCTCAAGGTAGTTTTACTAAAAAACATATTTATTTTATTAAAAAATCTCATCTTTTTTTAAATGTTACAAAGTAACTAGGATAATTAAATTTATAAAGTTTTATATATTAAGGATTTTATGAGTTTTGGAAATAATGATAATGCTGATTTTAAAATATCTGCATTTAATTCAGCTGGATTTAAAATGCAGAGGTTACATAAGATATTGGATCTATTAAATGATCTTGATGCAAACTTAACTGCGTTTAATGAAGAATTTCAGGAATATAACTATAAAATTAAGTTTCATAAGTGCGAAAATCTTTATCAAGAGGTTGAAAGTAAACTAACGCCAAAAGAAAAAGCTAGAATTGAAACATTAAGAATATATATTATAAATTTTATGGATAAACATTCAGTATTTAAAACAATTAAAAAGAAAACTTATCCTTTTAGTTCAAAACAAATAATAAATACTAATATATTGCAAATAGTTAGAGATTTATTATCTCGTTATGAAACAGAATGCAGAAGACTTGTTGATGCACATGGAATGGATACGAGTTATAATGAAGAAGAAGGTTTATTTTAATTTAAACAATGGTATTAAAAGATATTGAGTTAAATGGTAAAAAATTTCAATTACATGAAAGACTAAAACAAAAATTAGATAATATAAAACGTGTTCAACAGTCAGGTTGGGATTGTACATTATTAATTGATGGGATTGAAGGTTGTGGTAAGTCTACTTTGGGTTTAACTTGTGCATATTACTTATCTGATGGTAAATTCCAGTTAAAAGATATATGTACTGGTTCAAATGATGCAATAGATAAGTTAGAAAATGCAAAAGATGGTGGTGTATTATTAATTGATGAAGGATCTTTATTATTTTCGAGTAGTGATGCTATGAGAAAAGAACAAAAGCAACTTATTTTAATTTTAAATGTAATAAGACAGAAAAAAATGGCATTAATTATAGTTTCACCATCTTTTTTTAGGTTAAATAGATATATTGCAACTGATCGATCTAGATTTCTTATTCATGTTTATACAAAAAATGATTTAAAGCGCGGAAGGTTTATTTATTTTAGTCAGAAGAAAAAAAATAAGTTATATGAGCTCGGAAAAAAGAATTATAACTCATATGCTAAACCTAAATCAAGTTGGAATGGTGCATTTGTTGATTTTAATCCCTTTGGAAAGAAATATCATGATATAAAGAAAAAAAGCTTACAAGAAGCATTACATCCTGAAAATAAGAAGGATTATAAGCCGGCTAGTATAGCCAGGATAACCACATCGGCTTTAGTTAAAAAAATATATGCCAAATTACCTATAGAATCACCAAATGAGTTAGCTAGAGCCATGGAGATAACAAAAAAGATGTTAGACTATCATAATACGATAGAAGATGACATAGATTTCAATGGAAAAGCTAATAAAGTATATAAAAGTGACTTAAGACGTAAAAGAGAAGATGAAAACGCGGCTAAAGATAAGGAAAACAATAAAAAATATAAAAAAAGCAATGAAAAAGATGTCCAGAGACACGACGGGCCCAAAAAATGAGCCAGACGTTGAAGTTTGATCGCAATCATTAGTAAAACCGCTTAAGCGATTTTGCATGTAATAATATACAATGGATAGAATAATAGAACGAAAATGTATAATATGTAAAAGAGAATTCTTAAAAAGAGCATATACAAGAGATAGAGGTAAGTTATTTAAAACACATAGAGATAATAAATGGAAAAGAGTTGTCCGACCTAAGATGAGTTATACTTGTTCTAAAGAATGTTCGAATGCTTATAATAATGCTGTTATTTGGTATAGACAAAGAGGTAAAAATTTCTTAAGACATAATCAATTTATAGGTAAAGATAAATAAATTAAGGTTTAATTATTATGTTTGAGAAATTAAGATCCAAATAAGGTTTATATTCTTCGCAACTACATGATAAATTATTTAATTGTTCTATATAGTTAATAGGATTAGATAAACAAGTAAGAGCATCAGATCTATAAATAATAATAGCATAAATTAAAATAGCTATGAATATAATTATTAATACTATTAAAATCAAATCTATCTTGATTGCTCTTCTTTCTTCAGCATCCATTATTCGGTAGAAAGTTTCTCATCAAGTATTTCTCCTCCTTTAACTAAAGCTTGGCCAATCTTGTTTAATGTTTCTTCCATCTTCTTTAAGTTGTGGTTTAGGTTTAGGTTTAGGTTTTGAATCAGATTTAGTATTTGAAACTTGAACTCCATGTTCGAGTCCAACATCAATCTTAGTTGTTGGATCTTTTCTTCTTCTTCTTCTTCCGAACCATCTTCTTTTACTTTTTCCTTTTGTTCGTTCTCTACTACTTCTTCCTTCTCTTTCTTCGTTTTTATCTTCATTATTGTTTTTACCTCCTTTCATATTATTTGGAATATTTTTTATTATTCGTTTTTGGTATCGTAAAAAATATATCATTCCTATAATTCCTCCAACAATAATTGAAAAAACTACAATCCCCATAATTACTCCTATTAAATAAGACATTGGTAACATTTTATTGAGCAGAAATTCCAGATCCTCCGCTACATACATTGTCCATTGAACCTAGAATTTGATCTACTCTATCTAAAACAACTGCAGCCGTATCAACTGCTCCTGCTGTTGCTTGCGCTAAATCTACCCATTTGTCAAATAAAAGCCAAACCATAACTCCGATAAGAGCAACATAAGAAAAACTAATAATATAAATCCCATACTTTGCCCAAATACTCGGAGATTCATAACGATCTTTTAATCCTTTCTGAATTTGAGTTCTGGAATACCTCATCTCTTTATCTAAAAAAAACGCTCCTGCTTTATCTCCTTCCATATTTAAATCAGATAATCCAAAATTAATTAATTCATCATCACTTCTAACATAAAACCAATATTGCCTTTTTCCTGTTTGTATTTGTGGATTTGGTATATATCTTTTTCTCTTTCTTAGATAAGTTATTGTATCTCCAGCATTAGAATACCTAACCTCCATACCTCGATCTTTTCCTATTGGTACAAATTCACCTCCAACTTTTTCGAATATAGTTATAACTTTATTATATTTTTTATTAAGAATAAACATAATTATTCCAGTAGTTGCTAAAGCTAAAATAATAATTGATACTATTATATAGGCAATTATATCTACTGCTCCTAATCCGAAAGATTGAATGCTCGGTACAATATCGCCTAATATGTCGGTTGGTGCTGCCATTATATATCTAAATTCTTACTGTCTAATAAAATTGTTCTTATTATTGCGTATACCACTGTAATTATAATTCCTCCTGCTACTAATTTTGATATTATCATTTTTTTTTATATTTAAAACTATCATATTTTTGCCAATATGTGACATTTATTATATTATCTCTATTGTAATTGTATTTATTTTTTGTCATAATACATCACTCTTTTTAAAAAAGTTATGATATATATGGAATGTTGCAAATATTATTATTGAAAAAATAAATAAATTTAATGATACTTTATAAATTATAACGAATAACATTAAATAAATAAGCCAATATATTATTACCATTTTCTAATTTATTCAATATCTCCATCATTTTCTATCTCTTTATAAGCTTTATCAATTTGAGTAGTAACATAACTTTTTCCTGTTAAAGCAATATATCTAGTTGCATAAGTTTCAATAATTGGTTTTAGTCTTTTCAATCTATCCTCAGTAGTCTTATATTCTTCTAATAAGATCTCTAATTTGCTTTCTATTATTTGTTTGCTTGATAAACTCATTGTATTAAAATAACTCCTGATAATTTTTTAATGCATCAATTGGATTTGCTTTAACATAAACATTAGTTGTTGCAATATTTGAATGCCCCAATAATAATTGTACTTGATTAATAGGCACGCCACTCTCTAAGCAACGAGTCGCGAATCCATGTCTTAAAGAGTGGAATGTATAATCTGTATTTAATTTTGCAAAAGCGGCATATTTTTTAAATTTTCTTTGTAGAGTTCTTCTATTAATATTTAAAGGAAGAAATTTAATAAATTCATCTTTCCATCCTTTAGGGAGTGGTACAATTCTTTCGCGATCATATTTTGATGTTTCAATAAATATAGAATTATTTTTTATATGTTCTGGTTTAAGATTTAATACTTCACTAATTCTCATTCCAGATCCATAAGCTAATAAAAATGCTACTTTAATTCTCATCTCTTTTTTAGGTGTTTTAGTTATCATCTTTTTAAATTCCTCTGGTCGTACAGATTTAGGAAGTTTTCTTGTTTTTCTTTTTATTACTTCTTCCATCATCACAACAATTTTTATATTCATTTAATTCATTTATTATAAGTGCTTGTTCTAATTCTATTAATCTATTTTTTTCATATTCAAAACCTTTATTTATAAATCTAAAGGATATAATTAAAAATAATAATCCTGTAAAATAACAGAAAGACCATAAAAATAAATTATATGGATTATATAAAAAAAATGAGATCTCTAAAAATTTTATACCTGCTAAAAAATTTCCTAACCATAAAATAGCATAAAACAATATAATATGGCTACTTTTCATTAATATTTGTTCATTTTGTGACTGATTCATAAGACTTATTACAATAGAGAGTATATAAAGATTGTCTTACTTTAGTGAATATGTGACATAAAGAAACATTTAAATAATATAAAGACTCCTATTTATGTATAAAATGGCTACTAAAGACTGGAAGAAAAAAAGTTTCCATGAATATTATTCAAAAAAACATAATGCAATACTTCAAACAGGCGAACCACATTCTATAAAAAAAGGTAAAAAGATATATAGCACAGAATTAGTAAAACCAGGTAAAGGTACAAAGGTTTTATTTAAATCTCCTAGTATTATGAAAACACATGCATTCGGCAGAAAATATAGAAAATCACATTCTAAATAATTAAAAAAGCGGTCTACAGTTATCGTTTGTACAATAACCTAATGCATTTAAGGATCCTTTACATTTACTACATCTTTTATAATTTGTTAAACTATTAAAAGATATTTTTGTATTTTTTGTTTTAACTTCATTCATCTTTGAGAGTTTTCAAATTCATTTATTATTATATATTCTTGTCCGCAACATTCTACTTTATATATTTGTGATTCTATTAAA
>NZER01000384.1 GCA_002690445.1 Candidatus Pacearchaeota archaeon
CCACTTCGTTATCCGCCCACGGGTTTGCGGTGTTGATATGATCGGCGGTAATGGTCCCCGCTACATTCAGGCGCATTAGGTTCGAGTCGTTTGTAGCGGCAATAACATGATTCGAGTTCGCTACATCGCCAGCCAAAATATCCGCCGCTTGAGCTACGCTACTGGTCGCCGTATCAACATACGCCTCGGTCGCAATGTTCGACCCATTCATCAGAAGTTTCCCGCCTCCGACTGAAAGCTCGTCGCCGGGGAAAAAGAGTGAATTGCTCTCCCCCAGGTACAGGTCGCCACCTACATACGCATTTTGGGCTACGTGCAAATTCCCGTTGGTGAGCTCATGCAGCGTAAGGTTGTCAACGCTCTGGTTCACCGCGGCCCCGGCCTCGAGTTGAAGGATCAGGTCATCATTCGTGGCATAGGACGTGAATACGCCGCTCCAGGCGCCGAGATAGTTCGTTGTCAGAATTTGCTGTTCACTGCCCACGTTGACCAGGATACGCCCAGCCTGCGTACCCTTGGTGAAAAATAAGCGATAACTCTTACCGCGCACGAATGCTACGTCTTGGGTCGCGTACCCCGTCCCGGCCCCGGCGAAGGCGTCGAGGATCCCATTGGTAACGTAGCAGTTGCCCCCCAGGGTCCAGTCGCCGGCCGCGTCATTGGTGAAGGTCCCGTTCAGGGCGATATCGACATTGGTCGAAGAGAGCAGGGCCACGGTGAGCTCGTCGTGTTGATCGTCGGCAGACGCATAACCCGCGTCAGCGTGATCTCCCCAGCCGTATGCGGTAGAGCCCTGTTTGGACTCATTCGTCAGTGTCGCAACGGCCAAACCCGACACCTGGGTAACTACGATCGTGTTGTAGAATCCGCTTACGTCTCCGGAGAAGGCCGTGTTGGTGGCTATCTTGGAACCCGACAAGGAGGACAATAAGACTTCTTGTGCGGAATTACTTACGATCAGCATGGCATTTGTCGTAGTCGCAGCCGAAGCCTCATTGCTGACGGCGGTAGTAACAGTGTCTTGCTGGTTTTGCTGGACCACCGAAAACGCTTTAAGGGCAATCAGCGAATCAAGTTCGGCTATAATGTTCCTCGAATTAACGGTCAAGATGTCGTCTGTGGAAGTATCTTCAAGGAGCACATTATCAAGCGATAATGTACCGCCACCGCCTGACGCATGGTCAGTCGCCCTAAACGTGAGTGCGCTGGCCGCGGTATTCGCGATTCTCACTCCGGCAGTATACACCCCGACGGCCGCGGTTTGGTCTTCCCACTCCGGATTCAGGGCGTCTCCATTGATATGAACCGCCAATCCGGCCGATGACACCGCAGTGATTTCAAAGGACAACAAGAATACTCGGCCGAAGGGTAGCTGTCCCACCAGATTGGTGACTAAATCCCCTGTCTCCCCCTCTGACGTGCCTGTAAAGTCAGCGTCCACCCCGTCATCGTAAGCCCATAGCGCATCGCTAAAGTTCCACTGCGCTACCGATGCAAAATTTCCCTTGCCGCCAAGTATATCAGTATAACTTGGAGTAAGTACGACATATACTCCTTCACTGAACGTATTGGTGTCCGTGAAACTACTTGAAGAACCCACCCTGGCAAATGTTCCGGAAATGGAGACATAGGCATCGATCTCGACATCTTGCGATAAATTAGACACGACCAGCCCGTCCAGTTCCGCTTCCTGTGCGTTGTTACTCGTCGTCAAGTCAACGACGCTGACGCGGTTTGACTCTACCTGTTCCCCAACATTGTTGGTAAACCAGATGGTATTATGGACCACCAGCGCGGCGGTGATGTTCGTGTCGGCCGCGGGGTCATACTGCTCGATCAGTTTTCCCGTGCCCCAAGTCTTCTTGCTGCCATCCGTCTTCAGCCCAAAGACACTGAAGTACCAGTCCCGCTCTTCTGCGAAGAAGTTGGTCGTGCTGACGAACCGAAACTCGTTACTGGCCGTGTTTACGCCTGGGAGTCGGACCATCCCATTCGTATCGTCCCGGGACCGGGAGTAATCGAACTCCATGGTCCAGTCGGCGCCTGATACGGATGCCCCCGCGTCCCATATGAACACGCGCAACCATGTGCTATTGCCGCTCCAGACCTTATCTATAACGAGGTCTGACTGGGGAGTCTGTGAGTCCAAGTTGAGAGTGTAAAACTGCCCAAACGCGGGAAGCGCCAGGAGGGGCAGTATCCAAAGGGCTCGTAGCATCCGGCTCACGTCTCACTCCTTCTTGCGATAGCGCCCGGGCGGTTGAGAACGCCCGGGCGCTTGGTCCTGCTGTGGGGCGCAACAGGTGTGGAGGGGGAAGTGTTTAGTGCCGGACGTTTGCCCCGATACCGCCAGTGGTGGCGGTAGTTGCCCGGGCTGCGCGAACGAAACCGACTTTCCCTTGCTTGATCCGAATGCCGGTGCCAAGCTGGAGATTTTCCAGATTGACCACATCGTTGGTCAAGTAGGTCACGTCACTCGCGGCCCTGTAAATCGGTGAAACGATGGTCTGCTGATAAACAGAAGACCCATTGTCATACACGTTTAGGGTCACGTCACCGGTTCCGGTCAGGTCTCCGTATATCGACGTAATCTTCTCGCCGCCGGTTACGTTATCGCCAATAAGTTCGGCTGTGACAACGTCGTATCGCTTGACCGCTGACGTGTCCCACTTGGCCGTGTCCGTCCAGGTATTCGGCGTCAGGGCCACCAACGAGACGGCAACCAAGTTGTTTGACGGAAGATCCGCAGCCAACCCAGCCCACAACTTCGTGCGGAAGTTGCGTGTCCCCGACACGTTCGTGGTAGTGTTCAGCAATGCCAGCAGTGACGCCAGATTCGTACTGGTGTCTCCCATGACATAGGCAGTGGCGACGGCGTCGTCATAAAGCGTGATCGTCGTCGCCGTAATGGCATTCGACCCTACACCGCTTCCGACGTACTTAATCTTGAAGGCCGCAGCCCCGTCCGCGGCCGTCCACACACTGCCGTCAACCTGCGCGATGGCAAGGTTGCCAAATGTGAACAGGCTCCCGAAGAGGATAGCCACTCCGATCTTCATTCTCGATAGATACTTCATAACTCGTTTTCCTTGTCTCTCGTTTGACTCTGTTACTTTCCTTGTGCCTTTGCGAGATCGGCCTTGAGCTCAGCGATTTCCGCGTCCTTCGCGGCGTTCTCACGATTCTTTTCCGTGAGCTCTTCGCTCGTCTCATCGATCCGTTGCTGCGCCTCGATCAGGAGTTGATCCTGTGTCGGCTCGCTGGACCACTGGGCCGGCGGTTGCCCTTCCTCAAGGCCATCCTTCTTGGGGTCCTTGAGGTCGGACAGATCCACCATCTCGATTTTTGCGGAGGCCCTGCGAAGCCCGTCAAGCTGCTCGTCGTAGTATTCGCAATCTTCGGGCAGGACAAACTGTCCACCCTGGTTGACGTGCAGCACTTTCGTTACCGGACCATAGCTCTGTCCACCGTCGTCGGTGTATCCGGCTCGCTGATATACAGTGAGCATGGATGGGTGAGACTCCTGCATACACTGGAACACCCTTCGCGGCCTCTTCTCGGGCTTCTTGCTCGGGGCCTGTGCGTCGGCGGTCTCTTCCTGCTGTGGTTCGGTTTGCTTCGCTTTTGCCACTTTCGATTCCTCCGTGATTACTGAATGGTTCCGATCTTAGACCTAAATGTCCTCGATCAGTGCGAACAGTTCCTCGTTCTGTAACTGCATACCGAAGGTGGATGTAATGGCGTCCACGATCCGGTGAGTCGTCGAGAGACTGACAACCTTCTGGATCAACTGCATCCCAAGGCCGCGCAACATGGTCTCGCGGACATGGTTCTCGTCGATCACGACCAGTTTGTCGGCAAGGCCGTACTCCTGGGCGAGGGTGTCATCGTAAACGAGATCAAGATTGCCGTAAGGCGTGATGACCGTCTTGATGTCGTAGCCCCACTGCTTCTCGCGGGGGCTGACCTGGATTGCACCTACCGGCCAAGCGGAGGCCGCGTTGATCGCGTTCTGGCCGGCCATGGCGAGCTTGTTGGCCGCACTGGCTCCAGGCCGCTTGGTGACGCGAAGGATCTCCCCGATGGTTGTCGGGGTGAGCCCTGTCGGGACACCGGAAAGACTCATCTTGTTGGTCACGATCTTCTGGAAGATCCCGCCCATCGCGTGCCGGCGTTCGCCGTTGTCGGCGGTGGCGGTTTCGCGAGTGGTCTGCGACAGATACATGAGGCGGTTCATGCCTTCCATGTACTCGATCATCGCGTTCTTGTTGTCGATCGCACGCTGTCCGCGCGGGTCATATTCCTCTTCCTGGTCCGCGATATCAGAGATGTCCGCTCCGCGACGGTCGATCTGCATGATGTAATCGAAGTCCTGGGTCGGGACCTGCCGGAATGCTTCGGGTATCTCTTCGCCTTCCGCGTGAGCCTCGGTTAAGAGGTTACACACGTCATCAACGGCCGTGGCCGTCTGAAGAGTGCCGTCCGCGCTGGTGTAGCTGTAAACCGCAAAAGCCGCTGCCGCTGCTACGGCCGCGTCAAAGTTCGCGAGGTACAACTCCTTGGTGCGGGTGTTGTAAACGAGGAAATCACGATGCACGTTCGTGTATCCGGTTGCTGACGTGATCTGAGATGCGCCGGCCGCGTCGATCGCCGTTAAGGTGATGGTGACGGGGGCTTTCTTCAGATTGCGCCACTCGAATTTCATCCTGCGCTTGTTGACCTTCGGGCCAAGTCTGCGGAGGATCCGCTCAAAGTTCGGATTCCTGGTCGGATCAAGCTCGACGAGCCGCGCTTCCATCTCGATAACGCGGTTAAACTCGAGGGTGTTCTCTATCCGAAAGAATCCTTCTGATGGATTAAGAGCCACGATACTACCTACTTCCGTTTGGTGTTACGCTGATATGTCAGCCGGAACCAAAGTGCGAACGGGGAGCATTGACGATCTCGTCCTGGGCCGCTTTTTCAGCGTCCTGTGCTCCGTCTCCGCTCGGCGCGTCGCCTCCGGCTGCGGGTTGCTCCGATGTAAGCGAGATATCGTTTGCGGCTTTGCTCTTGCGGCCGTTTGAGCCGTTGTCCAGGTACGGCAGAAGCGCGTTCGCTGTCTGAGCGTACATGAGACTAAGAGCAAACTCGTAGTTCTCCGTCGAAGACTGGGCGAAGGATCGGAATGCTTCGGGCGTACTGGGATCGGCCATCTTCTGGTCGATCCATCGCTCTAGCTGCTCATATTCGGGCAGCACTTCCGTACCGTCGGGCCGTTTCGACGCGACGAGTCTGTCGCGCACGAATTTCGCATCCAGGTCACTTATCTGGACATCTTCGCTTCGCATGTTCGGCACCGGTTTGGCAACCGCGAGCTTGAGCGCCTTCTCGGTGATAGCGGTAATTACGGCGTCGGGATCATCGAGGAACTTGTCCTTGTCAGCCTTGGACAGGCTTTCGGAGACTTCAGCGGAGATCGTCTTCATAACGTCCGCTACATAGTCGTTGTTCGCGATGAACCCGATTTCGCCTTCGCTATTCGGGGCGATCGATATGCCCACCTTCTCGAGCGCAGAACTGATCTGCGTCTTGAATTGGGCAAGGCTCTTGGCTTCCCTTGAGGATTCCGCGTATTTCGTTTGATAGAACTCCACGGCATTCTCTCCGGTTCCCTTCAGTCCGAGCCTCTCAGCCGCGACCTGTTCGATCGTCGGCTTCGCAGCTTGGGCATTGGGGTCAGCGGCCCCTGCCGCTTTGCCTTCTTTTCCTTCAGCGCCACTCGCCGGTTGCCCGGGCGCCGGGGCCGCGTCAGGAGACGGGTTGCCGGCGGTGGGGGCGGGTGTGGCTTGCGGTGCAGCATTGCCGGCATTTTCACCGGCCATGTGCTCCAGTAAATCGGTTGCCCCTTCTGCGGGGGCTGCTGCTTCAGTGCTCATTTTTTCTTTGCTTTGTTCAGCTTTTCAATGCGGGCGCCCAGTGCTGTACGGCGATCCCGTAATTGTTGGATCTCTCCACTAACATCAAAAAGCATCTGTGTCAACCTCTCATTTTCCATGAGTTGACCGTGAATAATGCTTTGTTTTGGGACATCTGTAGGTGCGATCAGGGTTCTTTCCGACTGAATCAAGTTCCTGCGCGCTGGAATAAGCTCGTCAGTGACGAAGTCCCATTCCGGAGAATTGAGCCCGTTCTCGATCTTTTCGAGCGCCTCGATCATCTCGGCCACGCCGGCAAGCTCGTCGTGGAGCTGGCTTATATTGTGGCCGCGTAGTTCCCTTCCGGCCTGGATCCGCGCGTTGTACCGCTTTGCATCTGCAATCCGGATGCCCATGATTAGACGGCGAAGTTTGCCGGGGTCTGTGCCGGTGCCCCCGCGGGCAGGGCCCCAGCTAATGCTTGGGTGTCATTCTGTAGCGTCGGCGTTCCGCCTACGCCTGGAGCGTCTGATTCGATTCCCTGAAGCGCGAAGTTTTCGAGCGATGCCTTGGGGCCGAGGATCTTGTCTAAGTTTCCGAAGGCGCCGAGTTTCTGGAGGGCCTCTTCGAGAAGCTCTCTCTGCCCCGGCACGTTCGGGTTGTTAAGCAGCATCGGCATGATGGACAACATTCTTTTAACCATCTCGTTCTTGTGAACAAGAGAGCGAGTCCCGCGAAGCTCGAGTCCCCAGTCTTCGTGGAGAAGGTGGTGTGGTACAAGCACCCAGGGCCAACCATTGCGTCCTTTGATTCGTACATATTCATCCTCGAAGACATACTTGCGTGCCCACTTCAACATGAGCATGAGCTCATCCTGCAGTCCAATGTATTCCATGTTCAACGATCTCAAGCTGCTCCGCGCCGTACCCTCTTCGATCAGGCTTACGATACCTGTCGCGGTTTCATTCGCGAGCGTACCGGCACCGCCCTGCCCCTTCATGTAGTTGGGTTGCGCTGTGATCTCTTGAAGCAACTGCCGGAAGTTGGTCTCTTCGACGAAAGCCTCTGGCGCAACCTCGGGAAATCGATCGTGCCAAATAGCGTGCTGGATGTTCTGTACCCGCTGGGGGAAAGCGACAACCGAATAGGGCCCGGGATCGAAGTTTTCGGCGGTCATGTTATTCGCCCGAAGAATATCGTCCCGCACATACTTGGTCGGATGCAGCCGCGTAACAAGACTGTCCATGCGAAGATTGAAGTTGAGAAGATAGGCCAGGATCACGTCTTCTGTGACCTCGATCATGCCATGGCCGAACCACTGTCCCGGGGCCGGGGTGTCCTGGTACTTCGCGATCGGGATCCACTCCAGAAGCGGTGGGCCATTGTAAAGAGGGTAGCGACCTTCTCCGATCAGCATCCACTTGTCGCGGCCGAAGTACCAAACAACACGGTACCATTTGCCCAAACCGCCTCCGCGATTATTGCGACGATGCTCCATGAAGTTGGGTGTTGAATTGTGCTCGAGATTGGAGTCGATGATCTCTTTGTACTCGCTGTCCAAGGCGTTTTCGTCGCCCTTCTCATCGCTGGACAACATGCGGCCGGCCTGCGTCTTGTCGATGAAGCCCTTATCGGACAGGGCCTTGATCGATGATTCTGTCTTGTAATCTACCCACAAGATATACTCGACAGCGTTCTCGCTATGCGGGTCAAGGTTGTTGGCCTCGCTGCCGTTGGGCGAAGGCTGGACACTGAAGGGGTCAAGATTCTGCGCGACGATAGTAGGGACTATATCGACACCGTCAACGGGATTGGTGTATGAGGCGTCACCGCCGGTCAAAGCGTTCCTGGGGCGTTGCACTGGTCTATGCGTGACGGCGCGGTAACTCGTCCCCATGATTCCTACGTTGGTCAACGTGTCGAGAATGCGCGGGTAAATCCGGTTGCGGGTGCGTGCGGTGTAGAGTAACCACTCTTTGACCGGATCGGTGGCGTACTCCAATTCAGGCGCGTTGGCCGTGATGTCGAAGAACTCGTCTTCGCTGAACAACGTAGACGCGGAGCGCGGTAGCTCGTTCTGGACCATCGAGAAGGCCAGATTGAGCATGACCTTGGAGAATGTGCAGTCCAGCTCGGCCGGCATGACGCCGTGGTACAACTCGATGAAGCGGACAAACTTGTCGAAGTAGGGGCGGCAGAACTCAGAACTTTCTATCGAGGCATCGCGGTAGATCCGCATTGCCTCTTTCTGCTTCTCGTCGAGATCAGTGAACTCGTTTTCCGCTACGTCGGCCATAAATCTTCTCGTATCGAGTGTCTTTTCGGTCGCGCTTTTCCCCGCCTTTACCCTTGAAGACTTCGGACAGAGTCGGCTCTTTCCGCATATTTCCGAATTTGCCGTTTACTTCACTGGAGACCGCCTGGGAGTGGTTCTCGAGGATGCTTTGGTAATCTGATTTTGCGTCTGTAGCAGATATCCTTGCCACTGTCAACAATTCAGACTGGAGACGGACAATATAGGCCATGATGTAGAAACAGGTCACGCAATCGTCGAAAGCACCCTCGCGCGCCCTGAGCACACGCCTGGAAACCCCGTTCTTATCGTGCTCGATCTTGTCCTCGAAGCTCTGCATATCGGTCAGGGTGTGCTCCGATCGGATCCCGCAGAACCCCTTGTAACGGGTCTTCCACTCCTGGCACATGCGGTATGCCTCGGTGCAGCCGGTAGGCTTGTTGGTATGCTCGGTATGCCACCCCAAAAGCCCAATATCTTCGGGAAGCACTTCTCTTTGACGCGACTGCCTGGAGTAGTTATTGCAGTAGTTTCTGACGACCTCGGTCACGATCCCGCCGGCCGTATTGTTCCTCTCGAATACGAACAAGCATTCCCCGAAGATGGTGCAGACGCACACTGCTTCCTCGGCCACCACGTCGGGCTCGGCTTCACGGCGATGGAACTGTCCAACCTGCACCGGGGGACAACTCCTTCCGTCCTTGGTTGTTCGCCAGATGTCGCAGCACTGGAAATCGCTTCCCGGGCGCCCCTCCGCGGAGTCCAGTATGCCAAGGTATTTTTCGCCGTTTTGGGGCATCTCCCAAAACCTCCAGCAGTCGTCGTCCCCGGTGTCGGCGGTGTTCGGCTTGACAAGTTTTGCCTGGAAGACGCCGGCCTGTCTGTCAACCTCGATAATCTCGACGTGGTACGGATCGCCGCGGCTCCAGACCGGCTCACGGTACCAGTTGTCAAGCTGCTCAATGTCGAAGAACGGATCATCGCTCCTGGCTGTGGGGATTCCCTTGACCCTGTAATCGTACTCGAAGCTCTTGAGTGTCGCTGCGTAATCCTCGATCGCCTGGGCCGAGATGTACGGGTTATCGGTCATGCCCAGCCGCAAGATGTTGTGAAGAGGGCTCTGCTCTTCATCTGGAAGACGCTCATGTGTCTTCAGGTTGTAGGCGCGCACATATAGCTCTTCGATTTGCCAGTGCTGCAATCCGCTTTGGGGACACCAGCCGAGATCAACCTCGCGGGGCCCGTCATCCAAGACGGCATTACGCGCGAGCGATTCCGTGTAGGCCAAATATGTACTCTCTTCATCGACGTAAGTGAAATCGACATGCGGACCGCGTAAGACGTTCGGATCCGTTTTCTTAGTCGGGTCAATGGACATGATGGACAACCAGGACCCGTCGGGGCCGTGAAACATATGCTCATCGCTGTCCCAGTTGGCCCATGCCTTCGGAAGCATTCCCCATTTATCGTTGTCGGTGAAGAGTGGTTCGATCGTTTCCGGCCAGTGCTTTGTGTAGTCCTGGCAGATCACGCGGACGTGTCGGGCGCGATGGATCGCCGGCCATGACCGTTCCGGATAGATCAACCGGATAGCTGGCGGAATAAGGCCAGTGTAGTGCATGATGGCCTTCATGATTTCGTGAGTCGTCTTGGCCGA
Source organism: Candidatus Pacearchaeota archaeon (assembly GCA_002690445.1). Next base: position 9,848 of record NZER01000384.1, read on the forward strand.
CTTGTTCGCTCCGATTAGGCCATTGATCGACTTGGTATTCTGGAACCAGGGTATCGTGGCGGGGATGGGTTCAAACTCCCAAAACCGCTTGAACCGCTTGTCGTTACGGACCCCGAGAGAGGCCGCAAGGTTTTCGACTACCTGGGCCGGGGTGCGTGGAACGAATTGCTGGCTATCGCCCTTTTTCTTTGGCACGGGTCGCTACCTCAACGTCGTCTGTAACGTCTTCGATTCCGCTGGGAATGGATCCTCCCATGAAACCGATCTGCCGTGCAAGATGTGTTATTTCCCGGGCGATGTCCTCGAGCCGCGGAGATGACTGCAAGTGCTTGAACAGAATCCCCTGCAGCGACGTGACAAACGACGTGAACAAACTCATGTGCATGATAAACTGCGACTGGAACTCCGTAGCCCTGATCTCTTTCTTCATGTTCGTGATCGTGATGTTCAAGCGATTGATGATCGCTGTAGACTTTGCCTGAAGTGCGGTGATCTGGTTGTACGCTTCGAGGAACCCGTCCACGTTGGGATCCAGGCTCTTGAGATACGCAGCGAGTTTCGTCCTCATCTTGATTTCAGAATCGTACTGGTCCTGAAGTACGGCGTTCATCTGCAGGATATTCTGACGAAGCAGTACGTTCTCGTCATGGAACCGCATACACTCGCGGAATTGCTCCGCAAGATTGGTCCCCTTCGCCGCATCAAGCTCGACGAGGTTATCTTGAAAGCTGTTGGTCAAAACCTTGAGCTGCGCTTCGTCTGCTGATGTCTCTGTGATTTCTTCGGTCATGATCTCCTGTAGTATTGCTTCAGCCGGTTGAATATATTGCGAATGCTACGGATCGCCGCAAGGACAATTAGCCACAAGATTTCGCGCCCGGTTTGCTCTCTCATCCCTTCTCCCTATCGCTCAACGCCCTGCCTTGGCCCCATTTGGGCGGGCTGGTATCGCGGGTGCTATCGTTGCCTTCGGCTGGCTCTTTCCTTACGTGCCGCTCGTAGCAGATCCAGGGAGCGCCTCCGTGTAGGCTCATGCGGTCTACCATGTAATACCCGTCCCGAACCTCTGTTACGATTCCAATGTGCATCGGGGTTCCGTTTACGAAACACCGCACCCTATCGCCTACGGTTATTGCGTCATGCGCCATCTCACCCGCTGCCCCGCGCCTGCTCGCGCTCTGGCATTACGAGGTTGTTTGGGTAAATACCGTCGCGAGGGTCGTCTAGCTTGTTTACGTC
>NZER01000385.1 GCA_002690445.1 Candidatus Pacearchaeota archaeon
CGTCAGGTCTCCAGCGTCGGTGCTGATTGTGGACGCAACCCCGAAGCTCAGGGCGGTCGTCGGCACAAGGTCAGCGATCCCGACATTGCCGTCAAAGGCTATATCGTCTGTTCCGTCCTCAACTGTCCAGACTACACCCGGATTTGCTGCGCCATCTGCATCCTCAGTCGAAAAGGTAAATTCATCCTGTGCCCCAGAATACAAAAACCCATACCGCTGATTTCCAGCAGTACCGTCTCCAACACCCTCAATGAACCTGTGGCGAATACCTGACACGCCAGTAGGCCCATACTGATAGAGTCGGGATTCGTTGTTTGTGCTGCGAAGCTCCAGGAGCTTGTCGCCTGTGCCCGACATGACGACGTTGCCGCTGGTGTTGACAGTGGTGAACGTCCCTGCCGCAGCTGAGGATCCGCCGATAGTGGCTCCGTCGATGGTTCCGCCGTTTAAGTCCACGGTGGTGACCGATCCGAGGTCTGTCCACGTTCCTGTGAGAGCTCCGCCGCCTGTGGCGTCCAGCGTCGTTGCTGTGATTGCCCCTGGCGTCGCCCCGCCGATGGTGGCCCCGTCGATGGTTCCGCCGTTTAAGTCCACGGTGGTGAACGTTCCGGCAGCCGGAACCGCGCCCCCTATAATCGACCCATCCAGCGTTCCGCCGTTGATGTCAACAGTGGTCACGCTGCCCATGTCAGTCCATGTGCCCGTGTGAGAGCCACCGCCCGACGCTGTGACCGCGCCCGTGTGCGTGACCGCGCCCGTTGTCGAGAACGCCGCAACGCCGGTGATGTCCTGCCCGCCCACGGCCCAATCGCCCGTAAGGGTGTTGGCCCCGCTGCGCAGCACAAGAATATTTTCGTTCACAAGCTCGCCGGTCTGCAACGCAAAAGGCACGCCCACTATGAGCGCGAGCATTGCGACTATGCCGCCCATGATTACCATTGGATTGCCCATTTTCTACCCCTTGAATTTCGCTATGCCGACCGTGCCGACCGTGATTACCAACGCCAAGACAAGAACGCGCACTATCGAAAGCTGGCTCGATGAAAGCCCCTGGTCTCGCACCAGAGCGTCGCCAGCCTGAGACGTGAAGATAATCATGTTCACGCCGATAACCAGCAGAACAATGAACGCTACCGCAGCTTTCAGATACATCCCGGCCTCTCTTTACAGCAGCCCTATCAGACCTGCCGCCACCACAACGGTGACGAACCCAACGCCAGCGGCCAGAGCCATCTTGCCGTGCTGGTACTGATACCAGCTATACAGCCCGCCGCCCGCGACCAACATCAGACCCATGCCGTCTATGCCTAACATTTGTCTTTCGTCCTCTCTTAAACCGATACCCCTGCGCCGCGACCGAACAAGAAGGTCGCCGCCCAGATGACCGCCATCGGGAAGATGACCCAAAAGGGATAGATTCCCACGCCCGGTAACGTAAAGGCGATCACAACTGCACCTGTTACGGTAACAGATACAAGCGGATTCTGCACCCAGATATAAGTGCCGACCAAAACCAGCAGCAAAATAATGACCGAAAAACCTATCCAATACGCCTCGACCGGCCAGCCCGCAAGCCCCGCAAGCTCTGTCACAACCTCATTGCCCGGAATGTTCCCGATGGTGGTCGCTGTGGCGAAGCCCGCGCCGCTGCTGAGGCTCAGCGAACCGATGGGCGAGACCGGAACGCCCGTGTCGCCCTCGGTCGAGGCATACGCAGAGACAAAGGGCGTCGTGGACGCCGACATGAGCGCCGGGGCGATGGGCCATGTGGTGGTCGCCACGATGCAGTCGAGGAATGGCGGGCCTAGACCGCACAGGAGCGACGGGTCGTTGGCGTGCGTGGCCGCGTTGCGCTCGCCGTCCACAAAGAAGTTCATGACATTGTTGGTGTCGTCATAGGGATAGCCGCCGCCCGCATCAAGACGATACCGGAACAATCCCGCGTACTTTGTTACATCGCTGCCATAGAAAATCCACGGGTCTGATGTGGTGGCAAGGCTCCCTGTGAAGCCGGAATCTGTGTCCGAGTTGATCGTAAATCCAGATGTGACGTTTATCTGACACTGTCCTGCAACGCGGTTCGTCCACAGGTTAACGGTGTACACCCCTGCTGAATACAGATCACCGGGCGTAATGGAACAACCCAGCCCGTCAGTTGACATAACAAAGGTAAACCGCCCCTGCCCAGGCGGGCCAGTAAAGGCCAGATACCAGTCTTCGCCATGCGAAAAGATCGCGCCCGCCGTGCTGGACGCCGTAACGTTTTCAGGAGCAAAGTAGCCCGCAAGCGTCATTTCGGTGCCAGTCGCCACAGGCTCCATGCCCTCTTGATTCGCAACCGACCAGCCATCAACGCCCGCCATGAAATTATGCCTCTGCGCCGAGTAGGTCGGTGTCAACCTCTGGGCGTCCTGCCCCCCCAGCCAGAGGTCATAGCCAGCGTTGGAGCCAATGCCCACGGCGGCGTTGAACACATACCACTCGCCGATTTCGTACCAAAGCTGAGTCGCCAACGGTTCCACGAACGACCCGGAGCCAATGTCCAGCACGCGAGCGCGGACGGCATAGCCTGTGGCCGCGCCTATCGTGGTGGTGGCGAAGTCCAGAGGCATGTCCCACGAGACCGCGTTGCGGCCCAGAACGCCGAAAGATTGTGTCCCGTCCTGCAAGTTTTGCAGCGAGTACCATGTCGAACTGGCCCCGAAGTATTCCCAATTCAAGACCCAGGGGTCAGTTGCCCGGCTGCCCGCCGTCGAGATATTGAGCCACGCCAGCCGGAACGGGTGATCCGCAACGAAGTAAAACGAGTCCTCGACCGAGACCGTTGAGGGCAGCAGCGTCACATCGTCGGCTGTGGTCTCGTTGGCCGGTGTTGTCCAGTCCGTGGTGGTGGCGGTCGTGGTGGCGTAGTAGAGCGCGCCCAGAACACGCGTGCGCCCAGGCCCAGGCGAGTAAGGGATTTCGTTGCCCGTCTGCCCGGTCACGCAATTCAGGCCCACGCCGCAGATGGAGTTGTTAAGCGTCGTGGTGGACATTATCCCGCTGTCGATCAACGCCGCCGTGGACATGGGAACCGGGATAACAACGCCGTCCTGCTCTGCGGTCGATAGGTTCGTGACGTAGATAATCGCCCGCAGCACGGCAAGCTCGCTCTGAGGCGCGATCACGAGCGTCAAGAGCAAACAGAGCAACACGATTCTGGCAATTCTACGTTTCATGTCACAGAATCCGATTGGACATCAGCAGCGCGAACAGCGAGACCACAAGGCCCGCCGAGAGCGCGTACAGGATTAGCTTGAAGTATTCCGAGGCTCCGTCGAGGTAGGCGTAATTCCATGTCAGCATCTTGGCCACCGATTTCAGAAGCCAGATCGGAGCCATGATTACAGTCTGCGCGCCGCACACGATGTTTGAGCAGTCAGACACCATGGCGAAGCCCACGACCTCTTTAAGAACGCCCGTGGACTCGGTGTAAACAACTGCTGCGTTAGAGTGAGGTTTGATGTCGGTGCCGCCTGCCCCTCGAAGCCCTGCCGCGTTGGTGTTAACCAGAAAACAGGGCGGACTCACGCTGACCACTCCCACGGTGCAGCCGCCCGATGTCGTGCCAATGGCCGTGTAGCGAATCAATTCAGAGTCGATCACTGCCGTGTCGAAGTTAATCCCTGCCGCTGCGGGATCGAGGAACCCGGTCGAGTCGGCCACTGCTATCAGATAGCTTTCCAACGCGCTGTTGCCGTCAACGTCCACGTTAGGTTCGACGGCCAGTGGCGCGCTGAGAGTCGTGTTGGCGAACGCCGCCTGACCCTCTTGCGTCATGCTGAATATGGTCATGAGAACAAACAGGAAAGTGAAGCCGCCGAATATTTTGAAAAGATTGCCCATGCGTCAAGCCCCCCGGAAGAAGAACACCCAGGCGATGGAGAGGGCGGCAATGGCAGCTATCATCATCATGAGCTCGATGCCCGCGAAGCCCGTTAGCGTGCCCGCCGTCAGGGTGATAGGAACAGTGAACATGGCGATCTGCATGTTCCCGGTAGTCCGCAGCGTGTACCCGAACAACACAATGGCCAGCACAGTCAGGATGGCGAATTTAACCCACAAGACGGGAGCGCCGGTGTAGGTGGCGATGCCGTCGAAGTTCTCGTTTAGATCGTTCCAGCCCTCATTGCCCGCGCCGAAGTTCTCCAGTGACGTTGCGTACACGTCGCCGAATTCCCGCTCCGAAAAGTCCGGCCCGGTCACATTCACGACGAACAGGTCTGGCACCATCTCATTCAAGCCCGCAATCACTCGCGGGAAGTAGTCCTGCCCCGCCGTCGTGAATCTCAGGTTGCCCTCAGCGGCCAGTTGCAGCAGCGCAACGCCCCAGACATTGCCCACCTGTTTAGCGATGGCCGTCTCGCCCAACGCGAGGTCGATGCGCAGCAGATCGGCGGCCCCAAATATGGTGGACGTGGCCCGATAATCAACGGTGTACTGGACAGAGACTGGAGGCACAGGAAACGACGCCGGGTTCCCGTCGAGGCGCATACGATAGCGGCCATTCTCCCACATCACGCAGCCACAGCGGGTTTCCTCGGACGCGACCGCAGACGCCGGGAAGTAGACCGCCGCCGCGCCCTGGCCGTAGCCGTTGGAAAGGTCAGTGTTGAAGTCCGTGACAAGAGCCTCGGCCCGCACGATATAAGAGCCTGAGTTAGTGTCGATCACGGTTGCGATAAAGGCCTGGCCGACCGGCTGAACTGGAGGGGAAGCGTAGCTAACCTCGTAAGCCGACAGGAACAGCATATCCCCAGGCTCCAGTAGCCCGCTGTAAGAATTGACCCCGTTGCCATTGAAGGTCATCGAGTCAGGAACGGCGACAGCCACAACGACAGAGACCGGGAGCAACGCCCCGATAATCGCAATCATCGCCAGCGCCCACAGGCGCGATCTACGGAACACTGTAATACACCGTCACCGTGAGAGAGGTCGTTGTCGCCAGCGCCGCCGTGCTGCTGGCCCCGATATAGTCGCCCGCGTCGAGGCTGTCGTTGGCGAATGAGGTGACGCAGTTGTTCACGTCCTCATTTACCACTGAATCGCCAGTTTGGATATTCACAGGGTTTGACCCGTTGGTGTCGTACTCGCGAATCTGACCCGTCCATTGGGCCGACCCTTCGCCGCGCAGCAGGTAACACACCCGCGTGACCGTCGAGTCCGCCGCCGCCCGGTGAAACACTCCCTCGGTCGTGGTCGCTGGCTGGTCGTAAGTCTGCGAAACGACCCGCGTTGTGGCAGCCGCTGGCGCAGCCGCGCCGGACGCGATCACAATTCCCAGGATGGCGACCAGCACCAACGCCGCGATCAACAGAGCGATATGTCGAGTCTGCATGATTAGAGCCTCGGCCTTCGCCGACGAGGAGCTTTGGAGCCGCTGCCGATGTTGAGGCCCGCGAGGAACTGCTTGTAATCCCGCTGGCTCTGCCGAGAGGTGGGCTTGTGACGCTCAACGCGAATGATCGTCACCCATTCCCACCAAAACGCCACGAACAGCATCCAGAACAACGCGACGATAAGCGTCTCCAGTTGAGCGTTCAGGTCTAGCTCCAGAATCACGAAGAAGCCCAAAAAGAGCATCCCCATGCCCAGGAACATGAACGCCAGTTTCAGTCCGCCCAGGTCTTCACTTTTCATCGTGTCCGTCGCCTCGTTGTTCCCACAATCCCCTTGACGCCCCGGTGATTGTGTTGGTGGCGCGCAACTATGTGCGTGCCGCTGATTTCGATGGTCGCGTGCCTGTGAATATGCTTGTGATACCTCTGTCGCTTCGGTCGCCCAGGCGCCGGATGAGTGTGCCAGTGAAGATGTGGCTTGCCGTCCTGTCCGTGCTTCGGCATATTTCGACCTCACTCATCGCCCATGTCCGGGGCCGTCTGGATCATTCGGGCCTTGTGCAGCTTGCGAATGTTGATCTGGGCCGCCTTCGGACTCTGGGCCGTGGCCTCGGCGATCTCGTGCAGGGAAATAGGGCCGCGTTCGTCAATCGCGTAGAGGATGGCCCCAGCCTGCCCCCCGGCGCGTTGCTCGGTGACTGCCCGTTTTCCTGTCACTGTCAGCGCGAAATTTGCCATCTGTTGCCCTTACTTGTGGCTGTGCTTCTTGGTGCCCTTGCGATGGGTGTGTTTCTTCTTTCCTTGCTTGTGCGTGGTCGTGACCTTGTACTTGCCCAGGTTCTTCTTCGCCATGTGAATCGAGTCCTTTCAATCTGAATTCCGATTTACGACATCTTCGCGTGGTTCGCTCGCCACCTATGGCCGTGTTTCAGGATGCCCGGTCGGTGGCTGTGCCGGTTGCGCCCTTTGCCGTGAGTGATTTTTCTGCGGTATCTGCCCTTAAAGCGCATGACCGAATCCTTACTTGCTGATTCTGTTTTTGATCTTTCGCTTTGAAAGCTCAATGCCGATATGCTCGCTTCCAGACCACGTTGAGAAAATGGCGTAGTTGAATCCCTTGCCCTGATTGCGCGCCATAGGGCGAATCGCCGCGATCACGTTATCGCGCTTTTCGAGTTTCCGGGCCGCCCGCATCGCGGCAACCTTATTCGGTCTAGCGCCTTTGAGTGGATCATTTCAACCTCGTCCTTCCAACAAGCGTGTGAAATGCCAACGCTGCTGTCGCCGGTACGACTCCATTCCCGAGTAATCGAAGTTGGTCAACCCGATTGGGAGATTCATGTGCATACTTACAAAATGCGGGTTCAAGAGTCGGCATTTCGGGGAGCAAACGTGCCCATCCGTCGTAGTCGTTTCGGAATGGGGCGAAGAGCGGGATTGCCATGTCAGATCGGGACTGTGGCGATTCTCCTCCGAAGCGTTCCCGCCGTTCTGCGCGTCCCTGGTCTTCGGCGTCGCCCACAGGGGCGCTGCTCGTCCGAGCAGCGCGTTCTCCTCCACTGTGTCCGCCGATGTCCCGTCCTTGTGATCGCGCTGAGTCGGCGTCGGCCACATTTGCTCCAACTCGCCTAGCCCATCCCCGTAATCCTCGCGTGTCGTTCCCGGCTCCTGCGCTCTCGCAGTGGGCCAGTATGAAGAACCGTTGTCGTTGGTGGCTTGCGCCGACTTCAGCCGCCGAGAATAGTCCTTCCTCAGTCTGGTAGCCCATTCGTCGTAGGTCTCCCCCAATTCGTTCGTGGTAATATCCCATGATTCCGGAAACATTCTCAAGAAAGACGATTGAGGGC
>NZER01000386.1 GCA_002690445.1 Candidatus Pacearchaeota archaeon
AGTAGCGGATATAGTATTCCAACCCAATGCGATGCCTTGAGTTCCATTATTGTGGCGACACTCAATTATGCTTTCCGCTTCTGCCGATGTTAATTTAGTAGCATAAATTGGTGTATTTGTTCCGTGTGTTCCACTCCTTGTATCAGTTTCATATAATACATCTAAAGAACAATTTGTAGTAGCAGGACTTGTATTTATACCCAACCCATAACCAATCATTACATTTTTTCCGCTATTCGCTTCAGCAAATACAATAGACCCACTAGCATTTGTATTAATATAAGTTCCTGAACCAGCACTAATACTTTTAATGAAATAATTTGTAGCAACCGAAGCGTCATTATCGTAGTGAGATAATATAGCATCATCTGTGCCTCCGCCTATAATTGTTCGTGATATATATGATTTTATGTCACCATCTTTATCAAATTGACATAATGGAGATATAATATTAGTGGTTTGTATAAAGCCTGAAAAACGTGTATCAGCACTTGTAATAGCTAAATGGGGATCAATGCCAATTGTTGTTTTTAAAGTCAAATAATCTGCGGAACATTCCTCTACTTTTAATTGTCCTGATGCCGAATTATACAATATCTGATTATTTGTTTTTAATCCATTATCGCCAGTCGCAGCAGTTGAAAAAACCAAAAAGCACGTAGTATCTGTTGTTTCATCCGCTAGGGTTGATGTTGATGACACTGAGGCACTTGTAGCAGTTGAAGCATTGCCAGTTAATGCCCCAGTAAAAGTCGTACAAATTAACTCCGCTCCCACCGTTGAGAATTCCATTTGGTCGGCATATACCATGATATGTTTATTAGGTATGGTAGTGTAAGCATCTAACTTATCTGTTTTTAGGTAGCCAGTATTTTGTAAATTTACATTTCCATTACAATATACATTATCTAATGTAATACCTGATGTATTTACCATATTGGTAGATGGATTATAGGTTAATCCAGCATCTACTAATAATGAACCGTATCCTCCAGTAGTAGCACTAAAAGGTACATAAAATAATGTGTCCGTAGCATCTGCGGTTAGATAAATATTATCGCTATATGTAGCACTTGAAGCAGTCCCAGTCAAATTAGCAGTAATAACTCCTGCAGCGAAATCACCAGAAGCATCTCGAGCCACTATTTTAGAACCAGTATTCACATCTGTAGCATCGACAGCGAACGTCCGAGCGGCAGCACCATCAAATGTTCCACCACTCGTCAAATATGACCCAGCGGTTAAGGCATTACTCACTTGAGTGGCTGTTCCCGTTAAATTACCTGTAATTGCACCAGTAAAATTTGCCGTTCCATCAACATCTAATGTATAGGCGGGTGCAGATTCATTTATACCAACTCTTGTATTAGTACTATCAATAGTTAAATATCTTGTTCCGTTCCATGAATCTATATTAGTGGAGTGTGTTGATGCGTCCATTATATCAAATAAACTACCCCCCCATCTGAAACCGAGATGTTTTAATCCATCTTTTCTTAATATTATACCACTATAATTACCATTCCTATCACTCAATAAACCAGCATAAGTATTTGTTCCAGCATCGTTAAAAAGATTAAGACTATCAGCATATATATTTATATCGTAATCTGTAGTATCTAAATTTCGTAGTGAATTCAATTTAATTTCATTACATATAAAATCACCTGAACCGTCCCTTTTAACAATTGTTGAACCAGTATTAGCATTCGTCGCATTGGAAGTATCAGTGTAAGCACTATCCCAATCGCTACTGTTATTAGCAGTTGAACTAAAATCATTATCAGCGTTTTTGATACATAATTCTCCATTACTTAAAGTATTAAAATCATCTCGCCACGTTTTATTAGCATTCCAATCTGTACTATTATTTAACAATCCAGTAAATGTATCAGTTCCAGTTTTAATCATGAGATAATCGTCAGATATAGAATTAATTGAAGTCCTCATATTTAGAAGACCTGTGAGATCGGTTGGGAGAATAATACCATTGGGTAGCTGTAAGTCGCTTTCGACTGTGAGGCTTTCGACCGTTAATTTCGTTAGGGTCTGATTATCGAGAACGCTCTGTCCTGTTCCTGTATTGTAAAGACTATTCTCATTCATCTCTATATATATATATACTTGATATATTTTATTAATCTATTATCCTCCTCAGAATTCCAAGATCTTATAAGCCAACGACAATATGATTTTTGATCTGATAATTCATTAAACGTCATTCCCTTAAATTTTCCAAATTTGACTATATCAGATTTATGAAGATACATAAAGGTTTTTTTAGGATATAATTCCATTATCTTATTGTTTGAATATCGAAATTTCCCATAACACTCGTAGCATGACAGCCGTTTTTCAAAATCATTCTTTTTGGTTCTCAAAAATTTATCACATAAAATACATATATCTCCTTTTTTCATAATATATATAATTAAGAAAAAAATTATTTCAAATATATTTACTTACTTTTTAGGACGTTTGTCCTTAACAGGTTTGGTAGTCACCTTACCTTTACCTTTAACCTTTTTAGCGTCTTTTTTAGCCTTGCGTCTTACTGGTAGTATAAAGAATTTCATTGTATACAAATTAATGAGATATTATTTTTGATATTTTTTTAAAAATTTATACTAAATGGTTTAGCTGTTTTAGGGGCTTTAGGAAAATTTCTATTTTCAATGCTTTCTCCTGAACGGCTTTTTACGGGCTTAAATGGAGGTTTGATTAAAAATTCATTTTGTGGATTAACGGTTTTTACTACTCTTGCGAAGTCTGCAGAATGGTTGAAATTAGCGTTTACACCAGTATTGCGTCTACTAATCATTATATAATAGTCATAGATATTATATAATGAATTTTTCAACATAAAAAAAAACTTTATTAATAATATTTTATATACCTTAAAAAAGGGTTTGATAAAAAAAAATGAATGTTAAAATTAAAAAAAGACAAAAAACCGATCAAGCTACTACAGCTACTTGCTGACCTGCTGAAACGGTGAGCACCGCTGAGCCTTGTCCCATGAGAAGTGCACTGTCAGTACTGTTGTTAAAACCTGTTAAATTAAGGATAATTTGGCTCGATTGTCCGAGTGTGTTGACACCAGATTGAAGTCTACGGTCGGACTCTGCGGCGGGCACGTCGAGACAGAGGCGGTGGCAGACGATGCAGTTCTGGTTTAAGTAATTGACACGTTTGTATTGCTTGGCGAATGAGAGAGAATTTGCGCTTGGATATGTTGGTTCAGTTAGAGAGCCTCCAATAGATGTGTGAAGCTCTGTGGAGCAGTAATCCATGAATAAACTGTTGTAATCGGATTTATTTGCTGCATAAGTGTCCTTAGTTGCATTTGAGCCATTCACAATTTGGGTAGCTCCTGAACTCGGGTGGACTTGGCCATTCACTGTCCAGTAATATGTTGCGTCTACTGAATCACTGAGACCTGATAATGTTGTAGCAGCAGCTGATGAGCTGTTTCTATATTGAAATTTCACTTGGTTGGGGGATAATCCTCCAAAATCGCTGACAACAGATGCACCTGAGGCTGTTGTTAAATGAGTGGCAGAGCCATGATCAGCGTTTAATAAAGCGAAGCCGATCATATCGAGAGAAGAACTTGCTACATTAAATCTAATGCTTGAGTTTAAAAGGGATTTAGAACTGGTTATTTCATTGTACGGGATTAATAAATTACCCTCAGAAAGCATACTAGACATAATCATATCGTATTCTGGACTGCTAAAAGAGATTACATCACAATGCATAGCACAGTCTGTGAGTTGCCAGTCTAAACTGCCAGCGTCGGCTGAGGCAGCATCTGATGTCATAAGGGCGCATTCATTACCATTTAATTGAATTGTCACGCGAGTTTCACCAACTATTGAGGTGTCCCATGAGGCTGCGTTCGGGGAAGTCTGGAGTCCCAAAAATTGGGTCATCTTACAAGCTCTGGAGACAGTGTTTGAGGCTGCTCTCTCGTTTCCTGTTCCGACAACTTTAGCTGAACCGGCAGCACCGATCAAATTGGCACATGGAATGTCAGAATATTCGTCAGAACGACTGTTTGAGTTGTCATTTCCTACTGAAGATCTCCTCAAGCATTCGTAAACTTGCGCGAAGTTTTGGTTGTTCGCTCCCGACACGCTAGCCCCGTTCAAGCTCCATACAACGCTGCGACAGAGGGCAGCGGGCTGCGGGACGTAGCGTACGGGATTACCGTTTGCAGATGCATTTTGGTATTTAAATTTATAAGACCATTGAAGACTGGTGAGATCACATATAGAATCGCTCGGGAGGATAAAAGTCAAAGTCTCATTTTGATTCACTGAGGTCGAATTATTTGGAGAAATTTTAACCTGTCGTCTGGATGTTCCTTGCATAGAATTAACGAAGTAGGAAAAAGATGATGGAAGAGACGCCATGTATAGTATATATATATATATATATATTATATTATAATAATTCGATATTTTTTAACATATTTTTTTAAATTAGAATTAAAAGCCTTTACCATATTCATAAGCACGTTTACCCGCCTTAACTACTCCCTCAAAGCTTGGTTTTTCGAGAGCAGCTCCGACCTGTCCTGCTACTTGAATACCCTCTTTTATTTTTCCAGCTCGATCTGCTACGCGGCTCACTACGTCGGCTCCTTTACCGATCGCGCCTGCTGCTGTACTAAGGAACGGGATCCCCATACCTGCGACTGTTCCAGCTATATCTCGAACTTTACGACTGATGTCGCCGACCTTAGAGAAATCGATCTTACGCGCGAAATCGCCGACTTTTTCAGCTCCACGTCTCACGAACCCACCTATAGATTGTACTCCTGAACTAATTTTACGTCCTACCCCCCTTAACCAACTACCAAAAGACATTATATATATATATTAATAATAAGTTAATTTTGATTAGATTTTACATACATCTTTTAAAGTATCATCTTTTTTAAGTGTATCGTCTAATGAATTACCAATAACCTCGCCGTTTTGTAATATATCACCCTCACGATAATGACGTCTCTTTATTAAATTCTTGACATTACCTCTTTTGATCGCCTTAATCTTTTGAGGAGTTGCAGTTTTGAGATAATCCCAGACGTTTGAGAGTAAAAAGGTACTTAATCCATATCTCTCAGAATAATATTCAATTAACTGATCCTTTTTTAAATCAGCTAAGACCTGAAGAGGATCGCGTACATCTGCTGGTTGAGTTTCTGGTGGTTGTATCTTACCCATTTGCTGTTCCCATCTGCGTTGTCCTGTTATTTTATTACTCCTACCCATTATAATATTAAATTAGATTTTTTTTATTCTATATCAGACAAATAATTTTCTATTTCCTCCTTAGATAATTTCATATCTAAGTCATTCAAAATTATCCTAATCTCATCACGTGAGAGCTCGCGTTGCTCTGATAATTTTTTAATAACGTGTTTGACATATACCCCATTGAATAAAGTGATGAAAAGTACATTAAGGACAGGGGTATTAATAAGAATTGTTTTGATGGCATCCATATATATTATCTAATGAGATAAAAAAACCATGTTATGAATTACATTATAATCTAAACAACTCTGTTTTGGAAAAATCTGTGTAATTTTATCTACCTTGTATCTACCAAAGTCAATTATCATGTTCTTTAAGCTATAGTACACTATTATCTTATTGTGATAGCGTATTTTATAAATAAATTTTTTAGTCTTATATAATTTATATGACTGTATATTTTGCTTAAACCTTAAGTATCCTAATTTATGAAATTGATTTAGAACATCATCATAATATTTTTTATGTATATTATTGGGGTATGTTTGAAAATTGATCGAGTGGATAAGGAAGCGTCTTGATTCTATTATTAAAAAAGTTCCGTAGTCATCAAGTTCATTCATCTCCTCTAATACGCTGCATGTATGTTTACATAATGTATCTAGAGCGATCTTATAATTTTCAAAATCTTTTTCCTCAAAGAAAATGACGAAGTCAGAAATTTTATATTTGTTCGTTATATCCTCGCTTATTGTATCATAAAACCTATACATAATATATAATAATATAAGATATATATTATGATTCGCTAAAACGTGAATCTATAACCTCATCGAAATTTTTTCTTATTGGGTTTGCTGTATCCATAGTGTCAATATACATAAACGAGTGAGGAGTATCCGTACAGTGCTTATATATTTTCATAAAAATTTCCTCTGAATCGAATAATCCTGCGACCTCCTCATAGATTGATTTTACTTGATTGAGATCGTTGGTTTTAAATATGAAATGACAAGTTGAATTTCGTCGCCAGACGTTTGTGACCCCCTTAAACGATTGAGTACTGACGATCATGTTGGTCGAAAAATGTCGGCATTTTATCAAGAAATTTTCGAATGTAGGACTTTTTAAAACCTTCATCCCCTGACAATCATCGAGATATACCAGAAAATTAAGCTTGTCACGATCCACCGCCATTTTCATGCTGCGAGGCTCAAAATTGCATGTATATAATTTCATTAGTTCTAAGCTGGTTAATCGATCTGGATTATATTTATATCTAGCGAATTTCTGATATATTGTTCTTATTTTTTTGTATTCATCATGTTGTTCGATCATGCTCGAAATCTCCTCCTTTATATCCTTTAAAAGTTTTATAGAGGGCTCATCGAATACAATTACGTTCTCTTTATTAACAAAAAAATCTGATGCCTTAACATCATTACTTATGGTGGGACTTATGACGTATATCTTGTCAAAATAGGGGTACTGCTTATTCAACATGTTGAGGACGGCTACTCCCTTCCCGCTCCCTGAAGCTCCCGAGACATTTAACCTGTAGTAGCATTGAGGAAGGTTCGGGTACATTGGCGGCTTGGATTCTGCAGCGGTTTTGATGTCCTTATTCTCAAGATTGGGTAATTTTCTTGTTCTCATGTATATCATGGACTGAGATATTATTTTATCTATTAATTCTCTAATAACATGGTAATATTTGGTAAAAATAATCTAATTAGATGATATATGACTGAGGAAAAGAAAAAAAGAGCC
Source organism: Candidatus Pacearchaeota archaeon (assembly GCA_002690445.1). The sequence continues at coordinate 7,038 of NZER01000386.1, forward strand.
AAGCGCGAGTTCACGGAAGAACATAAAGAGAAGCTAGCCCTCGCTCGCGTGAAGGCGAATGAGGTGCGATTGAAGAACATGAAGGAACGTAAAGAACAAAAAGAATTAGAGAATACCGCCAATGAATTAGAAAAGAAGAAAAAGAAAAATGATCTCCTTAAGCGTGCTGGGAAGCTACCAGAAGAAGAAGACGACAAAATTAATATGAAAATTGAAGAGGTGGAAGAGGAGGAAGAACCTAAAATAGTATATAAAAAGAGGGAAAAACCCCCCCAAAAGAAGAAGAAAAAGAAGATAATTTATTATGATGAATCAAGCTCAGAAGAAGAACAAATTGAATATCGAAAACGCCCTAAGGAAAAAGAAAAAATTAAACCTATAGAGGAGGAGGATAAGCCAGTTCAAAAAAAAGAAGATCATACATCATTATCTGACGACGTAATTCGCCGCCAATGGAATCACGAAATGGAAATATCAAGGATAAATGAAATTGTTAATTTTCTACGACCCGAGCATAATTTTCACCGTCGTTAAAAATTTTTAAATATCTAATTAGATAATATAATGTTCGGAAGGGTAGGTGGAAAACGCATACAAGCGGGTGAAATAGTCAATATGATGCCTCCTCATCAAATTTATGTAGAGCCTTTTATTGGGGGAGGTGCAGTATTCTTTAAGCGTAAGGAGAGGGCAGAGATTGAAGTTATTAACGATCTGGATATTGATATATATAACATATTTAAGGATCAACAAGACGTAGGTGATGAGATGATTACAAGAGATTTTTCATTGTCTCGTATTAAATTTGATGAATTAAAGAATCAAGTAAATTTTGAAAATCAAGCAGATAGACTATATAGAAATTTATACCTTAGTCGGAACAGCTTTGGAAATAATCGTCGATCTTACGCTGGACAGAACGAAGAGGAGAAGTATATATATAATGTACGAGGGAAGACTTTTAAGGTCAGAAAATGGAAAGATAGATTACAAGGAGTTCACATATATAATCTTGATTACAACGATATAATTAAAAAATACGATAGTGAAAATACATTTTTCTATTTAGACCCACCGTATTGGAAAACTACACAGAAGAGACACTACGTAGAGGGAGGTGATGGAATCGATCCGTGTGAATTAGTCGAGAATTTGAGGAATATCAAGGGAAAATTTATCTTATCCTATAACGATCACGAAGATATACTTAAGGCATTTAAAGATTTTAATATAATAAGATATTGTAAACCATATTTATATAATCAATGTTCTCGGAAGATAGGAAAAGAACTTTATATTAAAAACTATTGTTAATATATATATAAATGAATATAAATGAGGTAGATCGACTTATTCTCTTTATAGACAGTGCGAAAGCTACTCGTTTATCTCATGATAATTTTGAAGTCCTTGTAAAAAATAGAACGATGGAATGTAATGATGATGAATACATCATGATGGAGATTACTGAGAGTACCATGAGGAGAGATTTTTATAGCGTACAGAGCTTTAACAAGCATTTTGATATTTTTTATTCAACTACAGGAAAATCTTATAATCTAACAGAAGGGAATCCCTCCTCAGCCAGTCTCGATAGTGAATTAAAAACTGATTTTGAAAACGAATTTAGCATTAGCAACGGGCATACGGCTGATGAGACGTTTACTGTCTCTTGGAGCGTATACACGGGCAAAATTACAATTAGCTCAACATTCACAGGAACAGTTCCATCGGATCTGGCTCTTGATACGGACGTAGCCAATAGCTGTTATGAGGTGATTGGATTTTCAAAAGGAAAGCATGAATTTACAATTGACGGGCAGAATATCAGTCTAACTGGAGACTTGAGTATTAATGTTCTTGGTGAGCAGAACGTCTATATGAGGGTCACATTGTCAAATAGTAATTTCTCCAATAATACAGAGGGACTCCTCGACAGCGATATTGTAGCTAAGTTCCCGATTCTGGTTCAACCCTATAGCAACATGACTTTTTTCAACACAGGCAATCTTTTTACTAGTAGAATAATGCAGAATAAACTAACAGGTTTTAGAGTACGCCTTACTAATGAGAATGATGAATTGATAGGGCTCAATTCCAATTTTACATGTACTCTGACATTTAAGAAGTATAGAATATCAAAAGACGAAATTAAGAAATCAATTGATTCTCTCCTAAGATTAGAAAGGTTAAAACTCCTAAAAAATAATATAACATAATAATATATATGAAATACCAACGTTTAGTTTTAAGATATGGTGATCGAATGTCTGGTTCTACATTCGCCAATCCCAAATTCAAGGTGAATATTCAAGATGCATCTGGTATAAAACCAATTCATATTTTTCTTGAGGGGTGCTTTTTGAATGCAGCGAATACAGCTGCAAGCAATGAAAGCTACATAAGAATTTCATTAGTCAATACATTTTCATCGAATTCAACAGTTAGTTTAAATGGAGGATTCCAAAATGACGGTGTACTCGGGCGAGTTGGTATGCTTGATCGGGCAGGGGCAGCTTATAACGTGTATAATCAAAATCCCCAATTCAACGATAGGCAAGGCAACTTATTGACTTTTCCCAATTCGACTTTTAGAAATAGTCAGTTAGAGCTTAAAATTACTTTTGGTGATGAGGAAACCGACCCCATAGTATATCAAAATGATGCTATACAAGACAATTATTGTATTATATTAGGAATATGGACTGACGACTGTTAATTTTGAAAAAAAAATATAATATATATACATAACATGAAAGAACCAAGTTCAACATTTTTTAACGTGCGAACCAAAAGAAAACAAGGATATTTAGAGAGGGCTAAAAAGCATTTTCCTACTCGGGGGGTCACTATATATCTCGATCCCGCTCCTGCAACAGTTGTCCGTGAAATTGGAAGACGCCCCATATCTCAATATAATAGAGGAGTAAGAGCTAACCCCTTAAAAACGAGTTATTATCGTTTAAATAAGGCTATGATGCCCTTACTTAATAAGAAGGTTATATCAAGGGTTGATGATGAAACTAAGGCTTTAAAAATAGCGGAACTTACTCTCTTAACTAAATTGGTAGGAAATATTGATGATATGAATCAGAAAAAAGCGATTATATCATCTGAAGAAGATGTAGATGAAGAAACTCAACTGGCTAGTCTGGAAGCCCAGAGAGAAATACGCAGATTAAGAAAAGAAAATGTAGAGCAACAAGATCAGCTATTAAATATTAGAAAGCAAGGAGCTCGTTTACAACGACGTAGAGATGAAGCAGAGGAAGACCTAAGTAGAGATTTATCCTCTCAATTATCTGATGAATCTGAGGCTTTTGATTTAAGACTAAGACATGATAGAGCCCAATTAAACCCCTCGCCAGCAGGAATGTCAGATATAGCTCAAGAAGTAGCAAAAAGAGCTCAAGAAAGGACTAAAAGATTAGGACGTCATTTAGATGAATTTGTTGGAGAATCGAAGGAAGTCAAATTTGGTAGAGGAGCTCAACCAACTGGTAAGGATCTTGAGGAAATATTACAACCTGCTGCATCGGCTCTTCGATTAAGATCATTAGGAGGATTAAAATCTCCAATAGTCCCAGTTGGCGGCGTTCAAGGAATATCACAATTAGTAGCACTCAGAGCTAGAGAACGAAATGAAAGGTTAGGTATTCAAGAGGAAGTTCCTCAAGCTGGACCACCTACTCCTCCGCCTCCTCCTCCACAATATGAAATATTATTACCGCGTCCTCCACCGCCTCCTCCTCCACATGGTAAGAGAAGAGTCGAAGAATTAACGAGTGAAGAAGAAGAAGATATATTAAGGGTACGAGGAAGACGCGGTAGAAGATCTACTCAACAAAAAGCGTTCTTTAAAAGTAAAGCTCTATATGATGAAATATTAATGAAATTAAATAGAGGTAAACAACTACGAGCCGACATAAAAACAGGTAAGAAGCAATTAGATTTAGATATGGCTATTAGAAATAGTCAAGCATTAATAGAACAATTATCGGCTGAAAAAGAGTCAGCAGGTACAAAAGGATTAAAAATATCCTTAGCTCAACGCATTAGAACAGAAGGCAAAAAATTACAACAGATAAGAGAGGAACAAGAAGGACTAGCAGAATTCAATGAAACTTATAAAACTAAAAAAGAGAGATTTAAAAGGGAACTAGCAGCGGAAAAGAGAAGACTATTAGATTTTAGTAGAGGCTTAGGTAGAAATTAACCCCAAAATATATTTAGAAAAAAAATATAAGGAAATAATAACATGTATATATAAATATATACCAAAATGTGATGACAGGCACAAAATTTGTATGCGTTGTCGGGGAAAAGTATATAAATGCCCCTTATGTAGGGAAATTTATAAATAACCCCTAAACCCTAAACCCTAAACCCTAAACCCTAAACCCTAAACCCTAAACCCTAAACCCTAAACCCTAAACCCTAAA
>NZER01000387.1 GCA_002690445.1 Candidatus Pacearchaeota archaeon
ATTTTTTTAATCCTCCAATTTTTTTATATGGTTTTTCTCCATAATAATATATAAGTCAAATTTCTTTATATATACTTTCATAATGCCTTAATTAATAGGATATACAATTAAGACATCATACATAAGAAAAAAAAAATTAACAACAACCACAATCCCCATAATGTAACGTTTTATTTTCACAATAAAATGCTTCCCCACTTCCACAAGCTAATAAAAATCTTTCTTCATCAAATTTTGAATTCTGCTCTTTAAAATATTGAACTATCAATATTTTTAAATCTTCTATGTTTTTACTCTGTTTAAACATACCAGCAAAAGTTTCAAAATTTTGTTTTGTCATTTTCATTTTTTTAGTCCTCCAATTTTTTTATATGGTTTTTCTCCATAATATATATAAGCAAGGTTTCTTTATATATACTTTCATAATGCCTTAATCATATATCTAACCATAATGTATAACCGACTTAAATTATAAAGACTTTCATAATGCCTTAATGTAACAATGTATCATAGTATCGCACTACAACTAAATGATACTATTAAGGCATAGTCTAAATTCTTTGGAATAAAACCACCAAATCTAAAATCCATTTTCTAAAATAGAGTTTTGAGACTATAATGCCTTAATGGTAAAAAATGGTTTTTCCTGTTGCTACTGCGGAGTAGTTACAGAAACTTCACAGAAAAGCGGTTTAAATATGAAATCTATATACAATGTTTCAGATTTGAATTTGAAATTTGAAATTTGAAATCTTTTTAATTAATGCCTTAATTTAACCATAATAATCGTTTCTTTTTACCCTACCTTTTTCAATCAAATGGTGTCTTCAATTTTATTACTATTATGGTTAACTAATCGTAACGTGCTCAACTACTACCAAGCCCGCCTTAATTTATTACATATGGTACCTAGGCTGCCTTAATTTATTATATGATTTGCAAAAATGATTTATTTTAAATTTAAAATTTTAATTTTCTAGGGGTTTTTTTTGGGGGGCCATATAAAATTGATTTGATATGAAAACTAGGTTTCATATCTCATTTTTTGGGTGAAAAAAAAATTTTTTTTGAAAATCTTTCAAAATTAAAAATCTTATTTTGAAATGCTACGTATATTAACTAGATTAATTAATATATCTAATTAAGCTAATTAAGCTAATCATAATTCGGAAATAAAGGTGTATCATAGGATAACGAAAGAGATTTCCAGATATATACCTTCCTTAAAACTATGCATCCTAGAATCAACAACAATACTATATACATCACCATCTGTTATTATCCCGCCCCCACCAAAATACATCGGCTAACCAACGTATAAGAAAAAAACTGCCAACTATAACAAGTAACCAAACAATCTTCTCCTCTATCCATGCAACTGCTAATCCTCCTAAAAGAACCAGAGCCATAATCTTATTACTCATCTTCTATCGTGAAATTAAAATCTGAATCAAACCATTCGTTTTTCTTTGACTCTGCTTCTATTGACATTGCTCTACCCAATTCACATATAGGAGAAGTTAGCTCTCCATTGATATATACTTCTTCGCAAGAATCAGGATATGCTAGTACAACCTTACTTTGAAATATAGTATCTTTCTTAACAAATAGAAAAGCAGACATTACTAGTATCACTAGTAGACAGCTTACTCCTACAATCATTCTTGTTTTCTTATTCATTTGATATTATTTTCCAACACAAGTATCCAAGAGCTACTAAACCTAATATTACATATATCCAATATGTAAGTTCCATCGAAAAATTAGCAGGAATATTCATCCTATCATTTTCCTTGTCAATTCGTGGATTTTATTTACTTGTTCTTCTATGTGCTTACAATCATCTGTGAAGCACTTACAAACAACATAATCCTTTTTTATCTTTGCTAATTTTCTTTGATATTCTCTAATCTTCATTTTAATCCCCTCGTCTCTTTAGGTATTCTTACATAAATATCATCTTTATTTTTCTCTTGCCAAATATACATTATTCCTTTATGTTTTTTATTCCATTTTCTAATCTCAACAGGATACATAAATTCTTCATAGTATGTTAGTTTTTTCATTTTTTAGATAAAGAACGAGTCGGGTGGCGTTGCCCCACTAACCACCCAACTACCTTTCTTATTATTCCCCCTTTGCGGTGTTCGACCACCGCAGAATCCCGTGATATGTCATAAAGTTTAAACGCAACCATTGACAAGAATGCAGGTATTATAAACAGAACGAAAACAAATAAGTTATAATATGCTAGTTTTGATTGATTAGATAATTGAGCAGTATCCTCCACAACAGTATTATTTAATATCCCTACTACATTACTTGCAGCAGCAAGTAGCAACATAAAGATACCTAATACTAAAACCAATACAAAACTGTGATAAGAAAAATTTGTTTTGAACTTATTAACATGATACACATATCCTGTTAACGCAAACAATACTAGTTTTATTGCTATTAATGACCAAAAACTACCAGTTAGTAAATATAATGGATTACTCTCTGCAGGTAGTATAAAAAATGCTGTAACTAAATCCACCAAATTCAAAATTATAAATACTGCTATCAGTATAAATAATACAGGATTCTTTAGTTTCATTTTTTTTATTCTATTTTATCCTAACAGACCAAGTAGTAAGACCATTGTAGTTAATAAACATCCTGCAAACATACCTACAAGTGCTATTTTTAATACAAACCATCTATCTACCTTTCTTTTCTCTGTCATAAATTTTTCAAAGTTCATTCCGATACCTCCCTAACTACCGAATTTTCATTACTTACCCAAATGTATAGAGTAAGATATGATTACCATTAAGCACATTTGCTCCAACTTGGAACGACTGCCCTTCATTTATTGCTGCAATCAACGCTTCACTAAAACCATTAAACTCAGCACTAGGAATTGTTAAATTCAAATCCTTACCGTCACGCAAAACAATTGTAACATTCACAGATACAGGTTGTTCTGGTAATGGTGCAGTTGCTTGTTGTAATGGTGTAGGTGCTGGTGCAGGTTGTGGTGCAGGTTGTGGTGCTTCCTCTGGGAATGGATTTGCTAATGCAGGTTCTTGAACAGGCTCTGGAGCAGGTTGCTGAACTGGTTGTGCAGCAGGCTCTGGAGCAGGCTTAGAACTTGTATTCTCAACTATTTTCCCACCTTCCAATGCTAATTTTGCCATTTTTACGTTTTCCTCCATTAAATTATTTATCTTCGCTTTGTTATTCCTAATCTTTGAAATTAAATCAGGTGGCCCTCTACGAAAAATATTCTTTATTGTGTTTAGTTTTTCACTTAACATATTTCTTCAACCTCACTTTAGCTTCTGGTGTCAATATTGATAACCTTTCATAAGATTTCATAGTAACAACTGTTGCATAATCTCGGTCTGATAATAAAGCTTTTAATTGTAGTTTATCAATGTTTTCCCTTTCGTGTGCAGTAATATTGACACTTATTTTTGTATCTGCATCGTTATACTTATTCCATTTACGTTCTTTAAGATATGTTTTAATTTTAACTTTAACATTATCTTCTATCTTTGCAGCTTCTTTTCTAAACTTATTTATCTTGGTCCATAAATTTAAAAGAGGAGTTATGTCATCCTCGTTTTTTAATTGAGCTTCAATTTCTAACAACATTGTGCATCCATTTTTTGCTTCCAATTTCTCATACTCTGACTCTCTCATTATATCACATTAAATGCTTTTCCTATTTAAATCTTTCCTTTTTTTATATTCGTTTAAGGAAATCATCTACATCATCATCTGTTTTAGGTGGCTTTGATACATTCCAATCTCCTGTTGGCAAAGTTGGTTCAGGTTTATCATGGTGCCTAACTCTATCTCCAAATGCATCATACTCTTCTTTAGAAGGTTTTATCATCCATTTTCCTAAAAATATTAATCCGATAACTATTAAAAAGATTACACCAATTAATATTATCATTGCAAAGTCTGTCTCTTCATCTGAAAAAACAAGCATCTCTTCTGGTACTGTGTCACTACCACCACCTACAATAATATCTGTAAAAGTTAATTGTCTAATTCGATTACTATTTCGCATCTCAATTTCACTTAATAAAGTTGTGTTTGCTGTAGTAGTATTAGTATCATTAGCACTTGTATCTGGTACATTCTCTAATGGTTCTATATTATAATTTACTACTATCGTATAGGTATTAGATGTTGTTTCTAAGGTAGTAAGTACTAAATCTCTACTCCCTCCGTCACAAGGACACAACCAATTATCATCTCCTTCGTGGACACATACCATCATTGCATACTCATTTGCTGATGGTGTGTTTTCTGCCATAACAGCAACATCAATATTGCCATGACATAATGGGACTTCTGTTAATAAATATTCAGTTCCAGCATCCACATTTGTTGCAGCTGATGCTAAACCAGAAAGTAAAAACAATCCCAATAATAAAGTTATTATTTGTTTCATTTTATTTGTTTAATCCTCCATCCTTTATAGTTTATCTTGCACCAGATTTCCACCTCAAATTGTGGATATTCCTTTGCAAAAATATGATATGGTTTATAACTTGGCATCTGATTTGTTTTAAATTGAATCAGTTTTGTTCTGTTTGGTTTAATAGCAATCACATCGAACAAGCCAAATAAATCTTTCTGCTTAATAAATCTTCCTTTTGCTTCAACGTCTGCTGTTACCCAGCCATCTTTCACTAACATCTTTCTTCCTTCGTTAACAGTCTTCCAACCTTTTCTATATGTGTTTACCATTCTAAAATGAAAATACATCCCTCTCTTTAATTGGTTCAATAAAATAATCTAATTCTTTCCAGACATTATTTAAATCTATATGTTCAATCTTCATTCCTCTCTCCTTAAACTCTTTTAATGTACAATACTTTTTACTTTTACCTGCACCTACACCTTGTGTATTGGGTATTAGAAAATGTATTCCTGCTCCATATCGTTTAGAAATTTGTGCAGTTATTCCTGTTGGAGATGTTTTAGCATACTGACTATAAGGCCCAACACTCTTACGCATTAACATTAAAGACATATCCTCTGCTAACAACTCTTGTAATAATCTTTTTACAGTTAACTTACTAACTTTAACATTTCCTTTTGATTTTATCTGCGGTACAATATAATCCCAGAAGATTTTTTTTGAAAGTTTGGTATTACTCTTCTTAACAATACCCAGATTTTTAATTACAATCCTATCATCTTTTGTAACATAAATATAGTTCTTCTTCATAAAACCTTTTGGTTTGTTTATGTTATCATACTCATCCATATCTTCCTCTCCCTTTTCTGCATTCTTTCCTTTAAAGAAAAACATATATTTAATCTCATCATCAATACCCATATCAAAAGTATCTTGTGGAAAAGGAATAGAACTTTTTATTGATTTAATAATATCATCTTTAACTTTAATCAATTGTTCTTTGTTATTATAATTGTCTCGAATAAATACACTATCTGTATCAGTATAAACTACTTCATATCCTTTCTCAACAAATTGTTTTCTAGCATATTTTACCCATTGTCTTCCTATTCTTGTGCAGTCTCCCCCTGCAACAATATCAAAAACTCTAGAATAATATGAGTTGTTTAATATTCCATAGATGGTATTAAGAATAATTTTAATAGTATATTCCCTTTTGTCTTTATTCTTTTTATATAATAATCTATCAGCATACCACTTCTTTAATAGTTGTCCAACTCCACTCAGTTCTTTATCTTTGTATACTCCTTCTGTTTCCCACTTCTTTCCACCATTCCAACCTTCCTTATCTTTTATGTTCCTACCATACAAATTACATTGTATCATAATGTGTGGGTATAGAGAATTAAAATCTAATGCGTATATGTCTCCCTCAAATTTCTCTCCTGCTGGATATGCAACATACCCTCCGCTTATTCGTTCTTCAGGTTTAATATTATAGTCACCATATGTTTCTTCCCACTCTAATGCTTTACATATAGCTTTGTATGCAAACTTACCAATAGTAGCAGTAAGATATACTTTCTTTCTAACATCCTCTTTGTTTAAGAATAACTTAAATGAATCAAAGTAATTTTCACACCATTCATATAACTTCTTTGTTATTTCTACATCTCTAACTGTATATTCATAAATGGTTTTCCTTTCTTCTTCTGTCCAACTATTCTTCTTAAAGATTGAATAATCAATTTGCTTTTTTCCTGTATCATCATCTGCTAACTCTAATGTCTTTGTGATAAAATCTAAACTATAACTCATTAGAAGTGTACCAAGAAATCCTTGTTTTGTTTTCATACTATTAGCACGCTTCTTAAAAATATCCATCAAATCAATAATTATCTTATACTCTAAGTTGATACCAAACCTACTTAGAATAGGATTATCATATCCTTTATTATTAAATCCAACGAGAAACTTATGTGCTTTGATTACTCTAGCAATCTCTTCCTTCTTCTGAAGTAAATAATACTTCTTTGTTTTATACGAATAGCACCCAAAGAACTTAAAAATATCTTTCTCTGGATTCGGAACACCAAACGTTTCCGATTCTATATCGTATATTAATACATCTTCATTCATTTTGACAAGTTCTGGCCCTTTTACAACAATATTTTCTAAATTTACATCCCTTGCATATTAAGCATTTACAATTATGCTCTCTTGTTGCGTAACATGCTGGTTTTTCCAAATGTCTTCCCCCTTAAATAATCTATATAAGTTAACGAATCCCACATAGTTAAGAAGAAACATACTGCAACTATTGCTACAAACATTTCTAAAAATAAAACCTTTAATGAAACTGAAAAGGACATTGTACTGAACATAAATACTGGAAAGAATGCACAAAAAAATCCTGTAATTACCCACACTAAAATTCTAGCTACCGTAAAGTTTAATTCTTTTTGATATGATTTTCTCATTTTTTGCCTCGTTCTTTATCTAATTCTTCAAGATAGTTTGTTGGTTGTTTTCTTCTATAAAAAGGAACTGCCTTTCCCTTTGATACAATATATCCTAACTGCATATAACTAAAAACCCCAAGCATAATAAACAATACACCGATAATTACATGTTGTGCTATAACTGCACCACCTACTATCAATCCTATCATCATTACAATTTCATATAAATTTATTCTCATCTGTCTACTAATCTTCATTTCTCTTCTAACCCCTTCTCAAATTTTACATATGGTACTCCATTGTTTCTTTTCCCGTATAAGTTTCTAAGCATCTGTGTTCCCAATCTTATCTTCTGTGTTGATGCCATAGTATAAAACGTTCCCACATCATAATGTAACGCTTTGTCAAACTCTCTACACAATTCTTCTCGTGAGTATTTTCTTAAATCCTCATCAATCCTTACTCCCATTATTTCAGGTTCATCCACTAATGTTTTCTTTTCCATCCTAAGATATAAATGTCCTAGTAATTTTATTATTTTCTTTTCTAACATTTTACAACTCCGAAAGTTTTATCAACGACAAAACCGCACCTATAAAAATACACACTACACCAATATATTTTACCCAACCTGGAATCCCAACATTTAATACACCATTAAAAAACGGTAAGATAAAAACAAACAATCCTAATATTAACACAGGACTTATTCCTTCATAAACTGCTCGTGGTTGTTGCGGTGCGTATTGTCCTTTCTTATTCATTGTGCCTCACTAACTTAAATTTTTTTCTATTCCATATAAAAGATTTTGATTCGGGAGCAATGTTTTTCTTAAAATCATATATGACTCTTTTAATTTGAGTCTTAGTTTTAGTTTTATCCCGTCCTGGTTTTAACTCATTAATTGTGTTAAGAACTTTATCCAAGTTTTGATTATCTTTTTTTAGTTCAGTTACAATTAATGTTCTATAACTTTTCTTTTCAAAAGGACGACCAAGCTTTGCACCACTTAGGTTTCTTATATTTTTAACTTGTTCATCAAGGTCTTCCTGTTGTTCTTCTCTTGTTTTATCATGTTTCTTTTGTTGCTCTTCCATTAATGCTATCTTTAATTTGGTATGCTCTCTAATAGAATCTTCTAAATCCTTTTTTGTTTTAATATATATTTCTTCACTAACCTCATGTTTTTCATAATCAATTATTAATCTGCGTTGTTCCAGATGTAATTCTTTTAATTCATTATTAACTTGCTGCATGTCCATTGTTCTTTTCTCCACTAGTTTTATTTAATAATTCTGTTACATCAACTGAAATATTATATCCATATCTCCTAGCCTTTTGAATAACTAAATCAAAGTTATCAATAGGACAAAAATAAACAAGAGATTTATTAATCTCGAATGTATTAATTAATAGGTTTGCTTCGTCCATATCATTAGTATCATTAACATTAAAAATGAAACATGTATCATTTTGTTTAAACCAAGTTAATGCATTTTCATTTACTCTTTCGCCATATGTTTTATTTACATTTTTTAATTGTATATTAACAACAAACTTTATATTCTCATTCCCTGAAACTCCAAGAGGTTTGACCAAACCATAACTATAAATATAAATCCTAATCATAGGATTGTGTCTAATTAAAAGTTTTACCAGACGTGATACTTCTTCTCGTTCTTGAAAAACTTCCACATCACTACACAACAAGATATATCTAAAACTTGAAACTTCTCGTGCTAATTGTTCTACCTCCATATCTACTCCATCTTTGCCGAGTTTAATACAATAAGCATATTTACCAATATCAACAAGCCCTGTAAACTTCATACTTTTTTCTATAACTTTCATGTTTCTTCCCCTCTTGTACCATCTCCAAAATAAGAATACATCTTTCCACTACAGTTATATATCTCTTTATCTAAAATTGGTTTTATAGCATCAAAATCATTATCTGCAATCTCAAACTTCTGTCTAAATCTTTTAAGGAACGCTTGTGAATATAGAGATGTCTCTTTTATCTTTTTAATATAAGAAACTGATGGTGCAGTTGTGCTTTTAGGTATTGTTGACCATGCCAATGATAAATACATCTTTAATGGTAACGTAGCATACTTGTCCAACCATCTTACTTGCATTTGTATATCTTTATTCGTAACTAACCATCGTTGAATAACATAAGGACTACTATCAGTATCATTAACTTCTTTCATCCATTTCGTATCCTGTTTTGTATATAAACAATTCATTATCTTAAATATATTCATTTTATCATTTCTATAAGAGATGTTGTTAACATAATATTTGCATCTGCTCCATAAGACATATGTAATTCATTCTGACAAGTTAATTGTATTAGTTTTATATTATCTAACTCTATAGCTTTATTCCATAAATATTTATTAAATTCTCTTGCATTAAGATTTGTAGATAAGATTGTTTGTCTTACACTTTTCCAATCCTTATCTGTATGAATAGTATTCCATAATTTTTCGAATAAAGGATTAAATGCACTAACATGTTCTGGAGACACTTTAAGATTGTCAAGCTTTAATTTTTGTAACGCAATTACACAGTTACGAATATTTGGATAATGTTTAGATATAATTTCTTTAATTCCATCATCAGAATATTCTAACTTTTCACTCTTACATATTTTAATAAGATATTCTTTTATCTCATCTTTCTTTGGATGTTGAAATTCAATAGCCAGACATCTTGATATAATTGCTTCGTGTATTTTATTTATACTATTACAGGTTAAAATAAATAATACATTAGATGCATAAGTCTCCATAATATTTCTTAATGCTTCTTGACTTGCTTTTAACATTCCATCAATTTCATCTAAAAATATAACTCTTCTAACTCCTGGTGTGGTACTTTGTGTTTCGGCAAACTCTTTTACCTTGCCTCGAACTGTATCAATCTTTCTATCATCTGAACTATTTATAATAAGATAATCTGAACCAAGAGTCTTTATAATAATTTTAGCCAAAGATGTTTTTCCTGTTCCTGGAGATTTAGAATGTAACAACAAATGTGGTATTTGGTTTGGTGTGTTTAAAATATTTAGAACGTTGTTTCTAAAATCTCCAACAATCTCAGTTACATCTTTGGGTCTATATTTCTCAGTCCATATTTTATTAATAGGATTGAAATCTGTCACTTTGATTCAACCCTCGGTGCTATGTAATAAATAAATCTACTATCTTCAGTCTCTTCTATAACTCTTGCAGGATAATCAGACTTAACAGAAAAGTCTAAATCATTTGTAGTATTATCTAAAGTATCTATTAGTGGTCTGCCGAATTTTACTGAAACTTTACCAGAACATTTCGGAGCATCAAAACTATTACTAAATTGATATTTTCCTGTATTAGAAAGTTTTACTTTTTGTTCACCTGTGTTTATTTTTATCTCTGCATCAGTATTTACTTTTGCATCATCAAACACTCCTTTCAATTCTGATTGTGTTAGTGTAAAAAATTCTTCATATTCAAACGAAGGAGTTTTAGGTTCTTCAAAAAATTGTTCTGCTATCAATTCAATCTTTACATTCTTTCCTTTTGTATCGACAACTAACTTATTCTTATCAATAGATAACTCAACATCTTTTCCCTTAAATCTTTTAAACACATTAACCAATTGTAAAAGATTTGGTAAACCAACGTTTTGTATTTCTTCATACTCTAGAAAAGCTTTTTTGTTTAGATAAGCATTAACATAAACTTGTTTTGAAGGAGAAACTGCAGATACATATATTCCATCATCTTTAAACTTCAATAAACATTCATCGACTACTTGAGTAGATGACATCTTTATTTTATTCAGAAAGTCCATAAATATATCGCTTCTTATTGTTATCATAATAATCACCGTTTTTTACTTTGTCTAAAATCATCACTCATTCTAGGACGTTCTTCAATCCCAAGATAATCTCTAATTGTCTTTTTAATTAAAACGCTTATAGGTTTTTTATTTTTTACATATTTAACATATTCTTTATCTGTCAAATATACTGCAACTGTTAAATTTGGCATTTTATTCCTCCATATATATATTTATTTTTATTAGGGAGGCAGGGTTTTACCCCCATTAATTTTGTTATTTCATTTGGAGTTGTAGGGAAAATCCCTAGATAAGATTCCAGTTATGAGTCACAACAAAATTTTGCCTCCCCATATGATTATGAATTTGAAGAAGCTTTTTGCTTCTCTACACCACCGCTG
>NZER01000388.1 GCA_002690445.1 Candidatus Pacearchaeota archaeon
CTATTTTAAAATCAATGGAGGGAGAGATAACTAGGTTTATAGAAGCCCGTGCTGCTGCTAATAAAGTACTGACAGAGGGAGTGTGAGACTATACTATGTCAGTAGGTGAGGGTATTGAGTTCATAGCAAAGAGTGCAGAGGGTAGTCGTAACTATATTGGTGTTATCATGGATAAAATCAATAACCTAGGCAAGTTTGCTGGCACCAGAGGTGAGGCATTACAATATAAAGATATGCTTATGGATAAGCTAGCTGCCGAGCTAGGTAGTACTGAAAATATGCGTAAGCTGTCACTTGATGATGCTGTGCGGGACTTTTTACAAGCCAAGAACTACGATGCACTGGCAGATTTAATGCTTAGTGTGCATAAGAACATTGAGCTTGGCAGGTCATTTAATGTAGACCAGGCAGAACAATTGAAGGCAGATGCTGCTAAGTTTGGTGAATTATATAAACAAAGTATAGCACATAATATTGTTGAAAAAGATATACACATAGCTAAGAAGTATGGTCTGGTTCATCCTGATAACATTAATCAGATTGACCCTGAGTGGATCAAAGACATGGTGGATAATGGTATTCATAATAGTGTTAAGCATGTACATGATAATATCTATGCAAATGATAAAGACTATGCCAATGATAATCAGAAGAGGGAAGCTTGGAAGAAGTTCAGGGTAGAAGAATTACCTGTACTGATTAAAGGTGCCTTTGCATCTATTGGTGGTTCTCGTAGCACAGCTCAAGTCTTTGGTAATACTATAGTTATAAAGAAAGATGTACCAGGTCGTTCCAATAAATCAGATGATTTCTTTAATATTATTGGTCCTTCAGGTAAGCCATATGATGTGTTCTTCCTGGAGCAGAAAGGTATCATCAGTGATAGAGAACAAACTGTTGAAGCTCGTGAAGATCTGCATGATATACTAAATGGCAACACACCAGAGCAGCGTAAACCACGTGTTAATAAGGAATATATTGAATATTTTGAGAAGGAAGGTAGAGAGCTGAGTGAGTATGAACTGGCTGAAAAGATTAAGGAGTATGTGGAAGGTATGCCTAAAGAAGAGCTTGTGCCTATGGATCTTAATGCTGGGCGTACAATATTATTCCATTGGACTGCTGATAATAAGGTTAGATTAAATACTGATTTTAATGCTTGGTATACTGCCAAGTTAGGCAGACTGCAAGGGGATGTACGTACAAACTTTGAGAATAGTTTCTCCCATCTAGCTCCATTAGAAAGTCCTGGGTTTAAGGATGCAGAACTTAAGATGCAGCTTATGCACATGGACTATACAAATACAGCTGGTCTTAATAGATTCTTGGAGACTAGGACATTATTTGATCCAGCTTTGCGTGCATCATGGTATGATAAATTCTTTAAGTATAGTAAATCATCAGAGGGTGGCAATACATCTCGTATGTCTTATGAAGTGCTAGAATATATGTCCAGACATCATCCTGATAGGAACACAAAGGCAGCATTCAGATCTATCATAGATCAAGGAGTTAATGCTTCTATCGTGAGGGATGAAGTGTTTACTGATGCTAACCCATTTTATAATTTAGGGAATATTAGACGCGATATAGAAGCCATCTCTACCGACCAAACCAGGTCAGCTGCAGAGAGAGCCAATGCTGCTGAGTTTTTGCCCGAGCTTACTCCTGAATTAAAGCCTAGTACACAGTCTAGCTCTATTGATGGTGGTATATTTATAAATGAAACCCTGGCTCGTACAATCTGGGCATTAGATGGTAAATCTATTGGAGATTTTAATGGTAAGAAGCCTGTTGTATTTCATAATGATCAGGAGGCTGGCACTACAGCTATATTAAAGGGGTTCATGGTTTATCATCCAGATGTCGCTGGCAGGATGGGTGAAGCCAATATATTTATGGGTGAGTCTACTGCTAAAGAGTTCTTTAGAGAAGGCTTAGTACCAATGAATTTTGTATCATCTGACTGGCGTAATGATATGCCTCAGATTAGTGCTGATAATATGATTAATATTTTACCAACAGATATAGGTTTAGGTTTCAGAGGAGAGGCAGGAAAAGGTGTTGTTCTTTCTCACACATTGAATGACTTCCATGATGTGAGTATGACACAGGCAGTACGCGCATGGCAAGGGCTGGAGGGCCTAGTCAAAGAGATAGCAGGGTATAATACAGAGTTACTTGGTCGTTCTAACAATGAACTGGCTAGGATATTATATGACCTGAAAACACAGGAAGGGTTTGAGTTTGATCAAGGTATTAATGCTCTATCTCAGAAGCTATTACATTATGGATTGGATTCCAATCATGGTGTGATACGCACAGCTATATCCAGGTTATATCGCTCCAAGATGGTAGATATATTACGTAAGCCAATAACTCCAAAGGGATCTGATTCATATATTATCCCAGAGGTTGGCTTCATGCATCGTGCTCCTATTATTAGGAAAGTATCTACTGTAAACAGTACAGGTGATGAGATAGACACAGGTGCTAGAATATACACCAGCTTTGGTGGCATGACTGTTGGTAATAGTTATTATAAAAAACCAGTCACTAATGTTAAGGACCTGGATTTTGTGTACAAGGACAATGGTATTGATATTGTAGTACGTAAGGATGGTGAGAATTGGCTAACACATAATGTATATGAAGATATGGTGAGAAATCGTGGTGCTAGGCTATCTACAGCTGATCCTTATACAAACTATGACTTTGCTCAGCGCGGTGGTGTACGTGGTGTGATCAATCAGATAGATGCATATATTAAAGATGGTACATTGCAATGGACATATGGAGATGTGTTTAACCTCCTGAATACTGGTGTTGCTAGAGTCAGGGATAAAGATGGCAATCGTACACAGAAGAAGCTCCAACAACTAAGAGATAAAGTAAAGAAGTATGATATCCAGTTGGGTGCTAATGCTGTAGCTATTCCCAAGAAGGCATATGATATAGGTTTCCATAGAGTGGAGCGTATTAGTAACAGAGTGATGGGAGAGACTGCATCAGTTAATGCTTATGATCTACGTGTAATGCATCAACGTGACTTTGATGGTGACCATTTATATACCTGGTATGGTGCTCCATTTGAGATGGTAACACATAATATTAATAAGATGGCTATCATCCCAGACTATTATCAATTAGATAAGGTTCCACATAATGTAGATCCTTTCGGATTTGGTGGCTCTATTGAGGCTGGTAAACCACGAGCTGGTGTAATGAATAAGCCAATTGGATTCTCTGAACTGAAAAGACAGCAGGAAACTAAAGCTATTGCAGTTGGGGAAACTATTGGATGGAAGAATACCTTGAACTGGATGAATAATCTGGGCTTTAAGGTTGGTGTCCACGTAGAGATGCAGAACCTTAATGATGTAGCTGGAGATTATAATAATTCTTTGGAAAGAATTGGTGTCATGATGAGGATGGGTAATGTTAATCAATCAGCAGTAGATCAGTATGGTGGTTCTAATGAAACACTGCGTACAAATATGCGTAACTATTTATTGTTTGGGGATATACCTGAAGGGGCTTCCATTGATTTGACCAGACATCATATGAATAATCAATCTATGTTTCGGATGAATTATGGTAATCATCCTCAGCGTGCAGGGACATCACAGCAGACTATAGAGAGAGATATTATAACTACAGTAGGTGGTACGCTGCGTAAAGCTTCTGCTATTTTTAATGATATCTATGATGCTGGTGGTAGTCATACACCTGAAAGCTGGGAGCTTCGTAATATTCAAAAGGATCTTCGTGGGTTATTTCAAGATCCTAATACATATGTTGTAAGGAAATTGTTGTGGAAATATCGTAAGAATCGTAAACATCAAATGGCTTTAGTTAAGATGTTTTACCAGGGTGGGGATCGTGCCATGAATTTCAAAGTAGGTGACCAACGTGCACTTGGGAATCTTATAAAACAGATAAGCAAGGGTAATGTTCCTACTCCTACTACTGAATTGATACGGTTCAGTGCCAAGTCTCCTGAAAGAGATCTTGAGACTGGTCAAAGAATCAATAGAGAAGACTGGTTGATGGGACTTAATAACTCAGGTTACCTTGTTAATAAGCTACTTAGTTCCCATGCCTTTGATGATCAAGCTATGTTTGGGTCATTAAGCAAGGATCGTGTGTCATCTGTCACTACATTTACTCATAATCTACTAGAGCGTGTAGCTTTTCTTCAAGGGTTTGGTCAGAATGTAACTGAGCCTATAGAATATATGGGTAAGGGTGATAAGATGGAAGAAACAAATTTTGACCTACAGTATAAAGATGGACTTGGTAGAGGGTATAAAGGTGCTCGCAGGATGGAGATGGAAGGTGCTGTGTATAGTTTATTACAGCATGAAGGTGCTAGGTTAGCTAGGAATGTTCGTAAGTTTAAAGCTGGTGGTAAGTTTATGCAGTTTGATTTAGATATGGCTATGGAAAGATATTCTGCTGTTGAAGCTAGCATGAATCTAATAGAGAAGCGTGCATTGTCAGAGGTTAAGGATGTTGAGACCAGTACATATAAAATAACAGGTAAAGGATTCCTAAAGGCTAAGAAGAGAGATATGAAGTCAGGTGCTCGCTATGTTTATGCATATAAGGGTGATATATTAAATAAAGATAAGCTGGGAGAGATAAATTTCAGAGATCTAGACTCACGTATAGGGTATGTTCCTTTTGGAGAAGGTTATTGGGCTCAACCTGGATTTACATATCTAGAGATTAAGAAGCCTATTATACATCAGAGTTTAAATAGTGAGGACGCACGTGCAGGGTACTCATTATATAATGCTACACGTGACGCTGTCCCTGAATCATTCCTTGGTCCTGTTCAGGCAAAGAGTTTCAGAGAGCACACAGCATTAGTACAAGATCAGATTTCTGAGAATTATAGAGATGTATTGCAGACTTTAAAGAAAGCAGGCAAGTCAGGCACAGCATATGTTGGAGAGTTATTTGCAGATGCTACTACTAAAGATCAATGGTTATTAGATGCATACTTTAAACGTTTTGCTGGAGATGACTTGATTAAACATCAGGAGTTATTGAATGCTGTAAAGTATCTGATTAAACCAAGGCCATTACAGGGTAAGTATGTTCCCACTAAAGGTGAGCTTCCAGGTGTCCCTGAGGTACCTTATCTATCTATGAATAAAAGACTTGTTACTGAGGTCATGCAATGGCTAAATAATAATGGGTTCATGGAGGTGAACAAAGATGGTACAGTTAATGAAACCTTGCCAGGGCTGGAGTTATTCATGCATAATTGGATGAAGTATGATAAGAAGTTTAAAAATGGTAAAGACTGGGAGTTTGAAGATGTCAATCGTAGCATGGACTCACGTAGCTTGATGTTCCAGAATAATTATAATGCTAACCTTCAGAAGCTTGGAGATAGAGGACACCTTAGTTTGGTTAGCCACATGTTGTCTGATATATCATTTTATGATCCCGCTATGGAAATGATGATGATGGAGATGGATCTATTACCTGGTGGCAGAGAGATAAATAAGTTCTCCTTTGATGGTATTAAAAAGGATAAGGTCAAGGTAGAGCTTAAAGATAAGGGATGTAACAGATAATGAAAGTTAACGAAAAAGTTATGTCATATATACCCCATTTTCAAACTCAAAATAAAAAGGTGCCCTACCCTACATATAGAATTTTCAAACCTTTTAGGAGAAGTTAATGTCCAATTTATGTAATGATATTACTCCAGAACGTAGAGAACACATGAAGCGCATGGAAGAGGTGCGAGAGTTGTGGAATAAGTCAAAGCTGATTACCGAGCTATATGGTAAAGCTGATACTGATTTAGGGCGTGAAATGTTAAACTATTTTGCAGAAAGCACTCATAGGGATAAAAAGGTGTTTAATGAGCATTTTATTTTAACAAAAGCGGAAATGAAGCGTATTGAGAACGCCATTAAAGACCAGGAGAAGCAGATAGCTAAAGGATCAGTAGGTTGGATTAGGCGTGATACATTAGTGGTTCCTGCAGCTGTAGCACGGTTATCCCCAGCTACAGGTAAGTTCTATGATAACATGAACTTAGCTAAGAATTATGAACGAACGCAAAGTAATAAGCAAGTACAGGCATCCAGGGTTATTGCTATGCACATGCGTAAAGCCCATATAGATGAAGCTAGGAAAGATAGGCGGGCTGATATCCCTAAAGAGGATCGTCTTAAACAAACTAGATATTTACCTGGTGTTGATGCATTAAGGACTATAGATGAATACCAATATAGAATACAGGAGTCCACTGATTCAGCAGAGGTGTTTAAATATGAAAAAGCAGTAGAACAGCTGATTGAGAGTGACCAAGGCAGGCTAGTTCGTCAATTTATGGATCTTATGGAGATGAAGTCATCAGATTTTAATAATATTAAAAAGAATAATCAGGATTATAACCCAGATATTATACAAGCTGCAGAACAGGGTAAAATACTGATGCAGGAAATGGCTCCAGTAATGACGGCTGGGCTTAGAAATGCACGTGATGTGATATCACTCAGAATGATTGGTGAACGTTATAATGAGAATAATCCGCAGTCATCGTTACTCACCAACTCATACGCGAAGAGCACAATCAGGGCATTAAATGATGCTATAGATCGTGTTAATATTGGGAAAAAGGGTCGTGACTATATGCCTCACCTGATTCTGGATGATTTAGTCAGGGTTAAATCTGAGCTTGATAACTTTGCTGCCATTAAGGTGACAAAGGATCAAAATAAAGCCCTGGCTAACATGTCACAGACACTAGATGGGATATTCCAACATCAAGGTAGTCAACCAGAAACGGCTCGTGCTCGTAATGATTTAATAGAGAATTATTGGAATAAAAATCCCTTATTTGTAC
>NZER01000389.1 GCA_002690445.1 Candidatus Pacearchaeota archaeon
AATGAGGGGGCGGTGGTGAGGGTTGGTGACGGGGCGGCGGGGGGGTGGTTGGTGGGGCGGTTTGGTTAGGGGGAAGGCGGGGGGGTGGGTTTTTTTTGTGTTTGTGGGGTTGTTTATTAATGGAAATCCTTCCTTGCAAAATTTATGATCAGTTGCAAATTCTTTATGTGACACACACAGCATTTTACGATGTGAATTTGAATTGTGGCATTAATAAAAATGTGCGCGAGAGCGAAAACCGACAAGGTGGAGCTCGAGGCGGGAGGTGGTTTTAGAGCTAAATAGAGGCTGTAGAAGGTAGAGGCTGTAGAAGGCTTTTTTAATTAATGCCTTTCCAAACCACCAGAAATTCTTTTTTGGTAGGGGTTTGGTTTTTGTGCTAATTTGTTTTCTGGGGTGGGGGGTTGGGTTTTTTTGAATTTACGATAAGCAAAAAAACCTACTATTGCGAGGAAGAGCAGGATAAGGAGACCGATTAACCAGCCATAACTGCCTTCTTCATCTGGATCGTTGTTAGGGTCGGTTGAAGTTGTGCAGCTGCCGAGACAGCAGAAAACTCCAGTGTAGGTTTCATTTCCTTGGCATTTTTGCCCGAGAGAGCAAATAACTCCGCCTGTATCAGTGCACTGATTTTGAAGAGTTGCGAAATCTCCGATATTTGCTAAATCTTGTTCTGATGAATTGGATGGGAGGATGTAGGCGAAAATTGGGATGGTTAAGTTGCGCTGTTCTTGGTCTGCTGTGTATGTAATTAAGATTTCGCCTTTTGCAAAGCCGGTTTTTTCTGATGTAAAAGTCAGGGATATGTTTTTAGTTTCTCTGGCTTGAAAAGTTTCAAGTTCTTCTATATTAGTTATTTGCATTATGGATATGTTTGAGGTGATAGAGATGCCTGTGATGTTTTCCTCAATAAAATTGAAAAGTTCTATTGATGCTGATTTTTCCTGTTCAGCAATTAGGTTGATATGGAGGTAGACTGGTTCTGCTTTTATTTCTAAGACTGGGGGTGGGGTTTGGTTTATTTCTCCTTGGGAAAGGTAGATTATTGGGATTGAGAAATTTTTGTCTGTTAAAAATTCGAAAAACGATATAGTTTGGTTGGGTTGGAATGAGGGGGTGATTTTTACTTTTTGCTCTGGAGAAAGAGGCAGTTTGTCTTCATTGTTATTATATGAAACTGTGATGTTGGATGTGCCTTTGTTTTCTAATGTGAATTCAAGCGAGCTTGTTCCAAAGAAAAAACCTGGTTTGACTGAGAGGATTTCTGTAACTGTTTTGTTTGTATAGTAAGTTGTGTTTGATGTTTCGTTGAATTGTTCTTCTTTGATTACATTCCATTTATTTTCTATAAAAATATTTTTTTCAAGGACTGCTTCGTTTAGTTCATTAGATGCGTCTTTGTATAGTATGTTATTTATTTTGAATGTGAAGTTGCCTTCTCTATTTAGGTAGGTGTAAAAATAGTGTGTGTTGTTGTAGAATATTATGTTGTGCTCCATGAAAACTTTTTTTCTGCCTTGGAGAAATTCGATATTATCTGAAGAAATTGCTTGGGCAAATTGTTCTGCTGTACTTGATAATGTGATTTTACCGACGAGGGTTTCGCCTGGCTGTAAATCTTGGGTAGGGAGTTCTAGCTGGGGGGCTGCTGAGACTAAGCTTATTAATGTGAGAGACAGAAGTATTATCACCTGTTTTTTCATGGTTATAAGGGGGAAGGGGAGTTAATAAAAGTTACTTAGACATGTCTTTTAGTTTTTTAAAAATAGGGTCTAATACGTCTTTTTTTGGGGGGCCTCGGCGGGGTACTGGTCTTCTTGCTGGGGCTGGCTGCCGTCTTATTGGGGGGAAGCCGGGGCGGGGCGGGAATCCTGGCGGGCCTCGGGGGGCGGCAGGAGAGCCACCTTTTGGTGATTTTTGTTTTTGGAACTTGGATTTAAATTTAAATAAAAATAATTTTAATCTTGCTCTGAACACCCAGATTATTGCTGCAAGCACTACTACGATTAAAATTATTAAGAGCCATATCCACCATGCTCCTTCTTCATCGCCAGGTGTTGTTCTGCAGCAGAACCCGCCGAGAGCACCGCAATCGTAGCCAACTTCTTCTTGGTTGTCTGAGCAAGAATCTTTGCAAATATATCCGAATTCTTCGCACTCGACAGTTACTGGGCGGTCTGTGCATTCTCCGACACAGCATTCATCTGTGTCTATTGCTTTTTTCTCGTTTGTGCAAATTTTGTCTGAAGCGCATGTTGTTCCTCCGTATTCTGAACATGATTTTAAATTTTCAGTTTTACAGCAGGTGTCAGAAAGTGAGGAGCAGAAGTAGTTGTTTCCTACGTCGTCTTCTGAAGGGCAGTCTGTTTTTGGGATGCAGAAAAAGTTTGCTTGGGAGCATCTTGTTACTCCGCCGCTGCCCCCGCCGCCGCGCCCTGACCTGCCTTCTAGTGCCCAGAGGACAATTGCTGTGTCTCTGATTGAATTTGCCCAGCAGCCGTTAGATGCTTGAGAAAATAATAACCAGTCTTTTGATTTGACAACTTGCTCTGCGCTTGAGCTTGAGAGTGAGATTAATGCTAGTGCTGTGTCGTAATATTTATTATATGCGGAGGCAGGTGCTTCCCAGTAGTTTCCGAGGTTTTGGTCCTGGATTAGATTTGTGGCGTAGTCGTCGTAATTTGTGAGCATGTAGATAAATGCGTTTGGGAGGTATCTTTTATTTGAGTCTGACATTGCGACAATGTATGGTATGAATTCTTCTATGTTATAGTCTTTTTCTGAGAGTGCTAGTGCTGCCCATGCTGTTGATTCGTAGTCGCAGGTGTTTCCTCCAGCTGAGGATGGGAAGCATTTTGACCTTACTTTTAGCGGGATTGTTCCGAAGGCGGGCTCTGATGCTGTTCCACTTAGCGGGTAGATTGTTGGAGAGTTTTGATTTTTGTAGAGTAGGGTGGCTATGAAGTTTTTGTTGCATGAGACTTGGAATTCTTCATCAAAACAGGACTGGGCTATTTTGAGCCAGAAGTTTGACTGGGCTCTTGTCAGGCATGAGCCGGCGTTTGAATCTATTTTTTTATTGTCGTTTACATTGATTGTGTAGTCGTTGCTGTTGTATGAAATTTTGCACTGGGTTGCCTGGTTTGAGTCCTGCTCTAAGTACCAGATTAAATCGTCAGGTGTTGTGTTTTGGCTGATTAGCCATTTTTCTGCTTCTTCTGTGTCTTCTCCTGCGTGGTTTAGGGCAAGGACGGCGAGGGCAGTGTCTTTTATGGTTCCGAAGTTGTCTCCTGATTCTTTGTTTTTTAATTCATCTACACACTCGTCAAAAACATTGTCTGGTGTGGCGAGAATTGTCAAGGCAATTTCTGATACTGTGCCTGCTCCGGAACAGTCTGATTCTACTTTTTCTTCTAAACATTCAAATCCTTTTTCTATTTTTGACGGGTCTTGCTGGCTTGTAGTTGTATCTGGATCGTTGTCAGAATTGTTTATTGCTGAGTTGTTGTCTGAGGCGTTGTCATCGGCAATAGCTAGTGGAAAGAGGGAAAATACTAATAATAGAATTACAAATACACCTATTTTTTTCATATTTTTTAATAGACGGAGAGGTATTTAAATATTTAGGGTTTGATTCGTTGCTGTGGAGTATATGAATATTTAAAAAGTTCTTGGGATTTTATGCGCTATGGCTCACGGGTATTTTTTTGTGGATCCGCGATCGTGTGAAGAGGTTTTGTATGTGCCGGGTGTTATGGAGGTGAGATGTTTTAGACCAAGGGGGGATGCAGAATATACAATAAATTTTAATGTGGACATATTAGAGAGTTATGCTATTGCAAATTCGAGAAGTTTAGAGGAAATGTCATGTTTTGGGGCAAAAGTTTCTATTGAAGATGAAGCTATAGGGAGAATATCATCTAAGATGGAATGGGGGCCTGAGTATGGAGTTCCTGTTGAAAATCTAACTATAGAAGAGATCTATAAATTATGCCGGGAAAGGAAAAAAGAAGCTATGATTGGAGCAATGAAAGTTTTTAATGCTACGATTGAAGCACTTGAAGAGGCTAGTGAAGATTCAGATAATGATGCAGAAGCAGATGAAGACTAATCAGCTGCGATTTTTTGGCATTGTTCTTCCCAGCTGCATTTTTGACATTTGGAAAAACTGGAGGGGAATTTGGGTTCTATTTTGTTTTCTGATTTTGAAGAGGTGATGAGGTTGTTTATTTCGATGATGAGGTCGCGGACTTTTTGTTTGCTTTCTTCTGTTATTTGGATTTCGTGGATTTGGTCGCCTGCTTCGAGGATTCCGATTGGGATTGGTTTGTTGTATTTTTCTTGGAGGAGCATTGCGTATGCAGTTAGCTGGATTTCGTCAGATGGGTAGACTTTTTCTGCGGTTCTTGTTTTGAGTTCAAATGGGATTATTGTTTCTTTTTCGAGCATGATTCTGTCTGCTCTTCCTTTTAGTCCGAGTGATTCTGAAATTAGAGGAAGTTCTGAAATGTATTTTGGTGTCAGGTTTTCCCAGAGTTGTTTTCCGGTGAATCCTAATTTTATTGTGTTTTCTACTGATTTGGCGCGGAGCGAGATTTCGTTTTCCATAGATTTTATTATTTTTTCTCTGAGTTCAGCTGGATTGATTTGGAATCCTAATATCAATTTTTGGTTTTGGTCAAATGTTGTTTTGATGATACTATTGAGGAAGTTTTGGTAAAATGATATTATTTTTTGTTTTGTAAGGTCGTGGTTTATTAATTCGAGATTTTCGAAAAGTTTTTCTTCGTTTTTGGCGAACATTTCCCTGACTTTATGGCGGATTAAACCTTCTGTCATGGGCTGGGTGGGGGGCTGTCTTAATCCTATTATTTTTGTGAGGTAGAACTGGCGCGGGCAGTAGAGGTATGCTGAGAGGTCTGTTACGTTTAGCATTTTATTTCCTAATAAGGGGGGTTAATTAATGTTTGCAAGATATTTTTCTAAATCTTTATAATCTTTTTTTCTATCTAAAAGGCAGACTAGAATTATGTTTGGTTCAAGAACAATATAAATTAATCGGGTTTCTTTTTTTCTTAGATTTAATCTTATCCTGAAAATTTTTGAGTATTTTTCTGAATGGATTTTTTTATACTGATAAGGGTTTTGTTTTAAAATTTGAATTTTGTTGTAGATAATTTTTTTAGATTTGGGATCAAGATTTTTTAGTTGTTTTATAAATTGTTTTGATGGAATTATTTTAAAACTCATCCTAGTAATACTTTATTCATTTCTTTTTCAGTTGAGAAATCTTTTTTTTCTATAATTTTTGAAACAAGTGTGTCTATTAATTTAATTTGATCTTCTGTAAATGTTTCATCAAATTCATTTTCCTGAAAAACTTTTTCTCTTAAACATTCTGCTGTTAAATCCTGTACATTTCTATACCCGAAATTCTTGCTGTATCTTTGCGCTGCTGCAAGGAGATTTTTAGATAATTTTAGATTTATTTGACTTGTTTCCATGATATTGATAGATATCTTTAGATATTTTTAAAGGTTTGGGTTTTTGATTCTTAGGTTTAGTAAGATTTATATATAGCCAATATTATTTATTATTAATATCTTCCCGGGTATGGTCTTCGGGCAATACCGGGCAGTTTATTTTATTCAATATATTATTTATTTTTCCTTTTCCCAGATTTACCTTTTGATTTCATAGCTTGTTTAATTGTGGAGTTTAGCGGGTTTTTTGTGCTGCTTCCTTCGCCTGGGGTGAGGAGGGCGAGTTCGCGGTAAATTGGCTTGTCGTAGTTGGGGGGGAGGCGGGGGGTTTTCATATACCATGCGATTTGAGCTTTGATGTATCCTGTTTTGAGAGGTTTGTAATTTTTCTTATTCCATTTTTCTGCTGCTGTTTCTATATAATCTTGGGGGAGTTCTAAGGAGGAGAAAAATGAGAGAAGGATTGAGAGGGCTCGCTTTCTGCCGTCTTGTTTTATTCCCTTCATAATATTTTTTATTACACCTGGATACATGTCTTCTGTTATTGTGAGATTTTTAACATCGATTGATTTTCCCTTGAATTCTTTTTTTGGTATTTTGTCTTGGGTTTTTTCTGCGTGGTCTATTGCTTGGATGAGCAATTCGCGGGCTTCGCCTTCTTTGCAGTCTGGGGAAAAGTTTTTTATTTTCACTTTTAGGGGGTCGGCGTCGCGGGGCTGGAAAGAATCTATTTCGTCTTTATTAATTACAATTGAGGCGAGGGATGTTTTTTCGTGGAGGGAGTAGGGGGCGCGGAAGAGGTGGCGGGGGGAGACAAGGACGATGTCTACTGCATCTTTTTGGGATTTGGTTGTTTCTTCTTTTTTAAAGTCTTCTTGAATATTTACTTCCTTTCCTCCGTAATGACTTCCGCTTGCTTTTAGCTGGGCAGTATTAATATTGCAACTATTGCAAAAATTAATTTCTTGTTCTGATGTTTTTTGCATATCATGTTTGCATGACGGACATTGTAATGATTTTTTTGTTGTGCCGGTCATGCTTAGCATTTCAGTTTTACAATTTAAACAGATGAATTTTTTTATTTTTTTTCTTACTGAGGGATTTCCGCATTTTGGGCAAAGGTGTTCTGAAATTAATTCGCCTTTTTTTTCTAGTTCTTCTTTTGAAGTTAATTGAAAAATTTCGTCATTTATTTGAGTTTTTGTATTTTCGTGTATATATGAGGCGATTAGTCTTGCCCAGTCTGGGAAATGGTTTTTTGTTTCTTCTTCTCCGATTATTTTTGGAAATGCTTTAAATGGGATTAAAATATGGAAACCCTTGCCTCCTGAGAACTTGACTCCGATATTATTTACATTGTGGTGTTCTAAAAATTGAATTATTATTCTGGCTGCTATTTTGCCGTAGTCTAAGAAAGGGGAGTCGATGTCTATTAGGAAGTCCCAGCCGATTTTGATTTCGTTGAGCTGTTCGGGGGTCATATCTGTGTTTATCTCTAGCGGGTTTTGCCATAGTTCTTCTGAGCAGTGGAAAGAAGTTGCTCCGGATTTTGCTGAGTTGAAAATGTCGGCGGGGTAGTCTAAGGCGTCGGGGCGTTTTGCAAAGAATTCATTGTTGAAATTTGCAATTGTTTCTCTGTTTTTGCAGAAATCGTAGATTGCCTGCTGGATGTCTTTGCGGGCGTAGTAAGACTGGGCTATTGTGAGGGCTTTTTTTGGCTGCGGCATGTTAATTTGTGATTTTTTAGATTAATAAATTATATTATAGTTGAGTGCAATAATGTTTAAAAGGATGAATGACATAAGGAAATTATGGCAGGAAGAGGTTTAGTAATGGATAAAGAAAATGGGCAAAGAGATGGGCAAAATATAAGGGTTACTTTAGGGTGTGAAGTTGATGTTTTTGATAATGCTGAGGCTGCTATGGATGCTTTAGATGAAAGAAATTATGGGGTAGTGATTGTAGAACCAATGAGGCGGATTTCTCCTTTAGTATCTAGTGCTGCATATGGTTTTATTATGCGTGCGAAAAGAGATAAAGGAATACCTGTGATTATGTCTTCTGTAGCAGGACCAGAAGAGTTATTTCAATTAGGTTTGTTAAGGGAGGGTGTGGATTATGATGGGGCGTTTACTAAACCTTACTGGCCTGGTGAGGAATTGTGTCCTGTTTTAAAGGAGATGTTTGGGGAAGGATCAGAATAATTATTCAGCAGGAACTTTTGATTCTGGAAATGTAACTTTTTGAGTGAGGATCCAGTCAAGTTTAATAAGATTTTTTACAAAGGGGTGTTCAATATTAAACTGGTAATAATCTGATTTTCCGACTTTTCTTGTTTTGATTAAAATCTCTGATTTAATCAGTTGGGGGGAAAAGGTAACCAGAGAATTATAACTAACATTTGCTCCTCGTGCGATTTCAGTTATAGGATAATCAAAAAAATGATTGTCTATCAAAAAGTCCATTACTCGCAACTGGGGAGTATCTCCAAAATACTTTAAAAAAATTGTTTTGTTTTGTTTCATGTTTGGTTTTATTAGTATTTAATTTGTATTGCATCTTGACTATTTAAATAATACTGCAATACAATAATCCTTATAAAGTGCTCCTGGATTTGATTGTTATGATACTAAAAATCGACAGGCCGAAGCTTTTGAGTGATGCGATTGCGATTATTTCTGAGATTGTGACTGAGGTGCGGATTAAGCTTCTTGAGGATGGGATGTCGATTGTGGCTGTGGATCCGGCGAATGTTGCGCTGGTGATTTTCAAACTGCCGAAGGAAAGTTTTTCGCAGTACGAGATTGGCGGGGAGGTGTGGGGTGTTAATCTTGATGATTTGAAAAGGATTTTGAAACGAACTTCTACAGGTTCGAGTGTTGTTTTTGAGCAGGAAGAAAACCGATTGAAGATTACGATTTTTGACAAGATTAAGAGGGTTTTTACTTTGGCGTTGATTGAAGTTGATGCTGAGGATAAGGATGAGCCAGAATTGAGTTTTAACTGCACTGTAGAATTGAAGTCAGATGATTTTGCTCAGGCAGTTGAAGACTGCCATGTTGTTGCTGATTCGTGCGCTTTGATTGCGGGGGATGGTTTTTTTATGGTTGAAGGAAGTGGTAGTTTGAATTCGGCGCGGGCAGAGTTTTCTGGCGACGAGGCGGTGATTGGGGGGGTGGGGAAGTCAAGGTATTCACTTGAATATTTAATGAAGTTTATTAAAGCGGGTAAGATATCTGAAAAAGTTTCTGTTAAATTTTCAGATGATTATCCTCTGAGGATTGACTTTCCTGGGGAAAAGATGGGGATTGGTTTTATTTTAGCTCCGAGGGTTGAGAATGACTAGCAGGACTCTCTTTTCTTAGAAAGAAAAGATTCCCCCGAAGCAAAAGAACTACAATAGTTCCTAGCTGTACCTTCCTTTGAGATGGTTTCTAAACATTTTTAAACATTAATCGTGTGGGTAATTTATGAAAAAAAAGGAGAAGACAATTATTGCTGGAGCTGCTGTTATCATAGGCATTTTGGTTTTGGCTCTTTTTTTGGTCCTTTTTTCGCGGAGCAATATAAATATAATTTCTTCTTCGCCTGATGAAATTTATACAGATTCTAAGGAGTCTGTATTTTTAATAGAATCAAATTGTTTGATAGAGGCTAGTTATCCTACTCCATATGTTCATTATTATTATGAAAGCAGATTAGGAATAGCTATGCCTGCTGTTGATCCGAATTCTAATTATGAGATGATGAATTATAGTATAGTTCTCCCTTCTCAGGGCTCTGGATTTAAAGCAGAAGATAGATTATTTACTAATTCTCATGTAGTTGATTGTTCAAATGAATCTGTATCTGATTTTTTATCTGGGTATTACCGGGATGTTAATTCTACAGAATTTAAGGGGATGACTGGAATTGATATAGAAGAAATCTCTGACGAGCTTTGGGAAAAATTGAAAGTGCATAAGAAAAAGGTGGTAAGGGATAAACAAGAAATTGTAGATGGCTTTGCAAATGAAGTAATTACTTTTTTTAATAATCACCTTCAAATTAATGAAGTTTATTTAGATAATATTTCTATTTCCAATAGTTTAGTTTCTTCAGGGGAGCCTATTTTGGTAAATATTGAAAAAGAAGGAGAGGCTTGGCCTGGGAAAGATTTTGCTATTCTACAAACTGATGATCTTAAATTTATGTCTGTTTCTAATTTAGATTTTGGAAGTTCAAAAAATATTAGAGTTGGGGAGAAGATTTTTGTTATGGGTTATCCTGCACGTGCAGAAATAAGTTCTGAAAGTAGGCTTGAATCTTCGATAACTAGTGGGATTGTGAGTGCAGTAAAAAATTCCCCAGATGAAGAATTATATTTTCAGATTGATGCTGCAGCTTCTAGAGGGAATTCTGGAGGCCCTGTATTTGATAGTGACGGGGATGTCGTAGGATTGCTTACAGCAGGTTCTGGAGAGTCTTTTAATTTTGTTTTTCCTTCGGACAGTATTCCAGAATAACATTTAGTGATGATAACACAAATTTTATAAATAGGACATGCATTGCTATTTTATGAAAAAAGAGGGTGTGCTTTCTCTATGTATTAGTAGTATCCTTGACAGGATAGGTTTAAAAACAAATCCAACTTTTTTGGATTTAATATCAAATAAATTTAAAAACTTAAAATTTTGTTAAGATGAAAATGGAAATGCCACAATCAACTCCTGCTTCTAATTTGAATAATTTTTTAGAGAATAAACAACAAGAGATTTTAGCTCTTGCTCAGGAATGTGCTAAGGATGTGGTTGAGAAGGAAAATGCTCTTATGGATTTTGAGATTATGGCGAGTATTAATAGCCCGATTAGTGAAAGGCAAAAATTAACAGAACATTCACGAAAGTTGAGAACAGATTGTTGGAGACAAATTCAGGAACAAACAGGAGGGGATTTTAATAAATCAATGGACTTTTTAAATGATCTTTAATGTCTTTTTTTCTTATAATATTTAGTATTCCCTTTTAATGCTCTAGTGATTGCTTTATCAAAAGAGGGAAGAGCTGCTCCATCCATTCCTAAAAACTGAGCACAGATTCTTACTATCTCATCAGTGGAATGAACTTTATTTATCCCCCATTTTTTGAAAGCAAGTAATATCAGTGAATCTGGCATATGGCATTTTAAGTAATCTTTGCCCCCCTCCCTAAGTTTTTTGTTTGACTCTTTTTCAAATAATTTTATATCATCTTTAGGTATGAAGCATTCTTTTGGGTAGATTACTTTAACATTTCTCTTTCTTAAGAATAATTTTGCTTTTTTCTTTGCTTCTCTATCATCTATTTTTTCTTTTATTTTTATGTACTTACTAAATTCATGGAGACAGATAGCATGGGTGAACAGCAAATTCTTATAGTTAAACATTCTTGAAGCTTCTAAGCCTAAAAGATAAGGTTGGTCATAAAATTTTATAAAAATGTTAGTATCCATACCTATTTTTCTTTTCCCGCTGAAATGTGTTTTTCTTTGAATCCCAACTGATGTAATCTTATTTTTCATTTTAAATTTTATTCTATATTCAAAACTTACAGAGAAAAAATTTAATCAGCCTCTCTGCCTTGTTTGTCTCTTTTATTGTATCTTGGTAAATTATTTTCAGCTTTTAAAGATTCTGATAAACTTTGTTTTTTCACAACATTTATATAATGAATATTCATAGGTATATTATTATGAATGTTCATAGTAAGATAATTGCGATTATAAAAAAAGAGAAGATTGTGACGAGTTCTGAGATTGCGCGGAAGTTAGGAGTGAGTTGGAATACTGCTGAAAAATATCTTCTGGAATTGGTTATTGAGGGAAAAATTGAGAAAATTAAAAAGCTCGGGGTGAATTTATGGTTGGTGAAATGAACTCTTTCTTTTTAGAAAAAAGAAATTCCTCCGAAGTAGAAAAACTTAGATTGGGAAAACAACTCCATTGTTTTCCAAATAGGAAAGCGCAAGTTGCTATCTTCATTATAGTTGGGATTGTCTTGGTGGTGGGAATTATCATGGCAATTTTGTTTTTTGGCGGGGTTGATGTTCAGTTGAAGGAAGATCTGAATCCGGAGCAGTTTATTAGCAAGTGTG
The DNA here is from genome assembly GCA_002690445.1 of Candidatus Pacearchaeota archaeon. The sequence goes on from NZER01000389.1 coordinate 11,594, forward strand.
TTCGGGATGCAGTAGAGCCTTCGGTAGGGGCGGTGCTTGGCGGCGGGGGGCGGGTTGGTCCGAGTTTTTTCAAAATGTATCAGGATGAGGAGTACAATTATCTTTGCTATAATAGGAATTATTATTTACCTTGTGTTAATCAGTATCCGCAGTTAAAAGAAATTGTGGAAGATGAAATTAAGCAGGACTCAAAAGGCAGGGTAGATGAATGTTTTGCTGCGCTGAAAAGAGAATCTGAAGATAAGGGTTTTAGTTTTGATGCTGGTGCTTTAGATTATGACATAGAGTTAGTTCCTAAGGCAGTGCTTATTAAAGTTGAGAAAAGGATTGACATTGTTAGGGAAGGTAATGCAGAGACATTTTCTGAATTTGATACGCGGATTTTGTCGCCGTTGTATGAACTGGCAGGAGCTGCGAGAGAGATTGTGAATCAGGAAAGCCAGTATTGTAATTTTGAATATAATGGCTTTATGCTGTTTTATCCGGAATTTGAGATTCAGAGAATTGATGACGAGGACAAAATTTATTTGTTGACTGACAAGCGGAGTGGGAAGTTATTTAAATTTGCTGTGAGGAGCTGTGTGCTGCCGCCAGGAATATGAGAAGATGAAAAAAATAATTAGTTTAAGTGAGATTGGAATCTTAGTTTTGGCTGTGTTTGCGTTTGCATTTATTATTGCTGAAGGTAGTGTAGTTTTGGCTCAGCAGGATACTCAGGTTCAGTGTTGTGAGCTGACGCAGGAGGGTGGGATTTGCCAATCTATTATTGATTCTGGGGATTGTTCTGACGGAGCTCGACTGGCGCCATCTGATTGTTCGGAAACATCTTATTGTGAAAAAGGATGTTGTATTGATAATGTTGAAGGAACTTATGACAAGAATGTGCCGCAGGGGCAGTGTGTTGGTTCTAATTCTGGATGGGTTGATGATGAAAATTGCAATGTTCCGGGAGCTGAGAAGGGGTGCTGTGTTTTGGGGGGCGGGAGTGCTTATGTAACTGATACGCGGTGCGGGCGGCTGGCTGAGTTGAGGGGGCTGGAAAAAGATTACAGGCAAAATTATGATGAGGCGCTGTGTTTTGCTTTGTCGCGGGCGCATGTTGGTGGGGCGTGTGTTTTGGAAACTAGCTCTGGAAGAGGTTGCAGGTTTGCTACATTGCAGGAATGCAACGGACTGAACGGGCAGTTTGCAGAAGGTTATTTATGCACTGCTCCTGATCTAAATACAAGCTGCGAGAGGACTGATGAGACAACTTGTGTTGAGGGCAAGGATGAGGTTTATTTTTTAGATTCGTGCGGAAATCAGGCAAATATTTATGATTCAACTAAGGTGAATGACGATTCTTACTGGAATGAGGTTATTTTGCGGGCTGATTCTTGCAATGCAGATTCAGGTAATGCTGATTCTAAAAAGTGCGGGAACTGCAACAGGTTTTTAGGGGGAATTTGTGCAAGTGCTTCTGAAGATGGGTTTAATCCTTCTCAAGGGAACTTTTATTGTCAGGATACGAGCTGTGAATTTCGAGGAGTAGATTATCAGAACGGGGAGTCGTGGTGTGTTTATGATGGGAAGATTGGCGGGGGGGATGATGTGGTTGGGAGCAGGCACTGGAGATATGTTTGCACTAATGGGGATGTGCAGATTGAGCCGTGTGCTGATTATCGGCAGCAGATTTGTGTTCAGTCAGAAACTGAGTTAGGCGGGGGGGAATTTAAAAATGCAGCTTGCAGAATGAACAATTGGAGAAAATGTCTTGATTTTAATGATGGGGAAAACTTGAACAAGTGCGGGAATTTGGCTGATTGTTATTTGAAAAAGATAAATTTTGCTGATAGTTTTAATTTTAATTATTGTGCTCCGAAATATCCTCCAGGTTTTAGTTTGACTGATTCGTGGGGTAAGCGGGATATTTGCGGGCAGGCGACGCGGACTTGTGTTATTGAGTATAAGAAGACAAAGGGTGGGTGCAAGGTTGTTGATAATGGGGCGTGTGATGATGCTATTTTTACTCAGGAGATGAATGACCTTTGCACGTCGCTGGGGGATTGCGGGGGTTATGTGAATGTGCTGGGAGCTTATAGTGGGGCAGGTTATAAAGTTTCTAAGGCGCCGGGATTAAGCCAGGTGTATATTAAGCAATTGGCAGCAAGAATTAAACCTGTGGCTGGGCTTTTTGCTAAACCAGAATTAGAAGAAATTCAAAAGCAGACACAGCAAGATGCTTATGTTGGAAATGATTTAGGAGGGCAGGGAGTTGCTTATGCTAATGCTGTGGCAGAGGCTGCTGCAGGGAGTGGGGGCGGCGGAAGTGGGGGTGGGGGGGGTGGTGGG
>NZER01000390.1 GCA_002690445.1 Candidatus Pacearchaeota archaeon
GTATGATATATTATGAAGATTTATCTGTTTTAATGAAAAGTTGGGAAAAGTTTCGATAAAATAGTAAAAAATCGAAAAAAACACCAATATTATCGATTTTATGTGTAAAGATTATAACTATATTACACAGACTATGGCCAATAGTAAGAAATAAGGAGTATACCCAATGTCAGAAAAGTTTGAAAAATTGCTAGACTTATTGGTTAATGAAGAAAAGGCAAAAGCTGAAGAGCTTTTCCATGAAATAGTTGTTGACAAGTCTAGAGATATTTACGAAGAATTGGTTTCTAACGATGCTGAAAAAGAATCTATTGAAGAAAAGAAAAAATCAGATGACGAATCAGTAGAAGAAACAAAAGAAGAAGATAAAAAAGAAGAAGTCGATGAAAAAGCTGAAACTAAAGCTGATGAAGACAAAAAAGAAGTCGATGAAAAAGCTGAAACTAAAGCTGATGAAGACAAAAAAGAAGTCGATGAAAAAGCTGAAGATAAAGCCGATGAGAATAAAAAGGTTGATGAAACAGAAGCTATAGAAACAATTGGTGGCGATGCTACTGATGATCTAGTACGTGACGTTAGTACTGACCAAATAGGGTTAGAACCTGCACAAGCTGATGAAGATATGACTCAAGATGAATTAGAAGACAAAGTACTTGATCTTGAAGATGCCTTAGAAGAACTTAAAGCAGAGTTTGCCGCAATGGACGGTGGAAATGGCGATGATGAAAATGGCGATGAACCAGAAATGGATATTGAACCAGAAATCGACGCAGAACCAGAAGTAGATGCAGAAATTGAATTTCCTGCACCTGAAGAAGAAGGTTTAAGACGACGTCCTTTTGAAGGTAGAACAGCAAAAAATACTAAATCTGTTGATGAACATTTAAAAGAATATTCAGAAATGGTTAAAGCAGATATGAGTGGTGATGATGATGGGGGTTCTAAGAAATCTCCAGTAGCCAGCAAAAACGATATGGGCGGAACATCTGCAAATATCGCCAAAGGTGGTGAAGAAAAAGGTGGATCAACACCTACATCTGAAACAAAATCTGATAAATTTGCTAATAGACCGGGTGGATCAAGTAAAAATATGACAAGCCCAGCACCAAAACCTAAAGATGATAAGGGAGATATGTCTGCCAAATCACCAGTAGGTCCTGGAAAATAGTAATTTTGTTAGGTAAGGAGCAAACATGCTACATTTAAGAGAAAATCTTACTTTTGATCAAGCACAGATGACTGTTGAATCTGATGGTAATGATGGTAAAGACTTATACATGAAAGGTATTTGCATTCAAGGTGGTGTTAAAAACGCCAATGAAAGAATATATCCTGTAAATGAGATAAGCTCTGCAATCAAAACACTTAAAGATCAGATTCAAGGAGGCTATTCCGTGCTTGGAGAAGTTGATCATCCTGAAGATTTAAAAGTAAATCTGGATCGTGTTTCACATATGATTCAAGATGTATGGATGGACGGGTCCAATGGTTACGGTAAAATGAAGGTCTTACCAACACCGATGGGCAAGTTAGTAGAAACAATGTTAAGTTCTGGAGTTAAACTTGGCGTATCAAGTCGTGGTTCTGGAAACGTTAACGAATCAACAGGCGAGGTTAGTGATTTTGAAATCATTACCGTCGACGTTGTGGCGCAACCTTCGGCACCTAATGCTTACCCTACTCCAATTTATGAAGGACTCATGAATATGAGAGGTGGAGCAAGAGTGTGGGATGTTGCGAGATCTGTGCAGGACGATGGTAATGCACAGAGATACCTTAGAGACGGGGTATCGAAATTAATAAAAGACCTCAAGATTAAACTATAGAGGAGAGAACATTATGTTAGAAGCATTAGAACCGTTGGTAAGTTCAAATCTAATCAACGGCGATACTAAAAAAGCTATCGAAGAAGCTTGGGAATCTAAACTTAAAGAAACTCGAGACTTAATCGAAGCTGAACTTCGTGCTGAATTTGCCAAAAGGTATGAGCACGATAAAGGCGTAATGGTTGAATCACTTGATAAAATGATCAAAGAGGGACTGGCTAAAGAGATTGCAGAGTTCAAAGAAGACAAGAAACTGCTTTCTAAAGAACGAGTAAACTATAAAAAGTCAGTTAGCGAACATGCTAAATTACTTAAAACTTTTGTTCTTGATAGACTTAATAAAGAAATAAAAGAACTTCATTCAGATAGAGATGTAGTAGCAGAAAATTTCAAAAAACTTGAAAATTTTGTTGTTACTAAATTAGCAGAAGAGATCAATGAATTTGGTCAAGACAAGAAAGACGTTATTGAAACTAAAGTCAAACTTGTTGCAGAAGCTAAAAAGAAATTTGGTGAATTAAAACAAAACTTTGTTAAAAGGTCTGCAAAAGTAGTTGAATCTACAGTTGAAGCAGTTCTACGTAAAGAACTTGCACAATTGAAAGAAGATATTACATTGTCAAGAGAAAATAGTTTTGGTAGACGAATGTTCGAAGCATTTGCAAGTGAATATACCAGCAGTTATTTGAATGAAAAGGGCGAAGTAAACAAACTAATCAAAAAAATGACAGCTAAAGAAGAAGAATTGGAATCAGCCAACGACCTTCTTCAAGAAAAAGACAAGGTGATCGAGGCTAAACATGCGGAAGCGGAAGTGGCTAAAGATCAACTGGAAAGAAGTAAAGTAATGGATCAAATCATGTCACCTCTAGCAGGTGATAAACGTGAAGTGATGCAGGATTTACTTCAAACTGTTGAAACTAAAAAGTTGAAAGAATCTTTCAGCAAGTATTTGCCAGCAGTTATGGATAATGAAACCACTGCAAGAAAATCTATTCTTAAAGAAGGTATCAGAGTTGTAACTGGTAATAGGGAAAGTACAGTTGATACAGGCATCGATGAGATGCGAAGATTAGCAGGTATTTAGGAGAACTATATGTCGAATACACTAATTGAAAATAAATGGTCCGAAACTAAAACCGCCTTAATGGAAGGTTTAACTGGGACTAAATCAAAAGTGATGGATGTTACTCTAGAAAATACACGTAAATACTTGGCAGAACAAGCAACAGCAGGAGCTACAAGTTCCGGTAATGTTGCAACTCTTAACAGAGTGATTCTTCCAGTGATTAGACGTGTTATGCCAACTGTTATTGCGAACGAGATCGTAGGTGTACAACCTATGACTGGTCCAGTTGGTCAAATTCATACTCTAAGAGTAAGATATGCAGACGCGAATAGTACTGCATCAATCACAGCAGGTGATGAAGCACTATCACCATTTACTATTGCTAACGCATATTCAGGTAATGAATTAGCGAACGCTAACGCAAAAGCGGCCGCAACTGCATCACTTGAAGGTGCACCTGGTAACAGATTAAACATTCAAGTGTTAAAACAAGTTGTAGAAGCAAAATCCAGAAAGCTATCAGCTAGATGGACTTTTGAATCAGCTCAAGACGCTCAAGCTCAACAAGGCTTAGACGTTGAAGCTGAAATTATGGCGGCTTTAGCACAAGAAATTACTGTTGAAATTGATCAAGAGATTTTAACATCTCTTAGAGCACTTCCAGGAGCAGTTGAACTTACTTACGACCAAGCGGCTGTAAGTGGTACTGCAACATTTGTTGGTGACGAACACGCCGCACTGGCTGTTCAAATTAACAGAGTTGCTAACCTAATTGCACAAAGAACAAGACGTGGCGCAGGTAACTGGACAGTTGTAAGTCCATTTGCACTTACAATTCTACAATCTGCTACTACTTCTGCTTTTGCAAGAAGCACAGAAGGTACTTTTGATGCTCCAACTAACACTAAATTTGTTGGTACATTAAACGGTGCTATGAAAGTATACGCAGACGCTTATGCGGCTGACGGTACTTCTGTTCTAGTTGGATATAAAGGTCCATCAGAAACTGATGCGGCGGCATTCTATTGCCCATACATTCCGCTAATGAGTTCTGGTGTTGTACTGGATCCATCTACTTTCGAACCGGTAGTAAGTTTCATGACAAGATATGGATATGTGGAATTAACAAACACAAGTTCATCCCTTGGTAATGCGGCTGACTATTTAGGTTTGGTTGGTATCACCAACGCAAACGTAAAATTTGCATAATTGCAATAGAAAAAATTAAGGGGGCGGTTTATATCGCCCTTTTTTTATGAGATAACTACAGTATATGAATCCATTATTACAAGAACTTTTAACAAATGCTGAAAGTAGAAATCATGTTATTGAATTCGAAATTAAAGACTCGGCTAAAGTCAAAATAGTTGCATCATTTAATATGCATATTATGGGTAATATGTGCAGAGCAGTTGTAGAAGCTAATACAAGAGCAGAAGCTATCGAAAAAGTACGTAATAGTGGAGTACCCATAAAATCTTTTACCAAATTACACTAAATATAGTAACTCAAGTGTGCCAACGGCATTAAGGCTGTTGGACTTATGCGGTACCCTCCGCGTAGTACATAGAACGTACATTGGGCTCTTTTTTAAGGAGAAAACAAAATGGGAAGACCTATTAAAATTCAAAAAGGTGATATAGCTAATGCAGGTGGATCCTCAAACGGACATACATCTGGTGGTAGAGGCGGACTAGGTACCGGCTATATTGAAGTTACAGGTGCATTTTTTAGTTCAACAGCAGACTCAACACATGATTCAACTGTATCAGTAGCAACTGATTCAGGCATGTATATTGCTAAACAAAGAAGCACAAAGAAATTTCACATCTATGGTACATCTTCAGACGGATCAACAAATGTTGATGAAGTTTTGTCATTGACACCAAAAGCACCAGGATCATTAGCATCCGGTGAATTTTGTATACAAGCAATTGGCAGTGACTCAACCGTTTATTATGTGAGCAAATTACATAATAGAAGTGTAAAAGTATCTTCTGATTCTGGATCAAATGTCATCCATGCAGGTGGAACACTACTCACTGAAGCAACTGATGAAGGACAAGCATCTTCAGGATACGTTAACTTAGACACACAATAATTTTATTACAAGGGCATGGCAACATGCCCTTGTACCTTGAGTATAAATACTAACAATGAGTACTAATAGAGCATTATCACCTTACAAAGTAGAAGTTTTGAGCGCCGACGGCTCACAAACAGGATCAGCTATTACGGCTACAATTACTAATGCCGGAGCAGTTGATGTTAACATTGGTGGTACTTTAACAGTCACAGGAGACGTTACATATGTTGATACAACAAATCTTAAAATTGCAGATGCATTAATTGAATTAAACAAAGATAATTCAGGAGGTGCTGATAACGATGCAGGCATATTAATTAACAGAGGATCAGCAGGAAATAATGCGGCATTGTATTGGAACGAAGGTGATGACAAATTTAAAGCAGTATTAACAGTATCTACTGCTGAATCCGATGCTGTAACAGATACAACTTTAGCACCATTACAAGCAAGTCAATTTGAAACTTCAGGACTTACAATTGTAGATAATGAAATAATTTCAAATGACTCAAATGCTAATATCTATATAACACCGAGCGGTACAGGAACTGTAATTATTGCTAATGCGACATATTCTGGTTCTACAACATTTGGTTCAATTACTCACTCTGGTAATGAAATATTCACAAACGAATCAAATGCTGATCTAAAAATATCAGGAAATAGTGCAGGTGTAGTTTTTATTGATGACATTTTAAAATTATCAGTACAATCAGATCCGAGTGCAGTATCGAGTACAACACAGGTATATGCAAAAACACAGGCAGGTGGTGGAAGTGGCGTATTTTATGTAAATAGTAGCAGTTCGGGTGAACTGGTAAGTAAAAAGAAGGCACAACTTTTTGGAATAATATTTTAATATGGCAATAACAAATATAACATTAGCGGCAACACCAACAGTTTTAGTAACTGGAGCTTCAAGTGGCACAGCAATCACAGTATGTTTTTTTTGTAATAACTCTACTGAAGATGCAACTATAAATGTATATCTATGTGCAACTGGTACAGGAGCAAACCAAGGTGATGTTGGTGACTCAACAACTAACCTAAACATTATTCTGCGAGAAGTAACAGTAGAAGCAAAAGACACATACATTCTTGATACTGAAAAAATGATTTTAGATTCTGGAGCAACTTTACAGGCAGAACAAGCAGATTCATCTGGACAAGTAGTAGTAACAGTTTCTAAATTGGATCTATAAACTATGTCAAGAACTGTAAAAAGTGGCAGACGTGCTCGAAGCCAAGGAGGGTATGTTAAGTCTTCACCAAGTGGGCAAATACAAATTCCTAAAGGAACAACTGCTAACAGATCTCAAGCTCCAAAAAGAGGTATGTTTAGATATAATAAATCAGTTGAGAGATTAGAATTTTATAACGGAACTACATGGCAACAAATTGGTGGCGGAACTTCAGGGAAAGCAACGATTACCGCTGACACATATACCGGCGATGGTACAACTACTGTATTTGGTTCCGGAGCCGCAAGTGGTGATTCAACAGTAGAAGCACCTTTGTCTTTCACACCAGCGGCTGATCAAAATTTATTGGTGTTTATTGATGGTGTATTTCAACCAGACACATCTTATAGTGTATCAGGAGTTGCAATAACATTTGGATCTGCTCCAGGTGGTGGAACTAAAATTGTTGTATTACACGGATTCGATAGTATTTAAATTAAGCAATTAAACCAAAAGGTGACCAACTACCTGGTGAACCACCTCTAACACAAACCCAACCTGCATAATTTCCAGTCATTGGTTCTGTATTATAACAGATATCACCTCGTTGCCAATTTCCTTCTTTAGGAGATTGATTATTAGATGTTATTGTTGTTGAATTAAACCTTATGTTACCGTCAATATCAAGTGCTTGAGAAGGTCTTTTAATACCAACACCAACTCGCCCATCGGAAGTAATTGTAATTTGTGTCTTGCCATTACCTATATCAAGATTAGAATTAGAATGCATACCAATAAATGCTCTGCCATCCGAAAAATCTAACACTATTTGATCTCCACCTTGATCAACAGCAAAGTATCCTTCTGGCTTTGTTGTATTAATACCTACCCGATGACCATCTACACTTAACGTAGAACCAACTTGTAATTTTTTTAATACTCCAACATTTTGTAATGCTGAATGTATTACTGAGTTACCTAATCTATCTTCCCATAAAACTTCACGTAAATTTATTCTTACAGATTTCTTAACATCAAAGTTATCTGCCTGTGCTTTTTTATAAATTAACCTATCACTGTTTATATGACCTTTTACAAATAAATTTTCTGCATGAATATTCTGCGACTGTATTTCAGGTGTTGATAGCCTATTAACTTTAACATTATGTAATGTAGCATCTCCACCTTCTATATTGCCTCTTAATTCAATCTTATCATCTTGTAAAATTAACTTTAACTTTTTAGCATTATCTTTAATACCTTCTGATTTAAAATTAGTGATTGTACCTCCATCAATCCAATCACCAGACATTGAATTATTAGGTATTATAATATCATCAAGTTCAATTGTATGTGCCCGTGCTTGAACAATTGGTTCTAATATTTTTACTCCTATAGGTACTTCTTTAATAACTTCAACTTCTTTTATTACTTCAACTGGGACTTCTTTTATTACTTCAACAGGTTTTTCTACAATTTTCTCTACAATTTTTTCAAAACGAACAGGAACTTTTACTATAACCTCTTTCTCTACAATTTTTTCAACAGGGACTTCTTTTATTACTTCTTTTACTACTACCTTTTCGACAATTCGATCATGGTAAACAATTTTTGGTTGAACAATTGGCTCTAAAACTTTCATATACAGTATTTACCTGCACATATTATCAGGGCCAATAGATCATCTTATCAACTGCAAATAAATACAGTAACATGGCCATACAAAAAGTCACAGGTGAAATAATTGAAAATAATCTGTTAAGAAGTGATTCTTTGGCATTTAACACAGATTTATTGTACATTGACGTTATCAATGACAGAATAGGTATCAACACGTCTGCACCAGGCACAGCACTAGATGTTACTGGTTCTATTCGTGTTACTGGTGATATGATAGTTCAAGGTAATTTGGATGTAGAAGGTCAGACATCTGTAATTGATACCGTGAATGTAGAAGTAGAAGATCCTATGTTATTATTAGGTAGAAATAATTCAGGATCAGACATTGACTTAGGTATCATGATGAACAGAGGTGCTGGCAATGACAATGCAGTAATATACTGGAATGAAGGTGAAGACACATTTAAAATGGTTACGTCATCATCTGCAGATTCAACTACATCTATAACAGATACAGCCTATGCACCATTGCAGGTTGGTAAAATTACAGTAGATCAAGAAATTGAAATAACAGACAATGAAATACGAACATTAACATCAAATACTGACTTGAGCTTATCAGCCGCTGGTACAGGTAATGTTGTTTTTGAAGGAACTGGTCAAGTAACAGTACCAGTAGGTACAACCGCACAAAGACCACAAGCCGTTATAGGTATGATACGTTTCAATTCAACAACTGGTTTTTATGAAGGTTCTGCAGATGGATCAACATATTCAGCATTTGACCTTCATCAACAAGGTGTACCTATAACAAAAGATGTATACACTACTGGTAATGCATCTACTACAGATTTTACACTCACACTAGATCCATCAGCCGCTAATAATGTAATTGTGTATGTTGACAATGTAATACAAGAACCTGCACAAAATTATACTTTAAGCGGATCAACTCTTACACTAACATCAGCACCACATTCAGGTGCTAGAGTTATTGTTATGCATGGTTTTGACTAATTCTACAGGCTCTGCTTCAAGAGCCATAACTTGAGAAAAACGAGCCACATCACGTTTATCTTCAAAAAATACAGTAAGACCTTCAGAAGAAAACATTAATTCTGATTTCCATGCACCAAATTTAGCTCGCATGTTAGCAATTTCATCAACTATAATTCGAAATTCAGAAATTGTTTTTAATAAATCTGGTCTTTTACTCATATACTCAACTGATCTACTACGACATTTTGATGGCCATTTTATTGTTATTTTATACTCGTACATCTTTATTTTTGATTTATACCACTATTTAATCTATTAACATATTATAAATTTAATGTGTACTAGATAAATATAACAAATAGAAGGTCCGTACAAAAACCTTTTATTAATAAAGGAAAACAAAATGGCATTAGGTAGAATTACAGGTGGTATGTTATCGGCTGAAATGGCTCGTGTAACAACTGATATAAAATTTTCTTCCTCTGGCGAAACTAACCTATTACACTTAGATTGTTCTAATGATAGAGTAGGTATAGCAAAAGATCCTGCAGTACCTTTGGACGTTACAGGTGCAATAGCATCTACTACGACTATTACTGGATCAACGTCAGTAACAGGTGGAACACTAACAATAGCGGGCGGATCATTAACAGATTCATCAGGTGCTATTAGTTTTGGAAATGAAAACTTAACAACAACAGGACAAGTTAACACGTCAGGTGTTAGATTATTAGAAAACGAAATTACAACAATTAGATCAAATGATGATTTAGTGTTGAGTGCAAATGGTACAGGTGGTGTACAAATTGAAGGATCTTTAACCGTTTCATCGGACCTTACAGTTAACGGATCTACAACTACAGTAAACTCTACAACACTAACAGTTGATGACAAAAACATTGAACTTGCACATAGTCCATCAGGTGCGGCGGCTTCAGATACTTTAGCTGACGGTGGTGGTATTATCCTAAAAGGTAGTACTGATCATACAATTTTATGGACTAACGCAACAGATGATTGGGACTTTACAGATTCAATTGATCTTGCGGCAGGTAAAACTTTCAAAATAGGAGGTACAACTGTAATTTCAAGCACTGAAGTTGCAGTAGCAACAGGTACATTTACAACTATAGTAGGAAATGCTATATCATCTGCAGATTCAAGTGCAATTCAAATTAATGATGCAATAAACGTATCAGGCGCAATTACTGGTGGATCAACATTAACAGTTGATGGTGCGGCAACAATTACTGGTGCACAAACACTAACAGGTGCAACTACGGCGGCAACGTCAATAGTAATTGGTGGTGATGGTGCAACAGTAACAGGTATTAAAGATGAAGACAATATGGCTTCAGATAGTGCTGTTAAACTTGCAACACAACAATCAATTAAAGCATATGTTGACGCTCAAGTGGACACAGCAGACACTTTCTTAGAATTGTCAGATACTGCTGGATCGTACACAGCATCTGCTTTACTACAAGCGAATGCGGCCGGCAATGCAGTGGCAATGTCAGAAATAATTGTTACAGCATCTTCAAATGATATTACAGTAGCAAACGCAACATCAAACAAAGATATTATATTCCAAGTTAATGATGGCGGTTCTGCAACTGAGGTTATGAGATTAGATGGTGACGTTAGTGCTCTTAAAATGGCATCAGGTAAGCAATTACAACTTGGTGCGGCTGAAGAACATATTTCAGGTGATGGCACTGATATTACATTTGTAGTAGGTGGTGGTGGTGATATTAATATCGGATCTGCTATTGGTTTAACATTTGGTAACGACGGAGAAAAAATTGAAGGCGATGGTACAGATTTAACAATCACTGGTAATACTATTAATTTAACTGCAACAACAGACGTGGCATTAGCGGCAAATACTGGACTATTATTCGCAGGTACAGAAAAGATTGAATCAGATGGTACTGACTTAACAATTACAGTTGGTGGTGGTGGTGACATTAACATTGGATCTGCAATTGGTGTAACATTTGGTGATGATGGCGAAAAAATTGAAGGTGATGGAACAGACTTAACTATTGCTTCAAGCAATGATCTTCATTTAACAGCAACAACAGATATTAACATTCCAGCAGATGTAGGATTAACATTTGGTAATGACGCAGAAAAAATTGAAGGTGATGGTACAGATTTAACAATCGCTGGTAATAATATTAATTTAACAGCCGTTGCGGATGTTGTAATACCTGCTAACGTAGGAATAACATTCGGATCAGGAGAAAAAATTGAAGGCGACAGTACAAATTTAACTATTACATCAGGTGCAGATATTGCCTTAACAGCAACATCTGATGTAAATCTTCCAGCTAACGTTGGATTAACATTCGGTGATGACGGTGAAAAGATAGAAGGAAATGGAACAAAATTAACAATAGCTTCAAGTGATGCAATTGATTTAACTGCAACTACTGATGTGGTTATTCCTGCTAACGTAGGAATTACATTTGGTAGTGGTGAAAAGATTGAAGGTGATAACACAGACTTAACAGTAACATCTGGTGCTAAGATTAACTTAACAGCAACAACAGATGTACAAATTCCAAATGATATTGGTGTATTATTTGGAGCTGGTGGAGAAAAAATTGAATCAGATGGAACAAATTTAACTGCTACAGTAACTGGTGACTTTATTATTAGTGGTACAACTAACTTAAGAGTACCTATAGGTTCAACAGGAGAAAGATCAGGTACAGTTGCTGGATCATTACGTTACAACTCGACCCTAAGTCGATTTGAAGGATACACAAACAGTTGGGGAACAATAGGTGGAGGCGGTACATTAATACTTGTTGATGATTCCTCTACAACAGTATCAGTTGATATAGCCGCTGAAAGTGTAACAATTGCAGGCGGTACAAACATTACTACAACAATTGCGGGTGATGGTGTATCAATAGCACTAGATGCCGTATTAGCAGTTGGAACATCATTGTCAATTGCAGGTTCAGGTGCAACTGTAACAGGTATTTTAGATGAAGATGCAATGGGATCAGATAGTGCTGTTAAACTAGCAACACAACAATCAATTAAAGCCTATGCTGATACTATCCCAGTTCTTACACCAACAGGTGGTACACTTGCGATTACTGGCAACCAAACAATTTCAGGAAACTTAACTGTTAGTGGTGATACAGTTACACAGTCAACTACTAACACAGTTATTGCAGACAATATTATTGAGTTAAACAACGGTATATCTGCCAGCACAAATGATGCAGGTATCATAATTGAACGTGGATCAACAGGCAACAATGCATGTATTATTTGGGACGAATCTGCAGACAGATTTGTAGTAGGTACAACAACTGCCACAGGTGCTGATAAATCAGGTGGTTTAACAATTGTGGCCACAGACTTTCAAGCGGCAACTGGTACATTTACAACTGTAGATTGTAACGTACTTCAATCAACAGATTCAAGTGCAATACAAGTTACTGAAGCATTAAACGTATCAGGTGCAATTGTTGGTTCAAGTACATTAGACGCCGCGGCGACTACATTAACATCAGTAACAATCGCTGGTGATGGCGCAACAGTAACAGGTATTAAAGATGAAGACAATATGGGATCAAATAGTGCTACAAAGTTAGCAACACAACAATCAATTAAAGCATATGTTGACACTCAAGTAGCAACAGCAGACACGTTCTTAGAATTATCAGATACAGCAGGTTCTTATACTGCATCTGCTTTACTAGCCGTAAATGCGGCAGGTAATGCAGTAGCAATGGCTGAACTACTTTATACAGTATCTTCAAATGATATTACATTAGCAAACGGAACATCAAATAAAGACATTATCTTTAATGTAAATGATGGTGGATCTGCAACTGAGGTTATGAGATTAGATGGTGACGTTAGTGCTCTTAAAATAGCATCAGGTAAGCAATTACAACTTGGTGCCGCTGAGGAATATCTTTCAGGTGACGGCACAGATATTACAATTGCCGTTGGTGCAAGTGGTGACATTAATATTGGAACAGATATTGGTTTAACATTTGGTAATGATGGAGAAAAAATTGAAGGTGACGGTACAGATTTAACAATCGCTGGTAATAACATTAAATTAACTGCTGTAGCAGATGTAGTTATTCCAGCAGATGTAGGAATAACATTTGGTACAGGTGAAAAGATTGAAGGAAATAACACAGATTTAACAGTTACTTCTGGTGCTGACATTAACTTAACAGCAACAAGTGATATTAATGTTCCATCAGGTGTTGGAATGACATTTGGTAATGATGCCGAAAAGATTGAAGGCGATGGAACAGATTTAACAATCACTGGTAACACTATTAATTTAACTGCAACAACAGACGTGGCACTTGCCGCAAATACTGGACTTCTATTAGCAGGTACAGAAAAAATTGAATCAGATGGTACTGACTTAACAATTACAGTCGGTGGCGGTGGTGACATTAATATTGGATCTGCAATTGGATTAACATTCGGTGATGATGGTGAAAAAATTGAAGGTGATGGTACTAACTTAACTATTGCTTCAAGTGCCTTGTTATACCTAACAGCAACAACTGATGTAGTTATTCCAGCAGATGTAGGACTTCATTTTACAAATTCATCTGAAAAAATTGAATCTAATGGTACTGATTTTACATTTAATTCTGGAAACGATATTAATTTAACTGCAACAACAGATATTAATGTACCAGCTAACGTTGGAGTAACATTCGGCGATGATGGAGAAAAAATTGAAGGTAACGGAACAAAATTAACAATAGCTTCAAGTGATGCAATTGATCTAACTGCAACTACTGATGTTGTTATTCCAGCAAACGTTGGGGTAGCTTTTGGTAGTGGTGGTGAAAAAATTGAATCAGATGGAACTGACTTAACTGCAACTGTTACTGGTAATATGGTTATTAGTGGTACAACAGGTATCCAAGTACCATCAGGAACAACTGCACAAAGACCATCAGTAGCAAACGGCATGATTAGATTCAACTCTACATTAGGTACATTTGAAGGGTGCATAGATGGTTCAACGTATGTTGAAATAACTACTGTACCACACGGTGAAGCGGCTGACATTAATAAAGATGTGTTTACAACTGGAAACGCAAGTACAACAGATTATGCTTTAACATTTACTCCAGCAGAAGTGAACAATATCATAGTAATGGTTGACAACATTGTCCAAGAACCAACACAAAACTTTACATTAAGTGGTTCAACAATGACACTAACAAGTGCTCCTCACTCAGGTGCAAGGGTTGTTGTATTACACGGTTTTGATGGTTCAGGTGGTACAGCAGGTGCTACATGGATTGGTGGTTCAAATACTGATATGGATTCAGCAATTGAAAACCTTGATACGTTTACAACTGCAACATTCCAATCAGCAGAGTATAGTTACATGGCTAAAAATGCAGGTAGTACAAATGACTCAACTGTTGGATACGAAGCAGGTAAAATTATTATTGTGCATGATGGAACAACTCCACAAATGACACAATATGGTATTA
>NZER01000391.1 GCA_002690445.1 Candidatus Pacearchaeota archaeon
AAACTTTTTTGTAGAATTAGATTTATACGTAGCTGACGGTGGTGCAACAGTAAGTGTTGTAACCGGTTAGATATTAAATTTGTAATCAATAAAATGAAAAAACTAAAAATAGGGATTGGAATATTAAGTATTTTAATAATTATTGCTATAATATTTCAATCTTTGGAAATTAAAGGAGTTCCTATTGTTATTGAGATAGATATAGATAAAGTAAAAGCAGAAATATTAACTAAAATGTCCCCCTTTTGTAATAACTTAAATCTAAGTGATATAAATTATAAGGGACTAAATGATAATGATAAATTATACAAAGATTTTCATATAGACAATGATTTTATGATGGCGGTAGAGTTAGAAGTAACTTGTAATGGACAAAAAAGAACACCCACTTGGATTCTAACAAAAGAAAGAGCAGATGAAAAAATAAATAAAGAGGTGGTTGGTTAATGTCTCGGCTACTTATTTATACCCTATGCCTTCTAATATTACCCATTTCTATTTTTGCTTTTGTGGGCGATGATGGAGGGCAAGGAGTAAGAGGAGTAAGAACAATTATGAGTTTTGAAAATGGAAGTAGTATGATTTTAAATAATGATTTTACAGGAGAGAGTGATAACTATTTAGGAAAGTTGTGGAATAGATTATATAGAACAAGTCCCATAATTCCTATTAGTATTACTCCGCCTTCTCCTTCTACCGGGGGTGGAGGAGGAGGTGGTGGTTTAACTGATTGGATGGATTACGAAACGGGAGTTATTAGTGATTATTGTCCTCCAAATTATATAGAAGTTTATAATCCTACTACATTTGAAGCTTATTGTTGGAATATAGATATGTTGGATAAAATTCCGGATGATGTAAAAATTATTGGTGACCTCTCTATTGATGAAAGATTAGAATTTTTAACCAAAGAAGAAGAATTGGAAATGGGTATTTGGAATTATTTAGATGTGGACTGGATTGTAAACCCACTTGTAAATTTATGGAATAATTTATTTGAAGGAAACCCAACGGAATTGGTAATTGTAGAAGAGCAAAAAATAAAACATGAATGGCCAGAACTTTATGGAAAAAGTTTATTATTCTGGATATTAATAATAATTGGGGCAATATTTGGTATATTTGTTTTATATTACTTTGGAGGTTATATATGGGGATTAGTAGGTTATATTTTATCAATCATAATAAGTATAATTGCTATGCCTTGGATATTATTTATTATATTATTAATCGGACTTATCATATTCTTAGCGGCTAAAGGAGTTTTAGCTCTATGAAAATTAGTATAAAGAATAGAAGGGAGGTAAACAGTCTATGCCATTAGAATGGATTCCAGTTTTGGTATTTATCATCGCTGTCGCAGTAGGATGGGGAATGGTAAAAATTAATCCACTATTTGCAGCTATTTTAGGTATTTTTAGTGCCTTAATTGTTGTTGGATTAGGTCTAAGTGCAGTATTTAATGTTCCGTTTTTACTGGACTTTTTGATGAGCCAAAAATGGATTATAGCAGGAGCTTTCGGTTATGTAGCTGGAGGTTTAATCGGTCTCTTTACATGAAAATGTAGGGAAACGATGGGTTAATTAGAAGCCCTCTTAGTATTATATTTTAATATAAGGGGGTCTTTATGGCCTTTCTAACAATTATACCAATTATAACAATTATAAAGATGTATAACCTTAAACGTTAATCCGATGGCTCTCTAACACTAATAACCCCACCCAATTAAGACATGTATTACATAATCTATTAAAAATCTTTAATCTATGTATTATTTTTTCCTTATATCAAGGATATTCTTATGTTTTTTACTTGGTTTTCTTATAGAATTCTTTGATAAAAGTTGCAAAGTTTCAACTCCAAGTAGGTTTTGTAATACGTTTTTGCTTATAATTAGGCTTTGTTTTATGATTCTGCTATTAGTTATAACCGCCTTTTTACCTAACATATTTGCATATAATCCCCTTAATTCTTCCATAAGAGCATTTTCTTCATCATTTAAACTAAGAGTAAGGATTTTTCTATTCTCTTTTTTCTTATCCTCATCAAGAGTGTAATTTACAAAAGGTTTCTTTTTTATATTATCCATAATTTTGTATAAGATAGTTACTATTTAAATATTTTTAAAACGATAGGTTTATATATATGTAGTGACTAACTATTATTAAAATGGGTTATCCAACAAGTGCACAATTAGGAAGATATGTATTAAAGAGTAAAAATATGGGTGGATATTCTCGCTCAGCACCAAGAAGAAGACACTCTCCTTCAAGAACTAAAAAATTCCAAGAGGCAGAGGCTAATGTAAGACAAGTAAGAATAACTTCTAAAACACAAAATATAAATAAATTATCTCACACTGATACACAAAAGATTATGGCAAAACTAGGGCGTGAAAATATGATAAGGGGCGAAAATCCCACAGAAAGATGGTTGACTAAAAGAGGACTCAGGACATTTGAGGTTGTAGAATAAACTAATTTTCTTTTATATTTTCAATTAAAATAATCAAGACTTTCTTTCCTATGAATCTTTTAAAGGATTTAATAACTGCTCCATTCCCACCTTTAACAACTTCACTCTTGTAAATCCCTTCTGGACTAACTTCTATGTTCTTTTTTACTTCAATTTTTATTGGTTGTTTTTTACTCATTTTATTCCCCCATTATTTTGTAGTGACTAACTTTATTTGAAAACTGATACTGGTTTTGCTTTCTTTCCTTGATTAATCCTTTCCATTTGTTTTGCTACATTCTCACCATGTTCTTCAACACTTAAAACTTGTTTTCTGATTATTGATGGAACTTCTGGTATCTTTAATTTTTCTCCTTCTTCTGTTCTCCTATAATATTCGGATACATCTTGAGCATAATTTTCAGCAGATTCAAACCCTTCCTTTCCTAACCTTTTTGCAGTATTTTTTGGATTATCATATAATGTATCGTGCATCCAATCCGCCCATTTTGTTTGTCCTGGAGTTCTAAATTGGAGTTCTATCGGTTTGCCTTTTTCTTCAATAACAAAATGATAAGACCTATATCCTCCCTTTGGAGATGTAATATAATCCTCTACTTCAATAACTTTGAAATCTTTTTTTATTTTTCCTACCGCTTTTTTAAGTTCTGGTAAGGTTTTGAATGTTACTCTCGCTCCCATTGCATCTTGAAAATCTTTTGTAGTATAAGTTCCTTCTACATTTTTTTTCTTTAATTTCTTAACAATACTTGGAAGACTTTTAACTCTGGATTCAACCTTTGCACCTTTGAATGTAGTGCCTAACTTACTTGCGATTGGCTTTTGTAAGTTAATATATCCTTCTCGATATTGTTTTGAATGTGTAGTATCCCACCCTTGTAAATCTGATTTTCCTCTTCCTTTTTTCTCCCATTTATCTGAGTCTTTGTAAGTTTTTTTAGCATCGCTTTCCATATCTTTGGCTATGACTTTATAGCTTCTGTCATCGTGAGTAGCTCCATAAACTACTCGTTGTGTTTGTGTTGTAGTGCCTAACTTCTTACCACCACCTCCAACACTTCCACCACCAACTGTTCCTGCTCCCAAATATCCTAAATGACGAGTCATTACTTTTCCACCACTTCTATAAGATTCTTGTAAGTATCTATATGGTCTTCCTTTGATTATCTTTGTTCTAACGTATGACATATTATTTTGTAGTGACTAACTTGTATATAAATGTTCTTAATTTGTTTCTCTTCTTAACATCTCTTTTTGAATAGATTCTATATTTCTCTTACTTGATGAACTAAACAAAATTGTTCTTAATTAATGTCCAAACATTGGATTTGTTTGGTGGTATGTGTCAGTTTCTTCACATAAACTGAATGTACCAAGTCTTGTACTTTTTGACCAATCAGCTTTTTGTTCATCTGTCCAGTCATCTTCAAACCTGCTCAGATAAGGGTAGCTACCTCTTAAGTAAACTTTACCATCTTCTCTCCAATTGTTATACTCAACTCTCATCCTAAACACTGACCCAAATCCTTCTAAACTTGGTTTTAAGATGTCTTGAGAAGTTGTGTGACCAACATATATCTTAGCTGCTTTCTGACACAATACAGTTTTTCCACTTGGAGAAATACTTTTAACAACTACAAAATCATAGTTAGTTTGGTCATATCCCCAACTTGTATTAAACACTTGTCCTACTTTAACTTTTGTATCCATTTTATTTGCCTCCTGTTAGCCATTCACTTTCTAACTTCCTTGCTTTAATTTTTAACTTTTCGTCTAAATGTTCTGACCTCTCAATATTGAAATCAAATAATGCTTCCTGTGTTCCGCAATCAGAACAGATACTTGTTTTGTTGTCCCTTCGACTTAATGCAGGGTATCCTTCGTAAGGATTTTTACATCTCGGACAGATTTGTGTTTTGTGTTTTGTTTTCATTTTATTCACTCTCCTCTGAATAATATGCAATTTTATTCAATATTTTTTTTATTAATTGTTCGTCTTCTACCCCTAATAATTTCAATGCTTCTTCGTGTCCTTTTTTATAAGTATCTGGAGATTCTACAACAGGACCACCTTCTTCATCTTCATCATCCAATATCTTCGGAAATCCTCTTTCTGTAAACATTGCAATACACCATAATTCTTGTTCTTCTTTTTCAAAACCATAAAATACTCCATGTTTTTCAAAAGGTATATATTTTATTTTCATTTTTTTGACCTCCTTATGTCCATATATAGTATGGACATACATATATATAAAGGTTTCGGTTAGTTTAGAACTGCTATCAAAATTTAAATAAGAGAAGTCGTATAATGCATATATATAGGGGGTATTTTGAATAAATTTCCTTTATAAAGGATTAATTAATTATCAGTATTTTTTAAACATTGAAAACAAACTTTATGAACATGGACAAGTCTATGTAAATAGAAACTATGGTTTCCACAATATTGGCAAGTGAATGCATATCCTTCTTTCATTTTGTATTAGTTATAACTGAGTAATTACATATATAAAGGTTTCTTTTTTATATTATCCATCGGTTCTTTTCTTTAATTTTCTTTTCTTTAATTTGCTTCTCCATACATTAACCCTTGAGGAGTTTGAACTCTTATTTGCAAAACAACTCCAGCATCGTTTTCCCCAACTTGGTTTCCCACATTGGATACATTCTTTTAATTTAGTTCCCATTTTTATACCAATAATTATACTCATACTTTAAAAACAATATACCAAATACTTTTAGTCCATATTCTTTTTTCATTCTAAAACAAACCACCAATCTATAATAAAACGATTTTATTATTCTAATTTGTTTATTCAGCATTTTCTTTCTTTTAGAGGGTAGGGTATTTGTGTTAATGGGGTAACGAAAATAATTCTTAATAAAAATTTCACTAAGATATTCAATATCATTAAGATTTTTTATTCTTTCTTGTTGTTTCGGCGTCATTATCATCTTTTTTTCTTTTCTTTTTCCTATTTTTTATAAATTGTTTTTCTTTTTTTTCGGGGTTTATATTATTTAGTTACTATTAATTAATAATGATATTGTGGTTTAATTTAAATTAAAGTTTTTTCGTGGCACGGAAGGTTTTTCTCCCATCCTGCCAGTCCGAAGTTAGTAATCCTAAGTTCAAAAATACATTAAGTAGATACTTAACCATAAATTGTCTTGTGATAACATCTGCATATAACTTCTTATAATAAGGAATTGCATATAAGTCTCCAAGCTTACAACTTTTATGTTCTTTAAAATATTCTTCCATAACTGTAGACATATAAATTTCTTTAGAAGGCATGCCCCAGTACTGCCCTCTACGAAACTTCAAACGTTTATGTTTTATATTATCCCATCTAAGTGAAATGCGACATGGTCTTGCCATCTTCAACCTCCTTTGGTTCTTCCTCTAAATTTACTTCAATCTTTAATATATCACTTGTATCCCAATCCTTTGTTTTACCTAAACATTTCATTACATCCATCCTTGGATTCTTATGTCTGTGTGGACAAGGAGGAAAGTGAACGGGTGCATCCCATCGCATTCCTGTCGCAAGTAATGCTTGTCCAAGACCATAGTGAGGAACTTTACCAATTATATTACGGGGTATCTCTTGCACCTCTAACATCTTTTCTGCATCTCCAAAGTTCATCTTCATGGCAATATAATAACCAAACTGATTACGGAACATTGTAGGAAGGTCAAGAGGTCTTTGAGTATCACAAATAATATCAATTCCTAAATCCCTTCCTTCTCTAATAATCATTAAAATATATCTCCTACATAAAGCCCATTCTTCAAACCCTTTGCCACTTCTCATAAAATTACTTACCTCTCTAATATAAAGAACAATTCTATGCTTAATTAATCTACGCTTCTTTGCTTCTAATATATTTTTTAATATCATTGCATAAGCAACAGGCTCCTGGTCTGTTTCTAACAAAAATGTTGAGAAAGAAGTAAGTGTATTTTTATCTTTTAAAATATCTTCAAAGTTTATTTTATCTACTCCTTTTGAAAACATTCCACTCACTTTCCATTTCTTAATATCTCTCATTAAACTCATATTTGTTGCACCATGAACTTTTATCCTACCTTTTGATAAAGCATCAAATATTTTATCAAAGGTAATTTCTTCTTCATCTTTTCCAAGTTGATATTCTATTTGTGCTAAAAATCCTCTACTCGCATCTGTCTTTCCAATTAAGTACCATAAATCTGTAATATCTAAATCACTTTCACTAAAACTTTTTATATCAACTTTCTCTGGAAATTTATTATTATATTCTAATCCCTTTCCACTAACCATAATAATTTCATTTGGAACTGCACTTGGCTTAATTTTATTATTTGTAATCTCTTTTAATTTATAGACAAGATAAGGATTCTTTTCAACTAAGCCATAACACATATTTTCAAATCTTCCACTATCATATAAATCTATAACCTTTTTCTTTCCTACTTCTTGTCTTACAATAAATTCTCCTGCATTACTCTTTCCACTTCCAGACTTTCCAGCTATAAGTTTATGATTAACAAAAGCTCCACTTCTTCCTCCAGGAAGATAAAATACTTCACGTTTTAATTGTCCTTCACTCATACCATACCTTCTTCATCAAATTGTTCACTATCTCCTTTCTCCACATCTTCTTCAGCAACTTGCTTAGCTCCAAATAACACACCTTCTTCATCTTCAAGAGGAGAATAATATGCTCTAAGGAAAGGAGTTATGATTCTAAGTGCAAGTAATTTCTCAATACAATATTCAAACATTCCTTCATGGTCTTTCATAAATTCTTCTTCTTCTACATCTGGTTTAAGTTCTTTAGCCAAACCATTATTCACAAGAATTTTCTTAGTCATCTTATATAATAATCTTGAGACCATCATTTTCTCTTTACGGATAATTAATTCAGCCATACTATCCGAAGGTTTATTACTTAATCTATCTATACAATCCCACAAAACTGCAGAACGTTGTAAATGTTTAGTTATACTTCTTACTTGCCCTCTTTGTGTCATATAAGTTACAGGAGTAACTAAACCTAAGTCATTATATTTCCTTATTAACTCTGTAATTGTTTTCTTCATTTCTTCCCTTTAAATTTATCTACAATATGTTTCTTAAATCTTTCAACTTGTTCTTTCTTTTCTTTTTTCCTTTTTAATTTATCTTGGAAGCCAAGTAGTTCAATATTTTCATCTTCTAATTCACTACTATAAATTAGTAATCTTTTATTTTTGGTTATTATTTTTAAAGTCTTAGACCTTAATCCATTATATTCCTTTCTTAGTTCTTCTTCTTTACAAATAGTTTTTTTATGTTGTTTTAATAAGTTCTTATTTACTTTTTCAATTCTTCCTTTTTGTAATCTTAAATTTCTTAAATTATGATTCAATTCTCTCTCTTCTCTAACCTTAACTTGAATGGAATCATCTAAGTCCCAGGTATTCCTTAATGCTTTAAACTCCTTTCTTTCTTTATCTAAGGTATTTTGTAGTTCCTTTATATTTTGGTCAGATTTTTTAATTTCTTCTCTATATTTTTTTATTAACCCATTTAAAGTTTGAATCTCTGTTTCCTCTTCTAATTCTTTAACAATTTTCTTTCTACTTTCTTCTGTTAATCCTCCTTTAATTTGCTCTTGAACCATTGTCCATTTATCAATACTATTTTGATAATCTTCTCGAATTAAGGAAACCTCCCTCTCAGCTTGTTCTTTTTGTTTTCTTACTACACATTGAACACTACATTCAAAATCCTCAACATCACTTGTAAAATCTTGTATCATTTTATATTCCTCCTTGTTCTTCTTCTACTTGTCTTTGAGTAATTCTTCCTTGTTGTGGTTGTGCAGCTTGGAAGTCCCTCATAACAGTAGATATTTTTTCACTCATTTCAACCATACTCTTTGCATATTCCTGTGATTCCTTTTCTCCAACAGCTTTATGTCTTGCCATAATTGTATGAATTTTATTTAATGTATGTCTTAACCAAGAAATTTGCTGTCTATAAAATGTTAAATCATCATGTATCTCTCCACCATCCAATCTTCCATGTAATCTTAAACAACCCTTTTCTCTAATAGCTTCACTATTTTTTCCTTCTATCCATTCCCATTGCGAAGTATCACGAACAATCTCAACAACCTTCACAGCGGCTAAAAATGTAAATAAACCACTTAAACCTTTATTTGCCCTGTCTAAATTATCAGGAATATCCCATTTAAATAAAGCCACTTTATATCCTTCTTGTCCTCCATGATAGGTATGAGGTCCAGAATAATAAGTCCCAATTACTCCACTATCCGATTGGAAATTGGGATTAATTAAGATAGGAATAAATTGTCCATAAGCAGTTACATAAAACATTAATGCTGAAAGTATTACAGGAAGCAAAACGAGAGGATTCGTAAAAGGAGTTCTAATAAACATAAAAATTAGAAATATAATAAAGAATAAATACATTACAATATATACTAATGAACTTGCACTTAATCTGTCTATTGTTCTTGCCATTTATTTATCTCCTAATCATCATAATTCTGCCTTGAGGTTTTTTTGGTCTATACATTCTTACACAAATTACCCAAGTTGTCATGATATTATATATACTAACTAAAAAAATCCAATTTGTATTATGACCATTCCATTTTGCAATTACCCTGTCCACAGTTGTGCTTTCTATTAAAATATCTTGTCTTAAACTTATACTAACCATCCACATCACCGCCATTATCATTATTGCTGCGAGTGTCAAGAATTCCGCTTTGCTTAATAGTCTTAACCTTGCGTTTACTTCCTTTATCTTCAACTTTATCAAAAAGGAAAAGTCTCCAATTCTTATCTTCTTTATCAAATATTTCACGAATTTTATCATCCATATTAATTTTTTTGAAGATGTCTTTGAACTTGTAAAAGATATTATTTCCGACTTTACGTCTAATTTCTTCTTGAGGTGTGGGAATTTCTTTTTGTATTTGCTCTGAAGTTTTAAGGAGTTCACGACACTGTTTAAGCGTAACTTTAGGTGAAATTTCCAGTTTGATAATAATTTGTGTTTTTTCTTTTGTTTTTTCAATTTTTAACACCCTTTAAGTTGCAACCTCTTCATTTTCATCACCCTTTTCAGCATCGGAATAATGTTTAAAATCTTGTAGGAATGCACTAAATTCTGAAGCGGCAGGTTTACCTACTAACTCATTTATAATTGCTACGCTTGGGTCTGGTTTTAAATGAACAACCGCCCCAGTATAAACATTAAGTTGAAATAAAATTGTCTTGAAACTATTTGTAAATAGTAAAAATGTTCCAAGTGCATTTGGAATTGTAGTATGGGATGGTCTTTCAATTAATTTATAAAGAATTAAAGGAACTCCAAACTTGTTTCCTCTATTTGGTTCTTCTCTATAATTTTCCCATATTTGGCTCCATGCAATATCTAATTGTTTATCAAAAGGCATAGCTCTTAATCTAATTGAAATCCATAAATTATAACCCATAAAAAATAAAATAATCCCAAGATGAATATACCAATGTTCTTTATTCCAATCTGGAGGAAGTACTCCAACTAATTCACATAAAATCAAAATGGAAATAATAAACATGGATAAAAATATACTATTCATTACAGGGTCTAATCTGCTTTTTTTAGGGTATTTATGTCTTAAATATAAAAGAAAACCTATGAGAAGGAAGGTACAAACTATAAATATAATTCCCCCTATTATAAAAGAAGGGGGAATAGTCATTATTTGCTGTCCGGTTGTTTGTTGTGTTGTCTGGATAATAGTTTCGTTTACCATCTTATAATTTAAATATCTCCTTCTTAAAATAACATTCTATTTCATTTATATATCTCAAAATCTTATGCTTACAAGAATATAATCTGTGTTCTTTATATTGAACTTGATGACAAAGTTCATGAACCATTGTTTCTTCTTTATTATTGAAAACTTTTATTAATGATTTTTTCCCAGAACTTTTATTTCCTGTAATAAATTCACCCGTCTTACTATACCCCTTTGATTCTAACCAAAAATTATCTTTTTGGGGAATACAAGCATGAGCCATACTCAAATAAGCTGGATATAAAATTAAATGAAAAGATAATGTAATTAATAAACAAAAAAATGAAATTAATATCCCCTTTTCAAATCTTATTTGTTTTTTACTTTTTACCTTCAATTTCAAGCCTCATTAAATTATCACATAACTCTTGCAATTCCCATTGAAGTTTATTCCTATCCTCGAATTCCCCTCTACCATTTGTGACAATATCTACAATCTTTGGAAGATTTTTAAGTAAAACAGTATCCTTCCCTAATTTAATTAGATAACCTTCACTTAAATAACAACGTATACTCCCTAAATTTATTTGACTTATCTGTGGTGATTTCATCCTCTTTTTTATTATTATAATATAAACTTATATAATAATATTTTAAGAAGGGACTATTGCCCCTCCTCTGTTGAAGTTGTTTCTATTGTCTCTGCAGGCTTAATACTATTTTCTACGATTCTTACATATTCGTTTCCGTCACTTGCCTTTTCCATTTGTGTCATAAATGCAACCTTTTTGCCTTTCATAACAAGCTCAGGGTCAACATGGTCTCCTGGTTTAAACACTGCAAATAAAGCTAATAACTTTCCTAACTTAGTATTTACGGAAATATTTGCTGGACAACCATACTTAATTTCAAAGTCTGTGCCTTCTGGCTTTATGTAAAAATCCACATAAGCAAACGGTTCATTTCTCGCCTCAACTCTTACAATTTCTCCTGTGTGTTTCCCATCCTCTATTTGGATAGGTTCTGTTACTTCTAATGGTTCCATTTTATTTTCTCCTCTCACTATTTTGTGAGCATAAAACCCTTGAATTGGAGGGTAAGTGTATAAGAACCTTAATCCAAGGGTAGTAATACTTTATTATAAAGTATTACTTCTATATAAATGTTCTTTTATTATGAGTTGTTAACTTAACGGCAGGTCAACTATATTCTCCAACATAACAATTAATTTATAGATAAAGCGTTTACTTTAATTATAAAAGGATTCGAAAATGAATTTCGTTAATGGCAAAGGATGTGGTCTCGGAATTGCTTGGAATATTGTTTGGGGAGAAAAGATTTCCAACAAGAATGGTTCAAAGCTTGATAATCACGGCAGTGGCTTTTGCTACAATGAACGAGATTCTCCAAATAATCGAGCGAGGATTGAAAGTAATGGTTTTAATCCAAATCACATTTTTTGCAATTTTGATAATATTTGCTATTGATGAAATCAAAAATGGGAATAAATAAAAGAGGACAAGCAGTGGCTATAATGATTGTCTTAATTATAGCCTTTGTGATTTTTGTCATTGGCAGAGTAATTGGGTGGTGGTGACTCAATACATCCGTGAACTTTGAATCAGACCAAGCCACCGATTCTCACCAACTTCTAACCTCTGCCCAGCCAATTCACAGGGAATTTTCCCCGTAGTTGAATGATTTTCAATGAAATTATGTTGAAGCACAAGACCCATCAACAAAATCGGAGCTGACCACAACGCCTTCAAACCCCTAAAATCATCTACCCTATCTTTGATTTTCATAAATACTGTTTCAATCTTG
>NZER01000392.1 GCA_002690445.1 Candidatus Pacearchaeota archaeon
CCGGCCTCCCTGGTCCCAGAAAGGCACCTGAATTGGCAACGAAAGAACCCCCGGCCCCGCTTGACGAGGCCATTCGTGAACAGGCACTAGACGCCGCGATTGAAGAGATGAAGTCCGTCTCTTCAGCAGACGGTGAACAAATTCTTGATAAGATTGACCAGCAAGTGGGCAATGTCAAGGTGGAGGAATCCTTCGTCGTTGACCCACAGTTTGTGGATACTGTAAACATTTATTCAACGGTCGATGGCACTCCGAGTACGGTTCTCGTTTCAATGTTGAGTAAAGTGTTACGACGACGCGTCCCACCGGATTCAAATATTCCTGAACGATTTCACGGACAGCGTGCTTTTGCACTGAAACCACCGGAGGATGCTCCTATTCGGCAGAAGCTTTTGTGCTGGCTCCATCCAGACCATCCAATGCGAGAAGAGCTGGACGAGTTGGGCTTGACAACGGCGACTTGCCGAAAGGCGAATATCCCGTCGGAGTTCGAGGTTCAGTCGCACGTGCAAATGAAGCACAAGCGAACCTGGTCAACGATTGAAGCCCACCGAAGTGAGACACGGCAGCAACAGGGTATTGACGCGCAGATGCAGCAAGCTGAAGCGATGACGACTTTGGCTGAGGAACTGCGTGGCCTATTGACGGAGACTCCACGTCCTACTGGGCGAAAGGCGTCTACTAAGTAATGCGGTACCGCTGGGGTAGGACTGCCTCCGTCCTATCCCAGCGCCGCTCTTAATTGGAGTAAAGATGGCGAAGACTGGCGAAGTCCTTCTGGGTGAGTTCTCCGATTTTATCGGGGATAAATTGGGTGATGCCACGAGCAGTTCTGGTGCATCCGACGGCTCCATTCTTGTTAGTGACACGCTTCGCCGTTTTGCGGAAGATACGATTGAGGGTTGGTTTTTGCGTATTACCCACAGTGGACATGCCGCGCAGCACCGCATTCGTCGTATTACTTCTTTCTCAGACTCTGGTGGTTCTGCCACTGTGGCACCGAATTTTGGTACACAGATTGGGTCAGGAGTTAATTTTGAACTACATCGGTATGACCCAGTTCGTAAGTTTGCGGCGTTGGACCGTGCACGGTTTAAGATTATTGAAGACGTATTTTCCATTGTGCGGAACGACCTCGTCACCTCCGATGGTCGAAACGAAGAGTACCGTGTCCCCTCTGCCTTTTCTCGTGGCCCCCGATTTGCGGTTGTTGAGAACCCCCTCGAAACGGATGCAGAATGGAATCTTCTAAGTTATCCGAAGTTGGACGAACTCACGTCATGGACAGCAGCAGGAGGCTTTGCTGCGTCACAGTTTTCTCGGGGCAACATTGACGATGTAGTGCCGAAGTATGACGAGAACTGTACCAAGATTGCGTATACCGATGGCGGTTCCGATGGGACGTACACCCAAGTTGTAGCCGATATGGATTCAAACTTCTCGGCTGCACGTGCTGCTGGACGTACGATGGAAGCCGGGATGTGGGTCTACTGTACCGAGGCGGGTGGGGTGGTAGAGATTGTACGTGATAGTGGGTCGGTCACGAGTAGCTCCCACCAAGGACTCGGTTGGGAGTTCCTTCGTGCACGAGGAGAGATACCGCAAGCGAATGCCACTTTGCTTAGTGTCCGATTCCGAATACCAACAAGCGGAACTGCACGTGTCGCCTATCTCAATCGTGCCTGGTTAGCATACGATAACATTCCACAGTTTTACGATGACCGCACAGGCATCTCGACGCTATACGACGACACACTCAAACGCTTCTGGCTTCAGCGCGGGCCTGCCCCACGTGGTCACCAAATTCGTTTGTTTGGAAAAGAGCCTGTGTCTGCACTCGGTACGACTCTGAGTACCGCCTCAACAAACACGATGGAAGTAGACGACTCATCCGCACAGATTCTGTACGCGGAAGCGGCGAAGCTGCTATTTGGAGACGACCTGTATAACTCGGAAGACCTTCAGGGTATTGCCGAGAAGATTCAGTGGGTCGATCTTCAGCGGAAAGAACTCGCTATGTCCTTCCCGTTTAACTCTCCACGGGGTCGTATCCGTGGTCCGTATAGTGAGTAGGTAGGCTGTGGGAAGGTTTAGCGAAGGCTCTGACCTGACCCTCATTGTAGAGGATGAGGAAGTCCCTATCTACGTGGCTTCAGAAGAGGGAGCAAAACTGATACTAGATGGTATCGCACCCGAAACACCGAATCAGTTTCGAGTTGACCCTTTTGGCTACGAGTCGATTGACCCCCGCGTCAGCACACCTGTTAGCTTCGAAGACTGGGCGGAGGGGTGTGGTTTCGAAGAGGGTCGGGATAAGTTTAGTCGTGAGACACCGTTGCGTGTGCGTCGCTATAACTACACTCGGGGTGTTGACCTCTCCTGGCCGGGACGAGGGCTTAAATCGGCTATACGGCAAGCTCCAGGCGGAATTGACGCCGCTCCGACCAAGTTCTTCTACAGTCCGTCTCTCGGTGTCTTCGCTTTAGCAACAACGTCCATCTGGGAGTGGAATAGTACGACGTGGACGGAACGGGATGATGCGTCTTCGGATGGGTCAAACTACACGGACATTACAGAGCTAGACGCCGTTCTATACGCCGCGCGTGGTACATCGAGAGACTACAAGTATTCGACAAACGGCACCTCATGGACAGCGTTTACCGATGCTGACCTAAACTATGACTATTTTGCGACTCGTTCTGGTGAGTCGAACCAAGGAGTTCTTTGGGGCATTCAGGCTGACGGTCTCATTCGAAATACAGTAGACGGGCAGAACAGCGGTACCGCGTGGACGTTAGCCGATGCTGTTGGACATACGAGTGAAACGGTAACCGGTCTTCTTGAGGGTGATGATGGTAACCTGTATGTCTTCAAGCGTGAAGGCATCTACCGGTACACTGGTACAGCAACCGAGGACGTGTGGAAGTCCAAATACCTTTCAACTGAGAATGGTAAGAAAGCCTACCGGCACTCTGACGGTCGATTCTACGTACCATATGGCAGCGGTATGCTCCAGTTTGACCCGCTTGTTGAGGGCACGACACTCGTTCACGTTTTCCCCGGACAACGTCGTATTGGAAACTCTGAGATTACGGGGAATGTTACGGCTATCGGTGGAGATGAACAGTGGCTCTACATCGCAGTCAAAAATGGTGCCGGAAACACATACATCCTCAAGGGACTACCCGACTTAGACATCTGGCATACGTTCCTCTACCTTGGTGCGAACGACTGCAACGCACTCCTAGTAGTGCCCGAAGGCACAGTACACGCATCAAACCCGGTACTCCTTATGGGCGTCGGAGCCAGCGCCCAGCACGTGGTCCTCCCACGTCCAGGGCACGACCCACTAAGTGATGATAACTACGAGTTCGATACGGCTGACGGTGTTGTTGTCGGCCCCTGGCTTGATTACGGTGCACAAACATACTCAAAGTTTTTGAACGCTGGTCGTACAGTTATGCGTGGCGCAACCGCAGCACGCACGGTTGTTCTTGCGTACGATTTAGATGATGGCGGGTCATTTACAACATTGCTCACATCAAGTTCAGACGGGCAAACAGAAGAGACAATCACCTCCGATGTCTCGTTTGTACGTATTCGGTATCAAGCAACAGTCACATCCAACGCGGTGACCCATAGTCCAGTTTGGCTCGGAAGCGTTTTGGAAGCGACACCGAATCCTCCACGATTCCGTAGTTGGCAGCCGCGTGTCTTAATGTTGGATGAACCACGCCAGAATACGGGAGGCCGGTCACGCATCTCCGCATCGAAGACTAAGCGTCTCCTGCTCAAGGCCCCTACAGTGCGTTGTCAGCTACGTGACGGCGCGGGAAGTACATACGTGGTCAAAGTCCTTGACATTGGTCCTGGCCCGGTTGTTACTGTGCAAGACGGTGGCCGAAACCGGCAAGTTGGTTCTTTAGATATGAGTATTGTGGAGGTAGGCGTCGTTTCTCTCGGCACTACCGAAGCATTGATTTACGATGTCGGAGCTTGGAACTCTGGAAAGGTGTATTCATAATGGCTCTTACACAGGTTACTGCGGGTGATACCGCACAAGCAAGTGATATTAATCAGTTTAAGAACGCGCTTGAAGGCGCGTCAGGGGCAACGGTAAGCTATTCGTTACTGGTAGCGTCAGGGCAAAACTTCTTGATGACGCTTCCTGATAACGCTGCGGCGAGGAAGCTCAGCATTCGGGACTCCGACTTGTCCGAGATTTTCAATGTTGACTCAAATGGCAACATGAAGGCTTACGGCACTGCCACAGTGGTGGGGACGGCAACGGTCGGTGCGCTTACGACGGCAGGAGCAGTTGCAGGTGCAACAGTGACGGCATCCGGTGCGGTTCAAGGGGCAACAGTGGTTTCAGTTGGAGCCCTCACCGCCGCCAGCGCAGACATTGCCGGTACGCTTCAGTTGGGGTCGAGTAATATCACGACCTGTACGGCAGCAGGGCTACTGAAGCACGAAGCCGGTGGGCTTGAATTCGACGCCTCGGCCATCACGACCGGAGGAATTGTTAAAGGTGCCTCTTCTGGGGTGATGGCAATCCTTGCTCGTGGCAGCGCAAACCAACACCTCACGGTAAATGCCGGAGGTACCGACATCGCTTGGGCCACTGTGGCCGGTGCGTCTCTGGTGGGTGTGCTAGAAGACTTCGACGAAAGCCGCGCGTTGCTCATGTGGTCTGACTTTGCAGGCGACGTGGCGAACGCCGCGTGGGCTGACCGAACCAGCTTTGATATTGGGTGTACCAAATGGGTGGACGGCGGCGGGACGTTCAACCAGGAGACTGCCAATAGTGGTGGCCTCATCTACTTGAACACCAGCGCGGACACTTCCACTTCGTCGGCAGCGATTATGCATTACGAAGGGGGTCCAGCGGACTTTAACAAAGACCCTCGAATAAAGTTCAAGTGCAACTTTGAAGCCGCGACCTCCGCGTTGCAAGTCCAAGCTGGTGGATTCAATTCCGCCAGAGCGCCGACTGACTGGGACGCGACGAGCAATGATTGCGCGATGTTCAGGTCCGTGACGACCGGCAATCTGTTCGCCGTGACAGGAAGCGGCTCAGCAGAAACGACTACAGATTTGGGCTCAGTGTACACGCTCGGAAACAACGCAGTTTTTGAAATTGTCTCGTCAAGTAACGGCGCGTCGTGGGCCTTCAAGATTGACGGGACCACACGAGCCACGCATACGTCAAACCTACCCGATGCAAAAATGCAATGTATGATAGGTATTGCAAATAACACCACGACCGCCCTCCGAATCGACAACTTGGATTATATCTGGGCGACACAGGATAGGGATTAAAAAATGGCATACTATCTTAAACGTACCGACGGCAGAAATGTAGCAGGCGAAGGTCGTACTATTATGGGAGTGTCGATTCGTCGTGACATTCCTGACACTGTCGTATTTATTGCTGAAGAGCAACGTTCAGGCGATGAGATTATTACGCAAGCGGTTTACGAAGAGACGCTCGCCTCGAACAACGCTTGGACTGCCGCAAACCCGAAACCGTTGCCGCCGGACCCAGAACCACAGTTCTCTCAGGACGAACTCAAGAGCCTCCGCGCCCTACTGAATCAGTAATGGAATACGGGAAGTATACCGACCGGGAGTTACTTCTCATTACCGCTCAACGGACGGAGCGGATTGAACGCACGATTGACGGGAACGGACAGCCGGGGCTCATTAGCCGGATGGCTACGGTGGAGGAGGGGCTGGAGAATTTGGAGGAGCCGACTCGGAACCGGACACCGATTGTGGGTGGGGTGGCGGGCGTCATTAGCGTGGTCATCGTAAGCGTCTTTGAGGCGTTACGCAGGATACACTAATGCCGTTAGGACCATCGATTGAGAAGAATATCCGTGACCTAAAAGAAACGCACCCGGACTGGCCGCATCCGCGAGTGGTTGCGGCTGCGCTCTCCGCTGCTTGCCGTGCAGGGAATGAGAAAGCTTGCCGCGAGAACGAGAAGCAGGCTGAGTAGCTTAAGCGTCACGAAGCGGACCAAGTTTCACACGTAGCGTACTCGCTGCAAGCTCGTCTCGAACGATATCACGTACCTGCTTTTCAGTTAACGTTGCCCCTGTAAACTTAGGCTCAACTAAGTCTTGCACATCGGCTATGGCTTCCAGGGTTGGGAAGACGTTTCCTGGGTCACTCTTGCCTGCTTTCACCTGGCTGTGCAACCAGATGCCCTCAGCGTCATTAGGGAGCGTCACAGGGCGTGTCAGGTACGGGTCAGCCAGTAGTACCGGTGGAATGTCAAACTCTCGGCACCACGCTGCCGTTTGCCAGATGCCGTTCTCGATGACGTCATCATCATACTCTTCATCAGGAAACCGCTGCAAGAACTCTAGGCCGAGAGACGTTAAGGCAACACCCTTGGCTCCGAGACCGGCGTGCCAGTAGGCGTAGGTCTGCCACTGGGCCTGACCAGCCTCATGCGATATGTCCGTGTATCGAGTAGGGGTCGGCCAG
Source organism: Candidatus Pacearchaeota archaeon (assembly GCA_002690445.1). Next base: position 6,499 of record NZER01000392.1, read on the forward strand.
AGATGCACAACAACGTCTGTGCCGGCAATAGCGTGCGTCGCCGCTTCGCTCTTCTCGTTACCAAACCAGTTTTTCGTTGCACTGAGTTCGGTTGCGAGAGAGTGATTTTGCCCGCCACGAGTGCTGTGCCACCCTATCGTACGAATCTCTCGTCCATACCGTGGTTGTCCCGGCCCGCTGCCAGGCCAGTAGTTTGGCGTTGGGGCAAACTCAGTCTTTACAGTCACAAGTACCACACCCGCAGAGCTTTCCAAAGAGCCGGTCCACTGTCCAGGCCAACATGCCCATACCGGCGACCACCGACATAGCAATGATGCCCTCGGTGGGCGAGGCGGAGGTAGCGACGGCACCGATACCCGTCACGCCAACTGTGGCGATGGCGGCCACGGCTCCCTTTTGAATATTATTCACTTGACATTATCCCTTTCAAAGAACAAATCCGTTTACTAACCGAATCAGCCCACGGTAGGTAGTAATCGCACTCGAAGTACGGATGCTCGATTTCCGATTCCGGAATTTCTCCCGCAGACGCTTGTAGTATAGCAGCTTGTTGGTCGCCCGTCGATGTCGGTCGTTGACCATCGGCAAGGCGGATAAACTTGAAGCCGCGTTCTTTCAATGCATCATACTCATTGAAGTACCGGCAATCGTCAACTGCCAGTGTCAGGTTACTGGGCTTTTGGTCGATAACATCCATAAGTTTCTGGACCCAGTAGCCTCGTCCCTCCGTGTCACGCCGGTATTGCCCCCACCACTGGAGCAAGGGACGGAACTGTTCTTTCGTGTCCCGGTTCCGCA
>NZER01000393.1 GCA_002690445.1 Candidatus Pacearchaeota archaeon
ATGACCCAACTACCCCGCAATGCGCAGACTGCGGTCTGTGTAACGGGAAAAAAGAGGAGGACTATAGGCCTGGTATCTTCGTCCCTGTTCATGGGGCAAACTACAAGATCGAGAACTACAACAAGATGCGTGAGTCATTGCGCGTCATTTAACAAGGAGGACTGAGATGACACCAGTGAGAATAGGGGAGAAGATCGCTAATCTGCTGAGATTGGCAAAGAGCGACAACGTGAATGAGGCCGCCATGGCAGCGGCGAGAGCACAACGCTTGATGGACAAATACAAGATTGAGGTAGCACTCGAATCTTTAGCTGATGATGACTTCCCCGACGAGGACATCATCAACTGCCAAGACCCCATTGAACGACTCAATCAGCGATGCATGTGGAAGACGCTTCTAGCGGACTCTATCGGCACAGCGAATCAGTGCAACGTCTACACTCAAGGAGGGGATATCAAAATCGTAGGCAGGCCCACAGATATCAATGTGGTGCGTTATTTGTATGCATACCTCGTGCGTGAGGTGAACCGATTGTGCGACCGAGACTGCAAAGGCTGTGGTCGTACCTTTCGGAACAACTTCAGGTTGGGAGCACACAGCGCACTAAAGAAGAAATTGAGTCAGCAAAAGGAGGACACGATTGCAGATGCGAGGCAGCGTGCCACAGGTGTGCCTGACTCTCGTGCATTGGTCCGCGTGGACCAGGCTCTCGCCAAGATAGAGCAACGAAAAAAGGATGTGGAGACCTGGATGAAAAAGAACATGCGAATGGGAACGGCCTCAGCGAGTAGGTCGAACTATAACCGAGATGCGTACGAAGCTGGTCAACGTGCCGGTGGATCGATACAGATAACCCGCGCCCGAGGCTCACTCGGAAGTGGCAAGCAGGAGAACTGAGATGAAGATAGGAGACGAAACAGAAACAGTAGGCATCGCTGAAAAGCGAAACATTCTCGAACGGATTGCGGACGAAGTCCTTGACCTGAGGTATGTCATGGGCCTAGAGCCCGTGCTCACGCTCTACTCATTCATGGACGAGGATGGAGAACCAGTCTCCGAGTTTTTCCCCATTCATTCATTGCGATTGACTGCGGCCTTATCGGTCGCGGCTTTATCAGTCACCGTTCGTGACCTTGACTCGGTCAGCGGGAAGTCCGAGAAGCGTTACTTCACCGGGGATAAGAACCTAGCCTATGATATAGCCGGCGCAAACCAGTGGGCCATAACCGAGCATAGTTTCAGGCTGGACCATTCAGAGCAAGTCAAAGACTACAGGGAGGAGAAATGAGAGAGCTTAGGGAGGCAATCATGTACACAGCGCTGGACGAGATGTTTCGATGGCGTCTGCATACAAACCAGCACTTTTACTACCAAGGGCACCACTATCACAGCCCCGAGCGCATCAGGTGGTCAGAGCGTCATGTTCCCCGGCTCGGCGATGCAATTAAGAACGCCCTGGAGGGTATCTCTCTCGATTATTGCGAGGAGACAGGAGGAAGGACGACCACCGTGAAGGACGCATGTTATGATATTGTGTGTGCTGTTTGGCGGGATGCTCTTGAGATCTGTGGTGAATGGCTTACAGACAAAGAGGAGGAATTCCGCTTGTGGGTGGAGTATCTCTATCCCTTCGGACCTGACGAGCTAGAAGGGCTATACGAACAGCAAGAGGCCGACGGTTCTCATGGGCACTCATGTGTCTGCGTCGATTGCAGATGTCTTGGAATGTATGACTGCTACGAGATGGAACGATGAAGGTAGGAGACAAGGCAGAGTACCGCGAAGATGGAGAGTGTGTCGTCATTGCAGCGAAGAAGCTCCGGCATCTCGATGATGACGTTGTTGCCAGGAAGATAGCCAATAAAGTCAGAGTCTTTTATGCCATCATCGTTGACCGAGGCGAGAACTCACTAAACAGGTATGTCGTATGCATTTACATCGACCACCCAGCATACGGGACAAAAGCTGCCTGGATGGCACCGTACTATACTAGCTGTCTTGTGGAGGCAGCGACAGAGTATAATGCGCTAACAACTAACAACAAGGAGGACTGAGATGGGAATGGTTGCTGATGATGAAACGGGTCAGCCTTTGTGGTATCGAGCGATCCATCGCAAGGTTTTGATTGTCTATGTTGTGCTGACGGCAATTTCTTGGCGCACGCGCAAAGGGCAAAATGTGCGCGGTGACTGGGCTGCCTATGTGGTCCCGGTGCCGGGAGAGAATCACGAAAAAGAAGCTCAAATGTGGAGAACGGAAGGAGTAAAGATGACAGAGAAAGAGGCACGCGCTTTATACGGTGCTGTGACCGAAGATTTTGACAACCGGCGGCTGAAGTATCGCCCCTAACAGAGCAGTCTAAAACAATCAACACGGAGGGCAAGCAATGAACACAGCACAAAAGAAATCTGACAACACTCAAGAAGTCCACATCTGCAAGCAATGCGCTTGCGGAGTCTCAAACGACGATTGGACGCATATGGACTATAAATGTACATGCATGACGCCGATGTGCAAACGCCAAAATCCAACGGGGAACCACGATGAAACGTGCCGGGCTGACGAGGCAATGTCGGGAATCATGGGAATGCTAGAACTCCTCGGATGGCTGACACACCTCGAAACCCGAGATTTTGGCGGATATTGGGACTGTGCAATCTGCTCAGAAATCCAAATCGGAACAGGCGAGGTCTACACGACAGAAAACGAAATCTAAAACAATCAACTGAAGTATCACCCCTAACAGAGCACTTCAGCGACAAGCTAGAAGATGCATAAGGAGAACTGAGATGAGTGCAATAATGTGTTTGGATAGCGGTGGCTATCTGACGAACGAGAAAGAAGTAAGACTGGTGCCTCTGCCTAAGGAGACAGAGACATACATGCCGGTTGGCAATGGTGATTTCATCGACCTGGTGAAGCACACAGTGGACAACATGTTAGGCCTACCGATAGCTAAGGAGAAGTATGCGTTGGCAGCTAAGAGCCAGCGAATGTTTGGCACGATCACGTATGAGACGGGTCATTCCGATCATGGGTTGAACATCGCAATGAGGAACAGCTATGACGGAGTGTGTACAATAGTCATCGCCAGTGGGAACGATATGTTCATCTGCGACAACCTGTGCCTAACTGCCAGTGGAGCGATGTACGTGAGAAAGCATACGCGGTTCGTCTGGCGAGACTTGAAAGAGCAGGTCAAGGCTGCGGTTGCGAATGCAGAGTACACCTACGAGCAGTCCGTCAAGGACCTGGAGCACTTCAAGCAGGTGCCCATCTGCCTGGAGCGTGGCTATGAAGTACTTGGCTTGGCCCAGGGCAAGAAGGTGCTGACTAAGCAGCAGTCGTCGGTGGCATTTGAGGACTGGCGGAATCCACGGTATGAGGAGTTCAGCGAGAGGAATGCCTATTCACTGTACAACTGTGCAACTGAGGGGCTGAAGAAAGGGACAGCTGACCGGAGAATCAAGCGCCAGATTGAGACTCATACGTTCTTCAGCACGATCATGGGAATTCCATCCCGCGAGGTGACAGCATGACATTGCGATGGCAGCACGACTTCATGCACAAGCTCGACTTCAGCAAGCGCAAGGAGGGGAATGTGTATCTCACTGACCCTGACGACAAGAAGGAGTACTGGTTCGAGGACAAGGAGGTGTTGGGTGGCAGGCATGTAGCGGTCTTGAAGAGGCTCAGTGAGCGGATAGATGAATGTCTTGCGTGTCATGGGCCTGATGCTCAGCCGCCAGCAAGGGCACTGGGCCGCACCACTTTGGCAGGCCTGCTTCGCGTCGTGATCAAGGAACTCGCTCAGATTGTCGCAGAATGTGAGTGTCCAGACCTCGAAGCTGCCCTCCACTATGACAAATACACGGAGGAACAGTAAAAACCCGAGACTTTGGTAGGTAGTGGACCAGCCAAGTAACCACCGCAGCAGTAGAATGGAGGCATGAGAGTCGTCGTCTTGTGTCTCCTTCTGCTTAGCTGTGGCTCGGAGATGGCCGAAAAGCACACCCCAAACCCATGGCATATGATACCGTTCACGTGTCGCTACCTGGGATTTGAGCTTAAGCAGTTGGAGGGCTGCCAGATTGCTTGTCCCAAGAGCACACTCGAAGCGAACGATATAACGACATTTACCGCAGCACTGCATTGTAGCCACCCAAACTACTCGCTACTTAGCTGCCAAATTGAATGAGGAGATGAGAGAGATGAGCACAGTACAAACAAACTTCCACGCCTTGCCGTCCTTAATTGAGGAACTCGATAGGATGTTCAAGATCAGAAAGACGATGCACGTGTGGGCTGACAAGACCAATCACGTCAGAACCCGGTCCAGCCTGATCCATGAATACTGCGTCGAAGGACTGAGAAGAGATGAGAAATTCCTACAGGTCCTTGACATCGACATTGAAAAGTCTTGGCAGGAAGAGATCGAGCAACGAGAGAACGATCCCGATCATGTTCCCGCTGCACTGCGATGCTACGTTTGCAAGCGAGAGTACGTCGGCGCGCAAGTGCGCCACATCCGAGAAGAGGGAGACCTATACGTCTGCACTGCTTGCATCGGGACCGAAGCACATGCGGTGGAGAGATGCCATCGACTGAACACAAGCCTCATCATCGAGCGGCATAAACACAACAAATAGCTTGAAGGCTAGGTTGACCGGCCTCCGGGGTTGTGGCACAAAAAGACACAATGGGCCACACTCCTAAGCCAATCATCATCAGATCACGCATCACCACCGAAGCAGATAAAGAGCTAACGCGCTTCATCCACAAGCATCCCACGCTGCATACAGTCTCGGCCACCATTCGGTACGCTCTGGAGAAGCTGATGCGCGAACGGAAGAGGAAGTAGCGATGGGGAGAGAGCAGCGAAGAAAAGGTCACGACTTCGAGCGGTGGGTAGCGAAGTGGCTGCGCGACAAATTCCCCCTGCTGGCTGATGACATCAAGAGGGGATGGCAAAGCGCTGGACCCTTCGCTCCAGATGTGATGTGGCCAGGCAACGTGTGGTTTGAATGCAAGCGAGGGAAAAAGCCCAACCCAAGAGCGGCATTGACACAAGCGCTTGGCGACGCACCCGATGGGCATCTTGCTGTAGGCATCATCAAGGATGACCGGGCGGAGCCTTTTGTTGTGCTTACACTAGACCACTTCGAGGAATTCCTTCGGGCGTACCAGCGATCAACATCACCGACTGAGCCAGAAGATAGAGCACGACAAGACACGAACCCACGTTTGCGCATTGAGCCGACTGACGCAGGGTTCACGATTCTCTTCGATAAGGACGGCAACGACAATGGGGTTTGACAAATCATTTGATCGCAAATCAGGCATCGGTGCGTCGGAGTCTTACGCAGCAATCAACGACTGCATCGAACTCTGGCAAGCGAAGCTAGGTCTCACCGAAGAGTTTACCGGCAACGAGGCAACGGAGCTGGGTAACAGGACAGAGGCAATCAACATCGAGATGGGCTGCGCAAAGGCGGGCATCACAGTTGAAGGCATCAACGAGGACACGAAGAGGCATCCGATTCATCCCGGTATCTTCGCCACTGCTGATGCTTTCGGCACTGCTACAATCAATGACCGGGAGGAGAAGGTCATCATCGAGGCCAAGATGGTCGGCTTTCGCCGCTGCGCCCATTGGGGCGACCCGAGAGACGGATGGGACGCAATCCCAGAGTATGTGCAAACCCAGGTTATACAGCAGATGGCAGTATATGATGTCTGGTATGCCTATGTTAGCTGTTTGATGGGCACCGAGATCAAAGTCTACGGCCCTCTTTTGCGTGACCTGGAGCGTGAGCACGAGCAAATCAGAGCTACACTGGCATTCCTCAAGCGTGTCAAGAACGTAGAGGAGCCCGCAATTGACGAGAAGCCAGCTTGGAAGAAGTATCTAGCGAAGAAGTTCAAGCAGCAAAGGAGTGTGACAAAGAAGGGCAGCAGTGAAACGAATAGACGAATCCATCGACGGTTAGAATTGGCTGAAATGATCACCGACCTCGGCAAAGAGAAGGATGCACTAGACAACCATATCCGCGCTGAGATCGGAGCAATGGAAGCTGTTGAGACGAAGGATGGAATCGCGACTTGGAAGACAAACCGACTGGGAAACAGGACCTTGAAGGTCAAAAGGAGAAAGGATGACAGCAAAAAAGGATAAGCGCTTAGCGCGTAGGATATGGGGCACCCTATCAGCATTGGACGTGAACGAGCACACCGACAAGAAGGGGAAGTTCACCTATCTCTCATGGTCGTGGGCATGGGCTACGATGATGGAGCAGTACCCGCAGACAGACTACACTATCACACTGGAGCCGTACTCTGACGGTACAATGCAAGTGCTGTGTGAGATGACGGTATCTGAGGGCGACGAGAGAGTCACACGCAATATGTGGCAGGCCGTCATGGACAACCGGAACAACGCAATTAAGAATCCGAATGCGTGCGACATCAACAAAGGCAAGATGCGCTGCCTCGTGAAAACGATGGCAATGTTTGGACTTGGTCACTACATCTACGCAGGCGAAGACCTGCCAGAAGACACTGGCAAGGTAGCGCCCTCTGACGCACTGGTGAAAGCGCAGGTGATCATACGCAAGGCCTACGAGAAACATGGAGACAGCATCTACAATTACGTGGACAAGGAACTCATCCAAGCGCAGGAAGAATCTGGCCTAATACAAGCGGCAGGGATTCTGAGTTCAAACAAAACCAAAACATCGCTTGCATCATCGCAAGACTAGGAGAGGAAAATGGCTAGTTCAATCACAATCAACGGAAACCTATGTGCCGACCCCGAGTTGGGTGAGGCAACGAACGGAAGCGTCTACGCGAAGGTGCGTATCGCAGACGATCAGTATGGAAGAGACCCGATCTTCTGGAGCTGTCGTGCATGGGATAACAACACGAAAATCTTTCAGTCAGCGAAGAAAGGCAGTTCAATGTTCATCATTGGCACGCTAGAGCAATGGAAGGATGAAGAGACAGAGAAGGTCTACACCACGGTGCGCGTTGTTTCTGCGGGCTACAACGGTGGAAAGAAGAAGGACAAAAGCGGACTACCGTTTTAGCAAGGAGATGAGAGAGAGTGGAGAACATAAAGGAGATCGAGGGAAAGCTGTGCGACCTATGGAATAAGCATCGTGCTGTTGGGATGTCGAAAGCGATGCCCAGCAAGCGCAATCAAACACTGAGGCTTGGGCGACTCAAGAAATGCTGGGAAGACTTCCCCGACTTCGAGGTCTGGGAGAAAGTGTTCAAGCTCATGAGTGATAGCCCATGGTATTCAGGGCATAACGAAGGTGGGTGGGTGGCTACCTTTAGCTGGGTTTGCCAGTCGAGCAAGTTTGGGCCGCTGGCAGAGCGCAGTGCGGGCGTAGCGCTGGACGAGGACATTGCATCAGTGATTGACGACGCATTAGCGGGTCGTGATGCCATCTGAGCTGGACGGCAAGGCACTGATGAAGATCCTCAAGCCGATGCTGGGCAGCTACGGCAAGCACTTCACTCCAGAGCAATGGAAGCACTGGGCGGGTGTGCTGGGCGGCATGGGGGTCACTGATCTAACTGACTCAGTAGCGTGGTGGATGAACAACCGGGACGAGTTCCCACCTTCACCTGCTGCTTTGAAGAGTCATGCGTACGATCAGGTCAAGAAGAGTCGGCATCAACAGCGACAGCTCGATGAGTATCAGCGGCTAGTGGATTTGGCACCAACTGAGGCAGAGCGCTTACCGCCTGAGCAGGCGAGACTGTACTGCAAATACATTATGAAGGAGATAATAGAGAAGAAGAACAAGGCTCCGGAGGGAGCCAATAAACTGAGATGGTATGAGGAAAAGATGGAGGATTACTATGACAAGAAGTGAAAGCCTGGCGATAGTTGATGACTATGCAATTGTACACAGTGGAAAAATCACTACGACACTCTCTAAAACAGAGATTGATGTGCTCATTTCGGTCATCGAGAGGGGCACAAAGAAAGCACGAGAGGCAGACAACAATGCCTATGCACTCTACCTGAGTGATCTTCGAGATAAGTTCAAGAGAGCAAGGGAGGAGGAATGATAGTAACATTCGCGATCGAGGGGCTCACACCCGACAGGCGTCTCACCCTGAGGACATGGGGCGTTGCCGATACCCCAGAAAGGTCGAAGCGCAACTGTGAGCGACAGAACATCCATCCAGATCAGGCAGCAGCCGGGGGCTGGCTTCAGGGGAAGATGCCGGAAAAGTCTCACCGGATACAGATCAATGCACGTGGTGACACCGTAAGCTGGGAACGAGAAGCGACTGTGACTGACCCTGACGAGGACATCACCTGGTTTAATCTGGCTGAGGTTCGTAAGCGTGGTGTTCCATACGGGTGCGGAAACTACTCAGGCGAGGACATCCTGCCACCCAAGACCTTCTCCCGATTGGAGTACGTGCGTCATGTCGTCAGAAAGAAAGAGCGGTGAATGGCTGGAGAGATGCAGGCATGGCAAACCCGAGAGGGACTGTAATGCCTGTTACGACTGGGCACGGGCTCAAAGTGAGACCCAGGAGTGCGGCACTTGGCGACCACCTCTTAGGCAGTACGGCAGGCATTATCGCCTGTATCTGCGTGGGGATCTACACCGTGTGGATTCTGTGCTAGAGAAAATAGAAAAGGAGCTTGGGTTTTATTCCCCAAGAGTAAGGGTGAAATTGAAATGACTTGGATAATTATCAAGGGACTAATCGTCTCATTCCTATTTGCTGGCTCAGTAGTAGGGCTGGGCTTATGGGTTGAAGCATCGGAGATGAGTGATGCCTCTATTGCCAGTGATGCTGGTGACGGGGGTGACGATGCAGCAATCATAATCCTAGACAGGGATGAGTAACTACTTCGACTTTCAGGAGGCTCGCTCGACGGACCGCGAGCTGAAGCTAGCGAAGAAGCTAGAGGTGGTGCCCGAGACGTGCCTACTGCATGGTGCGCTAGTCATGGGTTATCATGAGATGAGCGAAGACCCCTGTTCAGAGTGTCCTGGTCCCCCTGATGGTGGGCGGGACAGGTGTAAGGGACGACCGATGAGAGAGTTCACGGTCCAAGAGAGAAAGGCTGAGCCCGGCCAAACAGAGGGCATGGAGAGAGCCGACGATGCGACATTCAGAAGACTTGAACGCAGAAGACAAATCATCAAACTCGACAGGATCTTGGAGACGAAAGATGAAGAATCCACCAACGAATAAGAAGACAGCCCAGCAAAACTTGAGGACTCCGGGCTATCTCTTCGAGGAAGTCTCACGGCGCTTTGGCCCCTTTGACGTTGATGTAGCTGCTGATGGGGACAACGCGCTGTGTCTTGATTACCTCGATCTAGAGAGCAATGCCCTTGCGCAAACATGGGTTGGTCGGTGCTGGTGCAACCCCCCATACAAGGACATCATGCCTTGGGTATATAAAGCGATCCAGTCGATCACGAAAGAGAGGGGCTGCGAGAGAGTAGTGATGCTTTTACCTGCCAGGGTGGGTACCGAGTGGTACAAGTGGGCTTCCATGTGGGGCACTATCCATCGCATTGTCGGTCGGGTGCGCTTCGAGAGAAGCAACGGCGAGCCGATGAAGAACCCGTTTGAAGATAGTATTCTCGTAGTCTTTGAGCGAGAGATCAATACCAAGGAGTTACTTAGCCGTGATAAAGCCAGCAAGGAAGCCAAGAGCAACGCTGCCGAAAGCTAGCCCCATGTAAGTGAGGACTCTGTCTGGTTCTTCTGGCAGAGAGGCTCTCTTTAGTTTCTTCTCGCAGATGATTAGCTTATTCGTCTGTATCACTGTGTGAATCTGTTGCTTCACGACCTTCCGGAAGAGCGCTATCTCGCACTGATTCGGGGTCCCCACGCATGGGGGAGTTGTCTGCATCAGGAGTGTCAAGAGCAATGCCTTCATTCAATACCTCGTTCAAATCAGAGGCAGTGACATTCTTCTCTAGCCGCTCAGCATAATCCATAAGCAGGCTTTCTACTTCCTCGAATTCTACATCTACAGTGTCGGCCATCTCCCACTTTTGGGCTAGCGCTTCGAGGGTCTTTTCGCAGTCTATTGCTCGCTGCCAGCATCTGCCAGCCCATAAGCCGAGTAGCCCTGTTGACACGATGCCAAAAAGGAATACGGCAACGCCGTCCATTACTTACCGTCATCGGCTAGTTTCTCCACGAGAGGGGCGAGTGCTTTCGCTGCGTCGGGAAGGCCTTGGGCACCGAGGTAGAACATTCCCACCTTTGCCGCTGTTTCGACGGCCGTTAGCCATGGGACCAAGTGTGCGAATCCAGATGCTACACTAAGCGCGATAAGCGCAAGCGCTACAAATAGTTTCCTGCTTTTCAGTTTCTCTTTCATACTTACTCCCTGCACCCGGCTTCTACTTTTACGCAGATCCGGGCGACGTTTAGTTGTAGAATTTTGATCGAGCGCTGTAGCTCCGAACTGATTAACAGCTGCCGCTCCTCCAGCTTCTCGATTCGGCTGGTCGCGTAGGAGAGCGCCACTTCTGTTCTTGCTGTCGTCGCCACGAGCCCTGCTGCTAAGACGAGGATAGGCCAATATTTGAGGACCGTTATCACTGAAGTCCCCTCCAGTCGAGATCGCTAGCCACTTCTCGCCAATTGGGATCTTCAATATGAGCAGCATCGAAGATATTGACAAAGTCACCGCCCCAGGTAAGGCCGTTCTCTCGAACAATCTCTCCGACAATAGTATGCCACCGGGAGTCGTCGTCATCTACCCAGAGGTTGTCTGCGTCCTTGATGAGAGCTACGTGGACAGCGAGTCGATACTCGTGAGGTGATTGCCCTGGTGCAGCATGAGTCATGACTGGAGCTTCACCGGTTCTCATCCATCGGTTCTTATGGAGCTTGCGACCAATCTTGTAGAGCTTCATTTGGTGCTTCGATGACCGGTATCCACTTTGAATATAAGCGGAGCAGTCTTCTTCTTTGCATCTCAGGTTGATCTGATCAGCGATAGGGGTGACCTTATTACGGAAGTCTTCGGCGAGTTCCTGAAGTGTATTCCACTCCTCCTCTGTGAAGATCCGGTAAGCCATTACCCCGCCCAATCTCCATTGCCTGAATTATAAATTGCGGTGACGTTGGCGCTCGTCAGAGCTATGGAATAAACGCGCACATCTGAGAGCTGACACGTACAGTGCGAATTAGTGTATGGGGTGCCCCCCGGCGCATGGAGTGCGCCTAGCCCGAACTCAATGTCTGTTGTCGAGTCAAGACTTGGCGTATAGATCGCGGACGCTGTGGTGCCTGAGTCGGTGGCGTCGAGATAGAGCTTTTGTACGTCGCCCCCGTCGTCGATCACGCCTACCCAATGATGCCATCCCACCCTAAAATCTATGTCACCCCAATATGCAAACTTTGTGTTTTGCGTTGTCCATTTTGACGTGTCGTTATTGCCCTCGGCCACACCAAACTTAAACCAACCACCGTAGTAAAAAAAGCACACACCATCTACGCCGAGCGAGCCATAACCATCTAGCTCTCCCGTGCAAGAAAACGGTGAATCATAGTTGCCCGGCGCATCGCCGTCAAACGGGCTTGCCCCGGTGTCGTCGAATTTGCACCAAAATGAGTAAGAGCGCGGAGTGCCCATCATCCCGGTCACGCTCCCCGCGTTGATTGTGCTCATCGAGGACGACGCTCTGTCGTATTCGCATACACTCAGGTCGCCTCTGCCGGAAGACGTGAGAGTAACGCTTGAGCCCGTCAGATCCGCGCTGCCTGTGCTGTCTGCCTGGGTAGAGTTCGAGTCGTTGAGTTTCCACCAATGGACAAGGCTGGCGGCTTCGGTTACGCTCGCGCCTGCTGGAGCATCAATCGTCCCGCCCATTTTGCCGATTGCCGCTTTCGCAACACCTCCAACGGCAGCAATGTCGGCCCATTCGACATTACTAACTTTTGCAATATCAGCCACTAGGCTACCTCAACTAGGGTGAGTGAAGGCATAAACTTTACCACCTTAGCGGTTAACGCGACACCCAAAGCCTGAACGAAGGCCCCGCTAGTCGTAGGCGCGGTATGGG
>NZER01000394.1 GCA_002690445.1 Candidatus Pacearchaeota archaeon
CGAAGGCGCTCTCGCCAATCCGGCGGTCAAGGCGGAATACGAACGCATCCGCACGGAGAAGCAAAAGGCGCGACAAAAGATCGCGGACTCCGCCGCGAAAGACGCTGGACCCGCCGACCTTTCAGCGTTCTAGTTTCGTTCTTAAGGGGTCGTCCGGTCGCAAGACCGGGCGGCCTCTTTTTTTTGTCTGTCCCCCAGAACCTGAACCCACGTACCAACTAGGGTCAGTCCGACGCACCGCACCGGGCGTTGGCGAAATCCCCCACCGATCGGTTTGGCTGGATGCACCTGGGTCTGCGCTGGTTCGCCCTGCGTGCCTGGTCGCATCCGACCCCCCCCCCATCCCCGCCGATGGTCAGGTGGCGCTCTTTCAGTTCTTTATATTTTTTTTTACTTTATTAAACCAAACACCTCGGCCCGCCCGCCCGCATGGGGGTCCGCGAATACCAGGCACCCAGAGAAGACCAGCTACATGCAGGACAACGCAGGGCTTGCGTAGGCAGTAGAATTAACACGTAATAAACTTCAATTATTTGTTTGACAAACCGATCGGTTTCGCCTATAATGGTTACAGTTGTTATTCTTTATTCAGGACTTTGAAAGAAAGGACTGACATGGATATGAACGGAGCTACCCTAGGATCGCGCTGGGTCACAACGGCCCGCGTCTTGTTGGTTGAGGACAGAACATGCCGCTGCGGCGCGTCATTCTCAGCCCCTTCAAAACACACCTTCGTTCGACAGGAACGCCTGGACGTGACGTTCCACTCCGAACGTGTCGTGCGGTTCGAAGGCCAATTCGTCCCACCTTACTGTCCTTATCAGGTGGAACACGCGGTGGTCAGGCTCGAGAGTTGCACCGACTGCTTCGTGCAACGTGAGGCTTATTCGCAACGGGAAATGTTCCCCGAATTTCAGGCGTTCCCGCCGCTACCCGAACCAGAGCCTGAGATTGATGAAAAGCCTGCGAAGAAGGCAGTGGTCGCTACGCCATTGTCGGCGTTCTGATGACCTTCATCGCGGTAGCACATCCTGAACTCTATGGGTCGATTGATTTCGGCTTGCCCATCCTTACCTCAACAGAGAGCGCTCTATCGACCGTGGACATCCGCAAGATGATGCTGTCTGGTAGGCTGGCCACCGACCCCGACGCCTTCTCTTTCCCGTATGACGAAGGAGCGAACCACATCCCCACTGGCCGGGTATGGAGCGTCGACAGAGACTGCCCCACCCACGCCGAACAGTTCCAAGAGGGACGCCACCCACACGCACGAAGGAGGATACGATGAAAGCCTTGGTAGTGTCCAGCATGGGCCACAAGATGGTGATACATGAGGTCACCATGCACCACAAGCCGACCATCTTCGACGGCTCGTTCCTACGCACAAGCATTGGTCTGGTCGATCAAGGCTTCGTGTTCACAGAGGAGGCGCGGCCTTGGCTAGAGAAGCTGAGGACACAGTTCCAAGCTGTTGAACACACACGGAACGAAATCTGGGCTGACTTCCACGCGGCATGGCGCAGCCCGCACAACCGTGTCAAGGTTTACAAGGAGGGAGACTGACATGAACGCAGAACGCGCCGCGATCGCGAGGAAGCTACGCGCTCTTCGCGAGAAGACCACTGCACAAGGTTGCACCGAGGCCGAAGCCATGCAGGCTGCGGAACTCTACACCAGGCTCGTCAACAAGTACGACATGACGATGACTGACATCGAGATCGGCGAGCAGACCGTTCGCAAGGTGCACATCGACACCACTGACAAAAAGTTCCACCCGATCCAAGAATGCCTGACCGCGATGGCAATCCTTTGCGATTGCAAGACCTGGACCAACGGTCCCCGGCGCGTTGTCGCGCTCGGCTTGCCCGAAGACGTCGCCGCGTTCCAGGTACTCTACACCGTCATTCGCAATGCGCTTGACCTGGAATGGTTCAAGGCGGACATGATCTCCTCCGTCCGCTACGAACGCCTCTCTTTCCAAGAAGGCATGGCGAGCACAATCAAACGGCGCTTGCAGGAGATCCACGCTTCGAAGCAGCAGCAGGCTGTTTCAACCGGGCGCGACCTCGTGCCTGTCAAGATGGCCGCCGTCCACGCAGAGTTCAAGAGCATGGGCATTCACCTAACTTCGCGTCGCACCCAGGATCACTATGGGGCCTCGCGTGGTGCCGGACGAGCCGCCGGTGAGCGAGTCGGCTTGAACGAACGCGTCGGCGAAGGCCGGCGTATCACCCACCAATAGAAAGGACTGGACATGCCACACATGGACAGCAAGGACGAAGGTGTCGAGGAGAAACGCGTTCAGGAAACGCGTGACGCCGTGCAAAAGCTCCTTCGCGACCACTATTCGGCTACCCACCTGACGATCATGGGTACCATTGGCGAGCTGACCTCGCGACACGGTATTCGTCAGCCACGGGCCGCCGCGATCGTGTTGCAGGAGCTGGCGCGGACCATCGGCGACTGGTGCGATTACGTCGATCGGGAACGTCAGGAAATCCATACGTTCATCGCGGATTCGCTTGACGCCCACCCACGCGGAGGCGAGGAGTACGAGATCACCTCGCATCCCACGTACGATTGACCCTTCGAACCGGGGGCTGGGTGTTCGTTGCCCAGCCCCCACAATCGAGGAGAAACCAGTATGTCACGCACAGGGATCGCTATCGGCTTCACCGGCACACGGAACGGAATGACTGACTACCAACGCGACGTGGTCGAGCATTTCCTCTCGTGCCTCAGCTCGGACATACCGATCGCCATCCATCACGGAGGATGCGTCGGTGCAGACGAGGAGTTCCACATCGCCGCGCGTAGGTTCACGCTTGTCTGCACCATCATTCACCACAGGCCTGAGAATACATCACAGCAGGCCGTGGGTTTGGTCTACAACGCAGACAGGCCGGCGCGTCCATACCTCGACCGGAACCACGCCATCGTGGACGAGTCAGAGTATCTCATTGCCACGCCTGCTGGGATGCGTGAGGTCATGCGTAGCGGCACCTGGTCCACCATTCGGTACGCGCGGAAGCAAGGCGTACCGCACCTGATCATCCCACCACGCACCACACGCTGAGGAGAAACGCACATGACAGAATGCATCGCCTGGGGCTATGTCCGCATAGTCGAAACAGGCCAACTGGCTAACCTCTACCACCTTGACGACGGCACCGCACAACTGATCCTCAGCGGTATCAATCCATTCGGACTGAAAGGCGAGCCGCCTGACGCACTACCCGCAGGTGAGTACACACTCCAAGCGCTCTATGCCGATGAGACTCCAGTCGAGGACGAGGACACAGTGACTGTTCCCGTTCGTTCTGATGGTGAAGCAACGCTTGGCACCTACCATGCGTTGGAGCAGCAGAAAGCGCCGAGGCAGAACGATGGCTGAATCGGACCTCATCCTAGATCAGTTCATGCTACCGGACGGCTCCTTCGCTGTCGACATCGACTCCGGGAATCTGGAGTTCGCTACCAAGGTCATACTCGAAGGCGTCGAGCATCTGCGTCGGCATGGCATCGACGAGCAAACGCTTTGGTACGCACTGGTTATCAACATCGTCGCACAACAGCAGCGCCGGTTCGAAGACGAGCATCTTACCAAGACGGCGCTGCTCGACGACCTGCTGAACAACCGAGATAACTGGCGGCAGGCATTTGAGCTTGCTACCATACTGAGGAGGTAGCGATGACAGAAGAACCCACCAACACGGAGCTACTGCAACGTCTTACAACTGAGGCAGTGCATGAGGCCATCCAGTCTACCGCACTCGCTTTCTTGAGAAACCTGTCGAACCGTGGTGCGTCAGACGAGGCAATGTACGAGGTTACACTCGAATCACCTGGGATCGCCTGCGCAGCCCTGTCCGTCGGTATTGTGTCAGTAGCAATGAAAACCTGTCGCGATACTGACGAACGGGTCAGGATGCTTACCGACGTTCACAAACAAATGCTGAAACACGCGACCGACCCTGTACTTGAGGCACAGGCAGTGATTGCCCAGGACGAAGTCGAAGCAACGCTCAAAGACATGATCAACTACATAAGGTGACGCCATGATCAAATGGGTAATCGTCCTCATCTTCTCCGGCGACCCTGCGTGGTACGTCGGGCCTATCCAATACCCTTCACACGAGGAATGTCTCCAGGCGTTGTACGAGAAGCAAGAGACATTTCAACTCGCTGCGAACGACACAGGCCGCCGCATCCTGTATGATTGCCTGAGCACGGACGTGCCCTCGCTGTGGCGTTTCTTTGGAGAGCCGCTGTGATCGAGCATCTCAGCTAACCCCAAACCGGGCGTTGGCGGTTTTCACCCAACGCCCGGTCTAGCTTTCAAGGAGGAACCAATGCCAGTAAGCTCTTATGGCGCGGAACTATTCGAGGTGTTTAAGCGTGGACAGCTTGAAGAAACCGCCATCGCTTTCAACGAGAAGGATGGCTACAAGAAAGCCACCGCCCTTCGTCACCGCCTTCACAAGCTCCGTGTCGAAATGCGGAAGGAGAACCACCCGCTGACTACCATCGCCAACGGGGTCAGCTTCTCCATCCGTGACCTCGGCGAGGACGGAGGCGTTCTTATCGCACGTCCTGTGGATGCCAACTACCTCGACGCGATCAAGGCTGCGGGTATTACCATACCGGACGCGCCGGAGATGGAAGAACCCCTGCCAGACATGCCCGAAACAGCTGAAGAAGACCGCTCGCAGCTCGGACTAGATGAGCTCTTTGGTAGCAAAAAAACTTGAATTATTTATTTGACATACCGGGCGGTTTGCCCGTAGAATGGAGCCATCATGGGAAAGACGGTTGAAGTTAAGCTATCCCTTCCAGTGGACATTGCAGCCAAGCTTGAGCTGCACCTCTGGGACCCAGTGCGAGAGCGTGTCGCATACGGCGCACGTTCGCGGCTGATCACCAAGCTCCTGCGGGAGCACTTCGTGAAGAAGGAAGAGGAAAATGAGCGAGTCGGAAACGACAGCGATTGAAGCAGCACAGCCCGTGGACGACGGCATGCCTGACATCGAGACACTCACCGTCGAAGAGTGCAGCGCCCACTTGAATGAACTGCGTACGAAACTCCTCGAAGATGAGAACTCCGTCAGCGAGGCCGAGTCTCGGTTCGCCATCCGTTGCATGAGGAAGATACGCGTCACCGCGACCTTGAAGAAGGGCTCGCCTGCGGCGAAGGCAGCGGTCGTGGCTACGCCACTGAGCGATTTCTAGTGCCAAGCACACTCGCTCTCTCCGCATACTCCGACGAACACAAGGCGCTGTTCATGCAAGCCTTGCGCGGACCTGTCACCGTCGAGTGTGTCTCGCATCAGGCTGCCCGGCGCCTTCGTTTCCAGCTCTACGCACTCCGTTCAGCCGCATTGATCGAGCTTGAGCAAGCCGGCAAGCTAGGCATTGTCGCGCCGCTCGCTCGCATGAGGATCAGCGACAACGCACTGACGATTAGCTATGAAAGGGTAGCAGCATGAACACCGACGCACCCCCTGTAACCTTCCCAGAAGTGGTGGACTCCACCATCATGTCCTGCGTGGACGAGTGCGAGACCAAGGCGTATCTCGAATTCATGCGCAGGTTCGCCAAGTCCACAAAGCCAATCGCCCTTCACGCAGGCGGCGCGTTCGCCCACGGGGTCGAAGCAATCAGGCGCAATCTCCATGTCAAGGGCATGGACGTAGACGCTGCGCTGCTCGACGGCTACAAACAGTTCTCTCTCTACTGGGGACCGGACGACATACCGATGGACCACAAGGATCCACGTTGCTACGTCAACGTCCTTGCTGGTTTGTTCGACTACTTCCTTTCCGAGTACCCACCTGCCACCGACCGATGGAAGCCATACATCGGCGAAGGTGGAAAGCCTGCCATCGAGTATACCTTCGCACTACCAATGGAGGTCAACCATCCAACTACTGGCAACCCCATCATCTACGGTGGACGCCTTGACCAGCTCGCTACCGACGAGGTGCTGCTGGCAGTCATGGACGAGAAGACCACGAAATCCCTTGGCACGACATGGGCCAACCAGTGGGCATTGCGCGGCCAGTTCATAGGCTATGTCTATGCGCTGCAATGCCACGGCTTCGATATTGACACAGCCATCATTCGTGGGGTGGCGATCCAAAAGACCCAGATCAAACATCTTCAGGTGATCGAACACTACTCCGACGAGAAGATCGAGCGCTGGTGGAAGGACATTCACACCAAGCTTCGTCACATCATTTCCAAGTACGAACAATACATGGATACGCTGGACGAAGACACTTTCACCCACTCATGGGGTACAGCTTGCTCCAACTATGGCGGGTGTGGAATGGCAGAGATCTGCGACAGCGATGAGCCTTGGAAATGGTACAGTAATTTCGTCACCCGGACTTGGAACCCATTGCAGAAGAACCCAGTCGCGGAACGGGAATACAAACTGGAGATTGCAGCATGAGCTACGGAAGGTTTAAGACCAAGAGAGACGCTGAAGGACAGTTCAAACTTTGGAGGGTCTCACGCACCGGTAAGCGAAGTGAACCCTGGTGTCGCGAGGCGATTGACTGGGTACGGGTCAATTTGGTGCTGGTTGAGCTGTGCAATATGTTTGGTCAACTGACACGTCGCAGTCGCCACATGGCTCTCTTGGTGCACGTCCATTCTGCCGCAGCTCTGGTTCGAGGAGAGATGCGATGAGTGACTTCCTATCCCTTCGCGCTGCCGCAAAGGATGGCAGTAGCACTGAGGATGTGACCGTCAATACCAAGTACATCGTCGCCCTCAGCCCTGACGAGATACTCGGGTTCACCCAGGTTCTGCTTGCCAGCGGCGCGACCATCCGTGCCAAGCTACCCTATAACAAACTATGCGAGAAAATGAAATGCGATACCGAGCTGCTCCCACGCGCCACTGGTTGAAGGTTCTCGGCGCGTTCATAATGTTTGCAGCCTGTTGCGCTGTAGTTTACTTCTGGGTCATAATCATATGGGCCAGCTATCAATAGGAGGGCACCATGCCCAAGAAGCCTACAAAGAAGAAAGCTGCGAAGAAGCCACCGGCGAAGCGTAAAGGCTGTTGGCTCGTCGTCAAGCAGAACCCACAGATCGACGGGTTCCAGGAGCTTGAACTCGCCATGCGTGAGGCGAAGGCGCGCTGGACCGTGGCCGAGCCGACGTTCCTCGTCCATATCGACGAGGCGCATGACATTGACCTCGACTCGGCGCTGACCGCTACCGAGGTCAAGCTGGGCTGAAGCAATCAGCGGGGTGCCAAAGCGGGCACAGGTAACTCAACCGTGGCGGCCCCCGCAACTTCTCAAGGACAAAGACCATGACAGACGCACTTGACTTCGCGAAACAGTTGCGCAAGCTCGCAGACCTTTACGAGCAGAACCCTACCTTTCCTGTCCCAATCGACGCAGTACTCAACGTACCTGTCGACGCACACACACTGAGGGAAGTGGCGAAGGCGGCACCTTCCTTCAAGAAGAACGTGGTTAACGACTACTTCGTTCTTCGTTACGACTACGCACCTCTACAACTTGACTTCTACACGAACCGCAAGGAGGTGTGCACAGCGCGCGTGGTTGGGACGAAGCTCGTCACGCGACAAATCGCTGTCGAGACCCGAGAGGAAACACACGAGGAGGATGTCCTTGAGTGGGACTGCCCGCCGCTCCTTCAGGGAGGAAAGCACAACCACGACAACGACTTGGTGGGATGATGACCCACCCCCGGCTGGAAGCCTCGCGCGAAAAGCTCGTCTCCTCCCTGGCGAGCGATGTAGACCTTCTTCTATCCAACGCCTTCGCCGCAGGTCGCCGTGAGGGCCTTGATGAAGCAGAACGTCTGCTGCGCGAGGCTTCCTCCAATAACATTACACTGCCAGTAGAGGTGCGTAAGATATTCAGTAATGCAGCCGACCAACTGGCGCGACTGAATTAATCTCATGGCACACGCACACTGCATTTGCTACGTTCTTTCTCACCTGACCATCGCAGTCGAGCGTGTGGATACCGTGGCGCACTTACTACGCAGCGAGGTCTATGTCTGCGACGTATGCGGGCATCCTTGGGGAGGCATACTTCACGTCTGTGAAGAGGACGATGAGTGCCACCGTCGCTTCGCTGCTGTCACAAAGACTTGCTCACTCCACGGCGGCGGTTCGTTTCTCAAGCCGCACGAATGGATACACGAGGCCGACTCGATCTTAGATGAAATCCCGAAGGAACTTATCCTTCATGAACTGAGAGTATGGAACCATGCCTGACGCACCAGCTGCTCCGCCCACAACTGACTCAACCTTCGACCCACTCAAAGGATCATCTACCTTGGTCCTGGGTGGCGTCGGAACGGGTAAGACTTACTCCCTGACCACCCTAATGGAGGCCGGCCTGGAACTGTTTGTCCAGATCACTGATCCGGGTGGGGAGGAGTCTTTACTCGATGCGGTGTCCGACAAGGGGTTGGATATCAACAAGCTGCATTGGAACTACACTCCTCCCGCAATCCCCGAGTGGGATACCCTCATCCACATGGCCGACATGGTCAAGATGATGGGATACAAAGACCTCGGCGAGATCAAGCAGGGCATCAACAAGGACAAGTACCAGCAATACTGGGCTGTCCTGCAGAACTTCAAGAACTTCCACTGCCAGCGCACCGGCGAGGACTTCGGTCCAGTCGATTTCTTCACGCCCGATCGAGCACTCGCAGTCGATACCCTCACCGGCATCAACCAGATGGCGCTTGATATGGTTGTCGGTGCCAAACCTACAGCCCACGTCGGCGAATACGGCGTTGGTATGAAGGCTGAGGAAATGCTCCTCATGAAGCTCACCGGCGCCTGCAAATGCTTCCTCGTCGTGAACGGCCACACTGACCGTGGCGTGGACGAGGTTGAGCAAAAGACCAAGACCCGTATCGAAGCGCTGGGCAATAAACTTGCCCCGAAAATCCCGCGAACCTTCAGCGACGTCGTCCTCGCCTACCGTGAAGGCTCGCAGTTCTTCTGGTCGACAACAGCTACGAACGTCGACCTGAAGCGGCGCGCCCTTCCGCTAGCGGAGAAGATCACCCCCGACTATGGGCAGATCGTCGAAGCATGGAAGAAGCGCGTTAAAACCGCCCAAGCCACTGCGTCTAAGAAGGCTTAGGCATTCATCCACCTTGCAAGGAGTAACTCTACCATGTCAGATTCAGTCTCTGCCTTCGATGCCGATAACTTCATGGACCGGGAGACAAGCGAGGTATTCGAAACTCGCATGACTCCGATCCCCGCCCGCGATTACCCCGCTGCCATGATCGACAAGATCGAGATCAGGCAGGATGGGGAGTGGACCATCGCGGACGTCAGCTGGCACATCCTCGACGATGCGCTGGCTACCGAACTGGACATGGAGAGGGTGATCGCAAGACAGTCGATCTTCCTCGACGTCGAGCCTGACGGCTCCATGCAGTACGGCAAGAACAAGAACACCGGACTTGGGAACCTGCGCGAGATCTTCGGGCAGAACAACCCAGGCGAGCCGTGGAGTCCGCGGCGCCTCGTTGGTCAGGGTCCTGCGATGATCACGGTGAAGCACAAGCCGTCGAAGAAGGATCCGAACGACACGTTTGCCAACGTGACGAAGGTTGCTCGCGCGGCCTAGCTTCGCGAGCGATCTAGCCTAGAGGCTCTCCCCTTTCCGGCTGCCGTGCGTCAGCCTTAGGGTTGAGGACCTCGGAGAGAGGGGAAGGACCTGGGTTTCTACTGGTCTTACCTGGGAACTTCCCCTCTCTTTTCTTTCATAAAGGACCAGAACCATGACTGACATTGAACAATTCAAGGCTGATCTTTCACACGAGCAACCACGCCAGAGGCCCGTCATGCCAAGCAAGCCTGTCGAGGCTCCAAGCGTCGAGCTCTTTCCTGAACAGCAGGAAGCGAAGGACCGTTTCCAAGATTGGTTCGACGACCGCACTTCTACCAATCCAATCTTCCGCATCTTCGGATACGCCGGCACTGGTAAGACCACGACCATTCGCTCGATCGTGAGCGATATCGAGGGCAATGTCCTCTACGGCGCCTACACCGGCAAGGCCTCCTTGGTCATGCAACACCAAGGCCTTCCCGCGAGGACTATCCACTCGCTTATATACAAGCCGATCTTCCCCGACAAGGATGTGGATAAAAGGCTACGAGGAGAGCTGGAAGCAGCGCGCAAGCAGGACGACCATGAGGAAGCGAAGGAACTGGAAGACAAGATCAAGTACAACAACTCCATTCGCTTCGAACTCAACGACGAGTCCGAGCTATTCCAGGCAGACCTACTCGTGCTTGACGAGGTCTCGATGGTCAACCAGGAGATGCTGGACGATCTTCTCTCGTTCGAGAAGCCCTTGCTTGTCCTCGGCGATCCTGGTCAGCTACCCCCTATCAAGGGCACCGGCGCGCTCACCCAGGCCAAGCCTGACATTCTCCTCGAAAAGATCCATCGTCAGGCGATGGACAATCCCATCATCAGCCTGAGCTTCTCTGCCCGCACGGGCAAGGCTATTCCTCGAGAGGAGTTCCGCTCCGACGGGCATCCCACGTCAGTGCACAAGTCCATGACAGGGCTGACTAAGGAAGATGCCCTCGGGGCGGATCAGATCCTTTGCGGCAAGAACAAGACGCGGCGTACACTTAACCAACGCTACCGCAAGATCGCAGGGTTCGAAGGCGCGACGCCCATGCCAGGCGAGAAGCTGATCTGCCTGAAGAACAACGCAGGCGCCGGCATCTTCAACGGCATGATGTGCACAGTGGTGAGAGTGGTTGAGGAGTACGAGACCTGGATGCAGATAGAGCTGAAGACAGAGCTTGACAAAACCATCCGTTGTCCTGTCCTACGTGCTCACTTCGACGAGTACGAGCAACCCGGCCTGGTCGAGTCTCTCCACTGGTGGGACAAGCAGGACCGGGAGGAGTTCGACTTCGGCTATGCCATCACCGTGCATAAGGCGCAGGGTTCGCAGTGGGATCATGTGATCTTCTGGGACGATCGCTTCCTCGTATGGGATAAGCCGGAGCGACGCAAATGGCTCTACACCGGCATCACGCGCGCGGTTGAGCAGCTGACGTTGCTGTCATGAGCGGTCGTGGCTTCCGGCGCGGCAGGATTGACCTCAAGTCAATCTCCGTTGTCGACTTCATGACGTACCTTCTTGATACAGAGACGTATCAGTGCATCGTGGAGATCACATCCAGCAACAACATTCAGCGTGCTGCGGCGTTCTTCACCACTGGTCCTGCACTGAAGCACATGCCAAAGCCAGGCTCATACCCCACCCTCACACACAAGACTTCCTACACAGTACATAAGAAGCTTAACTTCGCAACAGAGAGGCGCCTCGGTGGAAAAGGAATCTTCACTTCGAATAGTCCCAACAGCGGAGATAAGAGTAAAGGATCGACAAAGAAAGACAGTTGATCCTGCCTCGGTGAAGGCCCTTGCAAAGAGTATAACAGAGCAAGGGCTTCTCCACCCTATTGTCTGCGTTGAACAGGATGGAGCGCTTTCTCTCGTAGCGGGAGAACGTCGCCTTCGCGCAATCGCACTGATAGCCGGGGCGAAGACCATGTACCACTGCAATGGCGAGTGGGTTAAGGGTACGCATATCCCGTGCACCTTGGTATCTGATCAGGGAGAACTTCAACTGCGGCAGGTCGAGCTGGAAGAAAACATCCAGCGCATCGACCTCTCATGGCAGGATCGTGTCCAGGCGATCGACGCCTTGCATACCTTGCGTGTAGCAGCGAACCCTAAGCATACCGTGGGGGCGACAGGTGAAGAGCTTGGCGGTGGCGAGGCGCGTCGTGAGGTTGCCCAGGCTCAGGTCCTGGCGCGTCACCTCGACAACCCGGCCGTCGCAGCGGCGCGTTCCCGCCGTGAGGCGATGGGGATAGCGTCCCGCATTGTAGAAGCTGAGTTCCGTGCGGTGCAGGAGAAACACGCCAAGAAGAAGAAGTCGAAGCACGTTCTTCGACACGGCGACTTCCGTACCATGTACGACGAGAAGACATTTGACTGTGTTATTGCCGATCCTCCCTATGGGATGGAAGCCAGTGACTTTGGGGACGCTGCCAAGCTGGCACACACTTACGAGGACGATCCGCAAGAAGCGCTTGATCTAAACCTCGAGTTGGTCCAGTATGCCTGGGACTGCACCAAGGACAACGCACATATGTACCTGTTTCTCGACATAGAGAATTTCCTGACCATACGGCTTCGTGCCGAACAGGTCGGCTGGACCCCCTGGCGAACGCCACTCATCTGGCACAAGGCAGGTACCCAAGGTCATGCACCGCTTGGTGAGCGAGGGTTCCGGCGCGTTCATGAGTTAATCTTGTTCTGCTCCCGTGGAGACAAAGCCTTCGGCACAATACACAACGACGTGATTAGCCAGTCCATCCAACGGGACCGTCTCGTGGCTGCGCAAAAGCCCGTCGAGCTGTATAAGAAACTCCTCAATCTCAGTTGCTCCCCAGGCGAGCTTGTCCTCGATCCATGCTGCGGCTCGGGTACAATCTTTCCAGCAGCCGCCGAATGTTTCTTGACCGCCACTGGTATCGAGAAGGATGCGGAGACAGCGAAGCTGGCCCAGTCACGCCTGGATGAATTGAGCGAGTGATGGCTCCGCCGATCGAAGTACGCGCCAGTAGCTGCCATCTTTGCGGAGGCAAGAGCCGTATCACTTCCACCCGACACATCAAGGGGTTGGTAACGCGTCGACGCCGTTGCTGGGATTGTGATGCACGCTGGTCTACCGTAGAGATCCTGCGTGTGACATACGAACGATTGAAAAGGCGAGCGGTAAACCCAAATGCCCCGCACTGACCCATCCGACATATTCTACGGCACCTCAGGTCCGACCGACGCGCGGATTATGCAGGTTGCCGAGTCCTGGGGTAAGACCGAGGAGGCGAAACTCATCCCCCTCTGTGGTCAGTCAGGGCAGGCGAACGACGTTCTGCTCTCCGAGTGTGGGCTTAACCGTGACGATATCTTCTCGACTAATGTCGTCAGTGCTAAGCCCGCTGGCAATGACATGAAGCAGTTCTTTTACACCACAAAGCAGGGCAACGCAGAAAAGAAGCTGAAAGTCAAAGGCTTGTTCCCAAAGGAAGAGGTCCTGCTTGGTGTAGACACACTACGAAAGCAGATCGAAGCAGTCAAGCCCGAGGTCATAATCGCTTATGGCAACTACGCCTTGTGGGCCTTGACGGACGATTGCTTCAACATCAAAGACGAGCTAGGTTACAAAACCCCAACCGGCATTACCCAGTGGCGGGGCTCACAGCTCTACGCCAGCGAAGAAATGGGTGGGGTGAAGGTACTCCCGACCTATCATCCCGCCGCGTGGCAGCGTCAGTGGGCGTGGCGTTATGCTGTTCGACACGACCTGCGCAAACGCATCCCCCTTGCATTGAATAATAACTGGGACCCACCAGCGTATCAATTCCAGCTGCGCCCGACATTCGAGCAGGTGGTAGCACAACTAGGCTCTCTGCTCGAGCACGCTGACAACTTTGGTGATCTCACAATCGCCTCCGATCTTGAAACACGGGCTGGCCACATCGCCTGCGCGGGCATTGCATGGAACGAGTTGCAAGCCATTTGTATTCCCTTCATGTGTGTCGAGGATAAGACAGGCTACTGGTCCGAGCATGAGGAAATCCAAATCATCCAAATGCTGCGTCGTCTGCTAACCCACCCCGGCGTCAAGGTCATCGGCCAGAACTATCTCTACGATGCACAGTACATCGCACTCTATTGGCACATGCTGTCAACCTGCTGGCGTGACACGATGTATACGCATTGGGTCTGCTGGCCCGGCACACCAAAGGGGCTCGCCTATCTTTCATCCCTCTACTGTGCTTACCATCGTTTCTGGAAAGACGAAGGTAAGGAATGGGTAGCGAAGATGGAGGAGGAAATCCTCTGGAATTACAACTGCATTGATTGTGTAACGACCTTCGAGTGCAACAAAGTCCTCACTGACATAGCTCGGCAGCTAGGGCTGGAAGAACAGGTCCAGGACCAGATGGACGACTTCCCCTTGCTGCTCGATATGATGATGCGTGGGGTGAAGCAAGACCTAGTCGCACGCTCGCAGGTACTCGCCGAGCTTATGGAGGTAATCGCGCAGAAGGAGCGCGAGCTTGAACCGATGGTGCCAGTGGAAATCTGGCCGCGTATTCCGAAAGCGGCGCCTTGGTATCGCAGTGACACGCAATTGAGGCAGATATTCTACGAGGTGCTCGGACA
>NZER01000395.1 GCA_002690445.1 Candidatus Pacearchaeota archaeon
CCACCTTCTAGGTACAACGGCAACGGGATCGACCGCTCCTGTGCTAGAGCGTCCTCCAGCAACGTCGGGCTGGTGCCGTCCCGTTTGACCCGCTTGACTTCCTGTAGGTCGATGCCGTGAGCCTCCGCATACGGGATGTGCACATCACGGAAGTAGTCAAGGCTGGCCGGGTGTTCGGAGTCGTCGCCGACGTTGGCAAACAGAAACACGTCGTAAGGCTCGGGCAGTCGCCCCATCGCCTGAAGGACAAGAACGGCTGTCGACTGGACACCTGCCCCGAACGAAAACGTTCTCACCCGGGCATCCCCCAACCAGACAACCACTCACGATCACGCTCCGAATCCGTCAAATCGTCCTCCGGCAAAGTCGAACCCCGAATCACAATCACACTAGGGGCATACGGGGCATCTCCACCAGAGCGAACAGCCACCAGCACCCCCCCAACAGCAGCCACCAACGTAGCAACCGCAGCAACAACCTTCGCGACACCCCCCGCATCTACCGACACAACCAGCTACGAACAACCACTAGTTTCACCACACAACGGACAAACCATGCACGACCCCGCCCGCTGCATCGGAACCCCACACAACAAACACACCGGCTTCTCCCTCAACGAACAACGAACCGAAGACAACGAAGGGCCACAGGCATCAGAAGACATCAACACTCCAAACAGACGATACGAAAAAACAGGTAACCCCCGCACCGTACACCAACCAACCAACCCCCGACACCATCTGCTACCATCACCAACAACACCGCAACCCGGTGTTTCCCGCCTAACCAGCGTGAGGCTCGCCCGTCAGAGGGGCCTCAGACCCGCGCACCAAAGAAGCCACCACCGGCACACAGGTACACGGGCGCAGCGCACAGGCCAAAGCGACTGCAACGCAGACCAGGCGTCAACTGGCGGAGGGCACCCAAGGGTCGACCCTGCCAAAAAACCCCCAACACACAACCCACCCCAACACACCCCACCCCCACACCACACCAAAGCCAGACCACAAACCCCCAAAACCAACCACCATAAACTGGCCCACCACAACCCAACCCAAACCCCCAAAACCAGCCCCCCACCAGCACAAACACCAAAAGCACACCCACAACCACACCCCTAATCAGTCTAGTTGTCTTGGGGGTCGGGGCACTCCCCCGCTGCGCTCCTCCGTGCCCCGTACCCCCTGCGCCAACTACCCTCCCAGAGACTTGCTTGGGGCGCCTCCTGGTTGTGTGGCTGCACCTTTACTGTAGGCGCCCTCTTTCTCCCAGGTTGTGTGTTCAGCCGGGGGGGGCCGCGGTGGGTGTTGGCTTTGTTACCCGGCTTCCCCTCGAAGTTTGTCTTTCTTTGCGCCGGTACCTTGCGTGGGTGTTAGCCGGTGTCGGCGCTGTAGGGATCAGGTATTGTGTCGCCGCGAGCGGCGGCATCTTGGTTGTTGGCGGCCTGCGGCCGCTGGCCAGGCGTGGTGGGTGTCAGCTTGTTGTGCCTGCTGGTCGGTTGGGTGCTTGGGTTCCAGGGTTTGTGGGCCGGCGGCGGGACTTTTGTGGGTGGTAGTCGGTTGGCCGCCGGAAGGGCAAGGGCGCGCCGAAGCGGCGAGCGGACACGTGTTCGGTCGATGGTGGTGGTCGCGGGCTGTGCGGCTCGGCCCGTCGTGCAGCGCAGCGGCTGGCAGGACGCCGCTGCGATGGCCGCGAGTTGGAGCCTCCCGCCCAGATCTGCCGGCGATGAACTTGCGCCAGCGCGCCCCGTCGTGTACGATGGGCTCTGTCTCACCCGCTAACCAAAGGAACCCCAATGCCTGACATGATGGATATGACCGACCCCGCGACGCAAGCACTGCTAGCGCGCGACAAACAGGAAGCTCTAGCCCGCATTCGTCAGACCCCGCTACCTGGCCAGACCGACTCCAGTCCCACGGGGCACGAACTTACCGGAATGGTTGCCGACCACATCGAGTCCCTTGACCACCTCGCCTATTGGATGCACACCGGCGAAGGTTGCGCCGTCATACGGGTCGCCGCTTGTGGCCCGTGGTCCGACCCGAAGCAGCACCCGACGCTGGGGATCTCGCACGGATCCGGCGAGCCCTACGAGATGGCCGATCGGCACCAGCCCCTCGCGGAGAGTTGGGGAGAACCCGGAGAACACGACGACGGGTGGCAATGGTTCACGCTCGTGGAATACGCCCCGGAGTCTGAAGAGGATGACATGGGCCGCGGCGAGCGTCGTCACCGGAAAGCGCATGGTCTTCTAGGCCCCATAGGATTGCTAGCCGCCCTGTCCGAGTGGACCGGCGCCGTGCCGCCGACCCCGTACGCCTGGCACCAGTCATGAGCGCCGGCGTCGAGTGCCGGAGCTGGGCCCGATTGCGCCCCGATTCGGCCACCTAGCCACCCCACCGGACAGCCCCGGGCGGCTCCCCCTTCCGCCCGGGGCTGTTTCGCGTCCGCCAGGCAACCGCCAGCCGGCCCCCGCCGCCGCGTGATTCCAGCCCGACCGCCGACCGACGAAAAAGACCCCACAGAAACCAACCAGCCGCAGAAACCCCGCAGCAGCCGCGCCACGTGGTACACTGAACGAGTCTCACCAACCACCAAAGGAACCACTATGCACCCTGGCACCTACGCCCTGGAACTAAACGCGCTCGAGGCTGCCGCCCTGCGCGAGCTCCTGCAAGACCCCGAAACGTACGCGCCGCTTTTGGGGATCAACGACGACGAACTACCCGAAACGGCCCGCGAGTACCAGCACCCGCACCGGACGCAGCGCCTCCAAGCCCTCCACCAGGTAGCAACAATCCTCGCGACACTGACCGCGCTACCGCCCGAGGATTGGTGTCCGCAATGCCGCGGCACTGGCGATATGGGCGGACCCGACGACGCCCTCGAGTGTGACTATATGGAGGGTGATGGTCGGGATCCGTACTGCGTGGCTGGCCGCCTGGTCGACCCCGAAGAAACCACCAACAAAGGAGCCCCCGAATGATGGACATCCCCTGCCCCCGATGTGGCGAGCCGTGGGAGCTCGACAGCCTCCACGACGCCGCCGACGAAACCGGCTCGACGTTCGACAAGGTCCGCCGAGACTTTCAGCGCCGAGGTTGCGCCGCCCTAATCGGCCAGCCCGAGGGTACGAGCTGCGCTAGGGACGACCTCGCCGCCACCCGTCACGACCTGGCCGACGCGTTAGGCGATGACGTAGATGGGTTCGCCGCGATGGTGGACGATGCCCGCTCGAGTATCCCCGGATTAATCCGATGACCCGGCCTCTAGTAATCGTCGCCGGCCCGGACCTAGACGATGGCGCCTTAGCCGTGGTCAACCGCGGAGGCTGGACGTACACCGTGCATCCCACCGTGTCGACTAAGGATCGTTTCGCGCTCGAGCCCGCGGTCGATTGCCGAACCGTTATTCCCGCCGAAATCGTCCCCGGGGCTGGACCCCCTGCCACCGTCACGCTAGCCGAAGCCGTCGAAACCGCCGCCGAGATCCTGGCGGACCTACTCGAGGAGGAGCCCACACCATGAACGCCCAACCCGTGACGCTGCGCCGCCCTGGACTATGGAGCCTCGCAGAGTTAGACGCCCACCTTTGCGAAGACTCCAAAACCACGACCACCGCCCGCCCGAATGGCCGACCGCGGACCGCCAACGCAACCTGGTGGCCGGCCGTGGCAACGTGCCCGGGATCCTCGAGCGCATGCCGTGCCGATTGCTACGCCGTCAACATTGAAAGCTTCCGCCACGAGGTTAGGCACGCCGCCGAGCGTCGCCGCCAGGATTGGAACCGTGAACTAGCCGCCGGGAATGGTGCCGCCCTCGCCGCAGCGTTGATGCGCCGAAGCCGTGACCGCCAGATTGACCTAGGCGCCACGCGGCCTACGTTCCGCGTTGCCGCTAGTGGCGATTGGTGGAGCGCCGCACTAGTGGACGCATGGCGCGAAGCCGCCCACCAGGTAGACGCCGACGACGCCGAGCGGCTGACCGTTTGGGGATACTCCCGCTCCTATGGCGCAGGTCGGGATTATCTGCGCCGCCTACTCGATCCGAACACCGGCCTACCGCCTCGAGGCTGGACCTACTATCTGAGCAGTGACCCCAGCATGCTGCGCCGGACCGTAAACGCATTACGCGGCGACGCATACCATGCCCTCCCCGTGGCGATGATGGCCGAAAGCGCCGACGAAGGTCGCCGCCTACTCGAGAAGGTCCGCCGCCTAGCCGGCGACGGACCCCGGCGTGCCCTGGTCTGCCCGGTAGACGCGGACGATATGCCGCGCACTATCCAGATCCGCGGCACCTACCGCGGCGCGTGTAGCGCCTGCCGCGCCTGCCTCCCGAAACACAGCACCACCGCCCCTGACATCATTTTCCCAATCCACTAAAGGAGAACCATGACCACACGACTAGCCCGACACCTGACCGGCACCTGCAAAGGTTGCAACACCGCCGATGTCCCGATTCGCCCCACGACCGGCCCAACCACTTGGGCCGGTACCGTCGCGCTCCGCGAAGTCACCTGGCTATGCGCCACCTGCACCCCGGAGGCATCGTGACCAACCGACTAGCCCGCCGCCTCGCGATAGCCACCGCCGTTTTCCTATTCGTACTGGCCGTCGCATATCTCGAGAACCCCGAAGACTACGAAACACCCTGCCCGCCTAACGCGGCCAGCCTGCCCATTATGAACGTCGCGCCAGATTGCCGCACGCCGTGAACGACTGGCGCGCGTTCGGAAACTGGAAACTAATAGACCCCGCCGGCCAGGTACTACTAAAGGTCGTAGGGTTCCCTCGCACCGATGGCGGCACCGAATCGATGTGGGTCATCGTCACCGCCGGAACCGATTACGCCGGGACCGGAACCCTGGACAACGTCCCCGATGCCGTGCCCGGGCTCGAGCTGGGCGCCCAGATCCGCTACGGAAACGGAACCGATACCCGCAAACCCGACTACCTGGGCCCAGCATGACCACCAGCCGACGCGAAACCGCCAAAGTGCTAGCCCTCGCGTTCCTATTCGTATGGCTAGTCGCGAGCTGTATATCTAACCCCGTCGACCCGCCCACCGCGCTACTAGCGAGCGTTCTGCCGTAGCGCCTCGGCTCGCCCGCCAAACCCCCCCGCCGGCCCCAGCCGCCAGGCTGGGGCCGTTGCGCGTCCCGGCCCCCAACCGATCCCGCAGGAAATGTCAGATACGACCCGGCACCGGATACCCCAAGGACCACCGCAGCGGGTGAAAGATACCCGACAGTTGCCGGCGTGGGAAAACAGAACAACCCCCCGGCGCAGGGCCTCTGCCACCGAGGGGTTGGACTTGTCTCACCGCAGGAACCACCCTGTCGGTACCGACACCCTAGCAGGTTTCGCACTCACAAAGCAGCATCCGGGTGGCGTGTGCACGCTTGGCTGATTCTGCAAGCGGGAGACATTGGCGGTCGCCTTCGGGTAGGCCGCGGGTTGTTGAGTCGTCGGCTCGTTTGGTGGCGGCAACGGTTTCGACCAGGGTTGCCCACGGGGGCCACCATTTGGATTCGCCTGCGAGGCGGTCGACGGCTCGGGTCACTGTGTCGAATGTGTAGGTGGGTTCTTGGAGGTAGCTGCGCCAGATGGAGATGGTGCCGTCTGTGATTGTTGTTTGCGGCCAGATTGATGAGATGCGGAACAGGATCCGGTCGGCTTCGTCGGGGGTCACAGGACGCCTTCCTCCTGGCGGTGCCGCTCCGCGATCAGATCGTCGCGTGCCCCGTCGAGTTCACGGGTCACCTCGTTCGGATCGTCAGCCGTCACTGCGGCCCGTTCGCCACGGGCCATCTGTATCTCCCATGCTCGCCCCTCGGGCGTGGTCGCGCATCCGATGCTGATGGCGGCGTTGTGGCCCAAGCTGGGGTAGCGGCGTTTGAAATAGGCGATGCGTTCGTGTTGTGTCATGGCGTCAAGATCGGTCATCCGGCCCCCTGGGTAGCAAGCAACTGTTCCTTCGATGGTTTCCCGACCTGCTGCTCGTCACGCAACCGGTGGGCATAGGCAACCGCAGCAGCGTAGGTGTGGAACAACCCCGCCTCTGCACCGTCGGCAGTTACCGTCCACCAAACGTGACGTAATCCGCCACCGAGGTAAACCAGCCTCGAGTGGATCTCTGCCTCCGCCGGCACCTCAGTCATCGACACGTTCCAACAAACAGATACGCACCACCCGGTCATCACGATCCGGTGCCCGATCAACATGCCGAACTGAAATAGACGCAGCAGGAACTCCCATCCAGGCTGCGATGTCTCCGATGGACAGGTAGATGCGATGTTCGCGGGTGTGGCGGGCTACTTCATGGTCAGGCATCAGACAGCAACCCCAACGCCAACTCGGCTTGTTGTACGCAGCATCCGTTGCCGAGCATTTTCAGCATGGCTGTGCGTGATAGGCCCAGGTCGCAGACCCAGCCTTCCGGTAGTCCGAGCATCCATTCCACAAAAAATGGGTTCAATCCTCGGTCGTCAACTGGGGCGGGGGCTGCTCGTCCAAGGATGTATTCCCATCGTTGGACAGCCCCCGTGTAGGGGCCGAAGTCACATGATGGGCGATTGCTCTCGGCAGTAGCGAGTCGTCGTCTGGAACGGACTTCGTGAGATCCCCTGTGTCTTTCCAGTCCCTCGCTGTCGGTGTTGGTAGTAGCCGAAGTATCTCGATCTCCAAGCTCGCCCCGTGTCCGTTGCCGTTGTCGTGACGTTTCTTCATCTCGTCGGTCCAGGAGTCCCACTCCTCGGGCGTCTTGCCTCGGCCCATGTCGTTCACTACCGGCGTCGGCAGCAGGTGCGGCAGATCCCACAG